>JAUWGW010000005.1 GCA_030606215.1 bacterium
GATGGTAATGCCGGGGGACAGTGTGAATTTAGAGGTAGAGTTGATAGTGCCGATAGCGATGGAGAAGGAGTTAAGGTTTGCGATAAGGGAAGGTGGTAAGACTGTAGGTGCCGGTCTTATTACGGAAATACTGGAGTAAAAATGGTTGCCAGGAGAAAGAAACAAGTAGTAACGCCGGGACAGAAAATCCGAATACGGCTTACAGCTTATGACCACAGGCTTCTTGATAAATCTGTCGTAGAGATTGCGGAAACAGCAAAGCGAACCGGTGCCAAAGTTTCCGGACCTGTTCCCCTCCCGTCCCGCAGGGAGGAGTTTACTGTTTTGAGAGGTCCAAACATTGATAAGAAATCGAGAGAACAATTTGAAATAAGGACACATAAGAGGTTACTGGAAATTCTGGAACCTACTTCAAAGACAGTGGATGCGTTGATGAGATTGGATTTGCCGGCAGGAGTGGATGCTGAAATAAAACTTTAAAATGAGTGTGGGGTTGATAGGCAAAAAAATTGGTATGACACAATTATTTACGGACACGGGAGAAGTTCTACCCGCTACTGTAATGGAAGCTGGTCCATGCACTGTTATCCAGAGGAAAACAAAAGATAAGGATGGATATTCTGCCATCCAGTTTGGTTTTGAAGAGAAGAAGAGAAATGTGAAGAAATCTCTCCTCGGGCATTTCAAAAAGTGGGGTGCTGAGCCCAGGAAGATTGTGAGGGAATTCAGATTAGAGAGTCCGGATGAATACAAGTCAGGCCAGGAACTAAGGGTTGATATGTTCTCACCCGGCGATTTTGTGGACGTAACAGGTGTATCAAAGGGGAAAGGTTTTACAGGGGTTGTGAAACGATGGGGGTTTGCTGGCGGTCCTGGCAGCCATGGTACTCACAAATGGAATCGTCGTCCCGGTTCTATTGGAGCTTCAGCTGACCCATCGCGTGTCTTCAAGGGAACAAAAATGGCGGGTCACGCCGGCAGGAGGCGTGTTACCACACAGAACCTGAAAGTGTTGAAGGTTGATGTGGAGAAGAATTCGCTCATTGTGGAAGGGGCAGTTCCCGGTGCAAACGGAGGATACCTGGTTATTAAGAAAGCGAAGAAGAAGGCGGGGTAGGGATGGCAAGTATTGCATTATACAATAGTGATGGGGAAAAGGTTGGGGAAGTTGAGGTTAAAGATGAGATTTTTCGCATTCCGGTGAAAGAGCATCTCGTCCACAGTGCAGTTGTTGCGCATCTCGCAAATCAGAGACGCGGACAGGCAAGGACAAAGAACAGGGCTGAGGTCAGTGGTGGAGGAGCCAAACCCTGGAGGCAGAAGGGGACAGGGCATGCGAGAGCTGGTTCAAATACATCTCCGATCTGGCGTAGAGGTGGAGTTGCGCATGGACCAAATGGCAGGGATTATTCACACAAGTTTCCGAAAAAAGTGAAAAGGAAGGTTCTCGCCACTGCGCTCAGTGCAAGGATGCGGGAAGGGAAAATCGCCGTGATTGAAGATTTTGAGTTTTCCTCACCAAAGACGGCAGATGCTGTGAAAATTCTGGAGGGGTTGAAACTCGCGGGAAAAATCTTAGTCATAGTGAATAATCCCGGGGAAAATGTCCGTAAATCTTTCAGGAATATAAGAGAGGTGCGTTTACAGGCTCCTTTATCTTTGAATACATATGATGTGCTGGACTGTGACCATTTACTAATCAGTAAAGGGAGTCTTGAATTTCTTGAGCGGAGAATTGCTCAAAACAGGATTAAGGATTAAGGTGGATTCGCATATCATTATAAAAAGCCCTGTTCTTACAGAGAAAAGTACAGGGATGAGTGAGAAGGAGAATAAATACTCTTTTCGTGTGGGTGGGAATGCAACAAAGATTGAGATAGGGAAAGCTATTGAAGAACTTTTCAAGGTGAAGGTGGTGCATGTCAATACCAGTTTTGTGCGGGGGAAGAAGAAGAGGGTCAGACAAAGAGTTGGGAAAACACCGGATTGGAAAAAAGCTGTTGTAACTCTGAGAAAGGGTGATAAGATTGAGTTTGCGTAAATTTAAACCAGCGACTCCGGGACAAAGGTTCAAAATTCTCCCTGGTTTTGATGAAATTACAAAAACAGAACCTGAAAAAAATCTTCTCCGGCCATTAAAGCGCACGGGCGGGAGAAATTCAGATGGGAGGTTGGCTGTACGGCATCGTGGTGGAGGACATAAGAGACTTTACAGGATAATAGATTTTAAGAGGGATAAAACGGGCATAAAAGCAAAAGTGGTTTCTATTGAGTATGATCCGAATCGCTCAGCACGAATTGCTCTCCTGCAGTATGGGGATGGGGAGAAGAGGTATATTATTGCTCCTCACGGGTTAAAAGTTAATGACGAGGTGGAATCAGGACCTGACGCTGAGATAAAAGATGGTAATGCGCTGCCTTTAAGCAAGATTCCAGATGGCACTTTTATTCATAATATTGAATTATATCATGGAAGAGGTGGACAGCTTGTGCGAAGTGCGGGAACATCTGCACAACTTATGGCAAAAGAAGGTAAGTTTGCTCATGTCAAATTACCTTCAGGGGAAATCAGGCTTATACTTCTGAATTGTCAGGCAACCATCGGGCAGGTTGGAAACATGGAGCATGGAAGTATATCCAGCGGCAAAGCTGGTCGTGCGAGATGGCTGGGACAGAGACCCGAGGTGAGAGGTGTTGCAATGAACCCGATTGACCATCCACTCGGCGGCGGGGAAGGTAAGTCGGCAGGCGGTAGACCTCCAGTAACTCCATGGGGGAAACCTACGAAGGGATACAAAACGAGGAAGAAGCGGAAACCTTCTGATAGATTGATTCTCAAGAGGAGAAAGTAGTATGGCAAGGTCTGTTGCAAAAGGTCCCTATGTGGATGAGAAACTTGTGAAAAAAGTTGAGAGGATGGAAAGGTCAGGGAGGAAAGAGCCAATAAAGACATGGGCAAGACGTTCAACTGTTATTCCTGAGTTTGTTGGTTACACTTTTGCTATTCATAATGGTATGAAGTTTATCCCTGTGTATATAACGGAGAGCATGGTAGGTCATAAACTTGGTGAATTTGCCCCTACCAGAACTTTCCGCGTGCATAGTGGGGCAAGAGCTGAGAAGGCTCCAGTAAGGGCTCCTAAATGATGGAAGGGAGAGCAGAAATAAAATATATTCGTATATCTCCTCGTAAACTCAGACTGGTTTTAGATCTTGTGAGGGGGAGAAATGTAAATGAAGCCTTTGGTGTTTTATCTATGTTAAAACAAAAACCTGCGGAAGTTGTGGAGAAAGGAATAAAGAGCGCTGTTGCAAACATTCAGGAGAGGGGGAAACAAGAGAAGAAAACAGTTGATATAGATAAATTCTATCTTGCAGAGGCAGTTGTTAATCAGGGACCAACTCTAAAACGTTTCCGGGCAAGAGCTATGGGAAAAGCCGCTCCGATCAGGAAGAAGAGTTCGCATCTGCGGGTAGTTCTGAAGGAGGAAAAGTGGGACAGAAAGTAAACCCTGTTGGTTTCAGACTGGCTGAGACCAGACGCTGGAAATCTAAATGGATTGCCCGCCGGGATTATGGTAAGTTTCTTCAGGAAGACATTCGCGTGAGAGACTTCGTCAAGGAGAGGTTGAAACACGGGGCAGTAACCAGAGTTGAAATTCAGAGGGCATCTGATAAGATGAAAGTTGTGCTCTGGACTGCGAGACCTGGAATAGTCATAGGAAGGCGGGGAGCAGACATTGACAGGCTGCGTGAAGAGCTGCAGGAAATGACAAACAGGGAAGTTTCTATTGATATTGAGGAAGTTAAGTCTCCTGAATTGAGTGCTGAGCTTGTTGCCAGAAATGTTGCAGAACAGCTTGCAAGAAGAATTTCTTTCCGCAGGGCAATGAAAAGAGCAGTTGCCGCAAGCATTGGTGCAGGCGCCGGGGGTATAAAAATTGCCTGTTCCGGAAGGCTTGGAGGGGCGGAGATGTCCCGCACTGAATGGTATAGAGAAGGAAGAGTTCCTCTGCATACGCTGAGGGCAGATATTGATTATGCGTGTATCGAGGCCAAAACTCTATATGGACTGGTTGGAGTTAAAGTGTGGATATATAAAGGCGAGTTTGTTGAGGAAGCTGAGGAGTGAGGGTGGATGGGGATTGTTCCGAAAAGAGTAAAGTTTAGAAAGGCTCATCGCGGGCGGATGAGCGGGAAAGCCCTGCGGGGGGCAGGTGTATCTTTTGGTGAATATGGGTTGAAAGCTCTTGAGCCAGCGTGGGTGACGGATAGGCAGATTGAAGCCGCACGCGTTGCTCTTACCAGGCATGTAAAGCGCGGCGGGAAAATCTGGGTGAGGTTGTGCGCGGATAAGCCTGTTACCGCAAAACCTGCTGAGACAAGAATGGGAAAAGGGAAAGGTTCGCCGGATCACTGGGTAGCTGTGGTAAAGCCGGGGCGGGTTCTCTTTGAGCTGGAAGGCGTTGATGAGTCTCTTGCGAGAGAAGCGATGAGGCTTGCCGCATGTAAATTGCCGATGAGGACAAGATTTGAGGTTTTAGGCGGATGAAGGCTAAAGAGTTAAGAGATTTGACAGTAGAGGAATTGCAGGAGAAAGAAAGGCAATTTCTGGAAGAGCAGTATAATCTGCGATTTCAGGCTGTAACAGGACAGCTTGAAAACTCTGGAAGAATCATGGAAGTGAGGAGGATTGTTGCAAGGATAAAGACTATTCTGAAGGAGAAAAGTTCGTGACTAAACTTATGAACTCTCAACTAGAAACTCTGAACTGTTTAGAGGGGAATTAGGAAATTGAAAAAAGTAATGGCTGGGACAGTTGTGAGTGATAGGATGGATAAGACAATAGTGGTGGAGATTCAGCGTCTGCTGAGGCATCCTGTATATAATCGTATCATACGGAGAAGAGCTAAGTTTAAGGCGCATGATGAGAAGAATGAAGCACATACCGGAGATAGGGTGAAGATTGTGGAATCAAGACCCTTAAGTAGAACCAAGCGGTGGCGTTTACTCCAGATTATTGAGAGAGCAAGAGAAGAAGTATGATTCAACCACGTTCAGTTGTAAATGTAGCTGATAATTCCGGGGCAAGGAGAGTCCGATGTATTCTCGTGCTGGGGGGTTCAAGGCGCAGATATGCGAGGATTGGAGATGTGATTGTTGCTTCAGTTAGAGAAGCGATGCCCGGAGGAGCTTTTAAGAAAGGGGATGTGGTGAGAGCAGTTGTTGTCAGAACAAATAAGGAGAGCAGAAGACCGGATGGCTCCTATATAAAATTTGACAGTAATGCGGTTGTCATCATTGATAAACAGAAAAATCCACTTGGAACGAGAATATTTGGGCCTGTGGGGAGAGAGCTCAGAGCAAAAACTTTTACGAAAATTGTTTCGCTTGCACCTGAGGTTCTGTGAAAATGCATGTAAGAAGAGATGATACAGTTATGGCAATTGCCGGGAAGGACCGTGGGAAGAAGGGTAAAATTCTGCGTGTATTTCCTAAGAGCCAGAGAGTAATTGTGGAAGGGGTGAATTTAGCAAAAAAACATGTAAGACCAAATCCGGCAAAACAGGAGCAGGGTGGAATTATACAGAAAGAGGCAGGCATCCATGTTTCAAATGTGATGCTGTGTTGTCCTAGATGTAATCAACCAACGCGAGTTGGAAAGAAAACTTTAGAAGATGGGACAAAGATGAGATATTGTCGCAAGTGTCAGGAGATGATTTAGATATGGCGCGTCTTGAGGATAAATACAGAGAGGAAACAATCCCGGCGTTGATGAAAAAGTTTGGGTATAAGAACAAACTTCAAGTGCCAAGACTTGAGAAGATAGTTATTAATGCGGGGTTGGGGAAAGCAACAATAGATTCAAAAGTTCTTGATGAAGCGGTTTCCGAAATTGCTCTTATAACCGGTCAGAGGCCTGTCACAACGAAAGCGAGAAAATCTATAGCAAGTTTTAAATTGCGCAAAGGGGATCAAATCGGCTGTATGGTTACTCTACGGGGCAAGAGGATGTATGAATTTCTTGATAGACTTGTAAATGCGGGTCTGCCCCGTATAAGGGATTTCAGGGGAGTTCTCCCAAAAGCTTTTGACGGAATGGGGAACTATACTCTCGGAATCAGAGAGCAATCAATATTTCCTGAAGTCAGTTATGACAAGATTGAAAATGTTTATGGGATGGCGATAACAATTGTCACCGCAGCAACAGATGATGAGGAAGCGAGGGAACTGTTGCGGTTGCTGGGGATGCCATTTCGCCAGTGATAGACTATGGCTAAAAAATCATTGATTGCAAAAGCGAAGCGAACGCCGAAATTCAAAGTGCGGGAATATAACCGCTGCCCTATTTGTGGGCGTCCGCGTGGTTATATGCGCAAGTTTCAGATGTGCCGTATCTGTTTCAGACAGCGGGCACTTCGCGGTGAGATTCCAGGTGTGACAAAAGCAAGCTGGTAGTGGAGGAAGCAAATGACTATGACCGACACAATAGCCGATATGCTCACTCGTATTCGTAACGCAAGCCATGCGAAACACTTAGATGTTGATATGCCCTGCTCTAAGGAAAAGCAGGAAATAGCGAGGATTCTTAAAGAGAAGAGGTTTATCAAAAATTGGGAAAGAACGGATGATGAAAAACAAGGTATTCTAAAGATTTTCCTTCGGTACGATGGGAATGGTGAAGCTATGATTGGTGGTATTAAGAGGGTGAGTAGGCCGGGATTGCGGTTATGGGTAAAGGCAAAGGATATTCCGAGAGTTCATGGCGGGGTTGGTATTGCAATTATTTCTACTTCAGGAGGAATGAAGACTGATGAAGAATGCAGGGAAGAAAATATTGGCGGAGAGGTTTTATGTTATGTGTGGTAGAGGATTATGCTGATGTCCCGGATTGGAAATGCACCCGTATTGATTCCTGATGGAGTTAAGGTCGAAATTGCCGGTAATTTTGTAGAAGTAAACGGTCCAAAAGGCGGGCTGAAGAGGGAGTTCCATTCTTCAGTGAAGATCAGGATTGCCGGGGATAAAATATCTCTCCGCAGGATAGGTGATGGGAGGCAGGAGAAATCTCTTCATGGTTTGTCCAGGAGCTTGCTTGCTAACATGGTCATGGGGGTGAGCGCCGGGTTTGAAAAAGTAGTCGAAATGCGCGGGATTGGATATCGTGCGCAGGTTCGGGATGAAAAGTTAGTTCTGAATTTGGGGCATTCGCATAGCATTGATATTGCAATTCCGGATGGAATTACAATGGAGGTTATCAAGAAGCCGGTAGTTGAACAACTCGCTATAACCCAAATTGTAATCAGGGGGGTTGATAAAGAGAAGGTCGGGAAGTTTGCTGCCGGTATCAGGCAACTGCGTCCGCCTGAACCATACAAAGGCAAAGGTGTGAGAAATATTGGGGAATATGTCAGAAGGAAAGCAGGGAAGAAAGCCGCATGATGAACAAGAGGGAAGCAAGAGTTAAAAGGCATAGAAGAGTGAGGAAAGTAATCAGAGGTGTTTCAGGGAGAGAGAGGCTTTGTGTGTTTAAGAGTTTGAAACATATTTATGCGCAGGTCATTGATGATGTGGAGGGGAAAATTATCCTGTCTTGTTCAAGCCTCTCCGCCGAATTCAAAGAGAAGATGAGTTATGGTGGTAATGTGAAAGCCGCAGAATTTGTGGGAAAGCTGCTGGCTGAGAAATGTAAGGAACGTGGAATAAAGAAAGTTGTTTTTGACCGTGGTGGTTATCCATATCATGGTCGTGTGAAGGCACTTGCAGAGGCTTGCCGGGGAGGCGGCCTTGTCTTTTAAGTGTTTGTAGGGGAGACAATGGCAGAAAAAAAACGAGTTAAGGTTGCCGAGCCTGAATTCATTGAACATGTTGTAAAGATAAACAGGGTTGCCAAAGTAGTCAAAGGTGGCAGGAGGTTTAGTTTTAGCATTCTGGTTGTGGCAGGTGATGGGAATGGCAATGTCGGCTATGGTCTCGGGAAGGCAAATGAGGTTGCTGAGGCAATCAGGAAAGGGACTGCGCTTGCCAGGAAAAATCTTGTCAGTATCCCGCGTAGAAACACAACCGTCCCGTATCGGGTGACGGGGAAATTTGGTTCAGCAAAGGTTGTTCTGAAACCGGCTGGCGAAGGGACGGGTGTCATAGCAGGGGGAGTTGTTAGAGCAGTTATGGAATCCGCGGGTGTTTCAGATATTCTCACCAAATCGCTCGGGTCGTCAAACCCTCTTAACCTGGTGCGGGCGACAATGAATGCATTGATGGAGTCCCAAAAGATTGAGGAAAGGGCGCTAATGCGTTCTGGAGATATATTATGAGCGGGAATTGGTGGTTATTGCAATGAAACTTGGTAGTTTGAAACCAGCCAGGGGTGCTGTAAAGAGGGTGAAGAGAGTGGGTGTTGGCCGTGCTTCTGGACATGGGAAAACTTGCGGGAGAGGGACAAAAGGAGAGAAAGCCCGCTCAAGTGGACCAAGACCCGGTTTCGAAGGTGGTCAGATGCCTCTCATTCGCAGGGTGCCAAAGCGTGGGTTTAAGAATATTTTTAAGAAAGAGTATGAAATTGTAAATATAGAGAATTTAGCAATTTTTCCCGCTAATAGTGAAGTTGGGCCTGAGGTCTTCAAAGAAAAAGGGTTGGTGAGGAAAGGACCTGTGAAGATACTCGGGAGAGGGAAGATTGAAAAACCCCTTGTCGTTAAAGCTGATAGTTTCAGTTTGAAAGCAAGAAGAGCGATAGAATCTGCAGGAGGAAAGGCGATACAATGTTAGATGCTTTCAGGAATGTTTTCAGAATTCCAGAATTGAGAAGAAGGCTGCTATTTACCGCAGGTCTTCTCATAGTTTTCAGGTTTGGCTGCCATATTCCGGTACCAGGTGTTGATGGTCAGGCTCTTGCTCGTTTTTTTGAACAGGCAAGAGGGACACTCTTCGGTCTGGCAGATTTGTTTGCAGGAGGCGCTCTGAGTCAACTGGCAGTTTTTGGACTTGGCATAATGCCATATATCAGTGCGTCAATCATCTTTCAGCTTCTGACTGCGGTTGTCCCGTCTCTTGAACGACTCGCAAAAGAAGGTGAGGCAGGGAGAAGGAAAATTCAACAGTATACAAGGTATTCTACTATTCCTATATGTCTATTGCAGGCGTTTATGATAAGCAGATGGGTTGAAAATCCGGAAGCTTTTGGTGCTGTTATTGTTGCCAATCCTGGGTGGCAGTTCAGAATAATGGCTGTTATCACACTTACAGCGGGCACAGTATTTGTCATGTGGTTAGGTGAGCAGATTACTGATCATGGGATAGGCAACGGCATCTCGCTGATAATAACTGCTAATATTATTTCTCGTATGCCGGTTGCATTCTTGAGAGCTGTTGAATTGTTACGACTCGGACAGATAAAACCTTTTGTGCTTTTGTTTTTATTGATGGTTACTGTTGCAATGACCGCTGGAGTGGTAATTCTCACGCAGGCGCAGAGACGAATACCTGTCCAGCATGCTAAGAGGATTGTTGGAAGGAAGGTATACAGCCAGCAGTCAAGCTATATACCATTGCGGGTGAATCATGCGGGAATGATTCCTGTTATTTTTGCGGCTGCCATCTTGATGTTTCCAGGAACAATAACTCAGTTTTCTAACAGTGAAGTTCTGAAAGATATAGGTGCTTTCCTGAGTCCCGGAACATGGTTATACAATAGCCTCTATGTACTACTTATAATATTTTTCTGCTATTTTTATACCGCTATAACTTTTAACCCTGTTACGATTGCCGATAATATGAAAAAGTACGGGAGTTTCATTCCGGGTATTCGTCCAGGGAAACCAACCTCTGATTATTTTTACAGGGTAATGAATAGAATCACTATTGCAGGAGCTGTTGGACTTGCCTTTGTTGCTATTATCCCGACAATAATTAGCAGCGGATTCAGGATTGATTATTTAGTGGCAAGTTTCTGCGGAGGTACGGGGACAATCATTATTGTTGGTGTTGTGCTTGATACAGTGCGGCAGGTAGAATCTCAGCTTCTTATGCGGCATTATGATGGTTTTATGAAAAAGGTGAAACTGCGTGGGCGCCGTTAAACTGGTACTGTTAGGAGCCCCTGGTGCAGGGAAAGGAACACTGGCAAAGATGATTCAATCGGAATACAGGGTTCCCCACATTTCTACCGGGGACATGTTGAGAGAAGCGGTCAAGGAAGGGACACAACTCGGGAAGGAAGCTTCTCAATATATGAATGAAGGAAAACTTGTTCCTGATGATATAGTGATAGGTATTCTGAGGGGAAATATGAAGGACTGTGAGAAAGGTTTTATCCTTGATGGATTTCCGAGGACAAAGAACCAGGCTGAGGCTCTTCAGACTATCCTTGATGAGGGAGGGGTTTCACCGGATGCAGTGATAAATTTTGAAGCTCCACCGGAAGTTTTGATACAGCGTCTTTCCGGGAGAAGGCAATGCTTGGAATGTGGTGCGATTTATCATATAAAGAATATGCCCCCGAGGAAATCCGGAATATGCGATGTGTGTGGTGGGGAATTGTATCAGCGCGATGATGATAGGAGGGAGGTAGTAGAAGTTCGTTTGAAAGCTTATGAGGAAGAAACTGCGGAGTTGATTGATTACTATCGGAGCAGGAAGCTTCTTGAGTCTGTAGATGCAGGTAAAGACCCGGAGGCGACATTTGCCAGGGTTAAACACGCAATAGATGGGTAAAGAAGAACTGATAAAAGTAGAGGGGAAGGTAATAGAACTTTTGCCAAATACTATGTTTCGTGTTGAACTGGAAAACGGGCATAAGGTTCTTGCACATATTTCAGGGAAGATGCGAATGCACTATATCCGCATTTTACCTGGGGACAAGGTAGCGGTGGAACTTTCACCGTATGATTTAACGAGAGGAAGAATCACATACAGGTATAAATGATCGATGAAAGTTCGTAGTTCTGTTAAGGCAATATGTGAAAAGTGCAGGATAATAAGGCGTAAGGGAGTTGTGCGAGTTATCTGCCGTAACCCGCGCCATAAGCAAAGACAAGGATGAGGAGATAGTATGGCAAGGATTGTTGGTATAGACCTTCCTAAGGATAAAAGGGTGGAGATAGGCCTTACCTATATCCATGGTATCGGTCGTGATTCATCCAGTAAGATACTTGAGGAAGTTAAAGTAAACCCTGATACCCGCGTGAAGGATTTGACAGAAGATGAAATAAGCAGGATAGCCGCTATAATACGCTCTGATTATAAAGTGGAAGGTGACCTGCGGCGTGAGGTGACAACGAGTGTAAGGAGATTAATGGATATAGGCAGTTACCGCGGGATGAGACACAAGAGGGGGTTACCTGCTCGAGGTCAGAGAACCAAGACTAATGCAAGAACGAGGAAGGGGCCGCGGAAACAAGTAGGCGTAAGGAAGAAAAGGTCGCTCTTGCCGGGGCAGAAATAGAGAAAGGGGAGTTTAGATGCCAAAGCCCAGGAGAAAAGGGACACGGGTAAGGAAGAAGATTACCATTGAAGTTCCAAAAGGCATTGCTCATGTTAAAGCAACATTTAATAACACCATAGTCACAATAACGGATATGAAGGGAAATGTTCTTTGCTGGGCGAGCTCTGGCAGCGTTGGTTTTAAAGGTTCAAGAAAAAGCACTCCCTTTGCCGCTCAGATGACTGCTCGCTCATCAGCTCAGGTTGCAAAAGAGTATGGGATGAAACAGGTAGATGTATATGTCAAGGGCCCTGGTGCTGGCAGGGAAGCGGCAATAAGGTCTCTTCAGGCTGCAGGTCTGGGGATAACAATGATAAAGGATGAAACACCGATACCTCATGATGGGTGTCGTCCTCCAAAGAGAAGGAGGGTATAAAGTATGGGTAGGTATACAGGACCTGTTTGCAGGTTATGTAGAAGGGAGAGACAGAAACTTTTCCTGAAGGGGAAACGTTGTCTGACAGAAAAATGTGCTTTGTCAGTGAGGAATTATCCTCCCGGCAGGAAATCCAGATTCGTTCGCAAACTTTCCGGTTACGGTATTAGATTGAGAGAGAAGCAAAAAGCCCGGCGTATTTACGGTCTTATGGAAAAGCAATTCGGACTTCTTTTCAAGAAAGCTGAGCGTATGAAAGGTGTTACCGGTGTAAATCTTTTGCAGTTACTTGAAAGGCGGCTTGATAATGTTGTTTTCAGGTTCGGGTTTGCAGCGAGCCGTCCTCAGGCAAGACAACTGGTAAGGCATGGTCATTTCCTTGTCAACGGGAAAAAGGTGGATATCCCATCGTATTCGGTGGAAGTTGGAGATGAAATTGAGCTTAGACAGAAAAGCCGCGGTCTGAATGTTGTCAAGGAAGGATTTGAAGCAGCAGCTGAGGGGGAAGGCCCTGCGTGGCTTGAATTTAATGAATCGGAATTGAAAGGGAAGGTTTTGAGATTTCCAGCTCGTGAGGAGATGCCACCTATCCGGGAACAGTCTATTGTGGAACTTTATTCAAAGTAGAGGAGGAGACAAATGAGCCCAAAGTGGAAAGGGCTTGAAATGCCTCGTGAAGTTAAGTGCGACCAGGAGACACTTACGAAAAATTATGGTAAATTCATAGTGGAACCTCTTGAGCGCGGTTATGGGATTACAGTTGGCAATTCATTGCGTAGAGTTCTTCTTTCTTCCGTTAAGGGAGGAGCAGTGACTTCTGTGCGAATAGAGGGTGCGCCGCATGAATTCAGCACAATTTCGGGAGTCAGGGAAGATTGTGCTGAAATTATTCTCAACCTGAAACAGTTGATACTGAAGGTTGCGGATGGATCTCCAAGAATTGCGAAGATTTCTGCAAAGGGACAGGGGGAGGTTACCGGGGCTGATGTTATCACTGACAGCGGGGTTGAAGTCCTTAATCCAGGTTTGCATATTGCGACCCTGGATAAAGGAGGAAAACTCAACATTGAGATGGAAGTTGCAGCCGGTAGTGGGTATGTTCCAGCTGAGATGAATAAGAAAGAGGAGCAGCCCATAGGGGTTATACCTGTTGACTCCGTTTTTTCACCGGTGAGGAAGGCAAACTATACCGTGGAGGACGCGCGTGTTGGGCAGAGAACAGATTATAATCGTCTGATTATTGAAATATGGACCAATGGAGTCGTAACCCCTGGTGAAGCTGTAGATCAGGCCGCACAGCTTTTAAGGAAATACCTTTCAAAATTTGTTACTACTGAGGAAGAAGAAGAGGAAATTGAAGAAGAGTTAAGTGAGGAAGAAAAGAAAAGAGTTGAGTATCTCAATATGCCTGTCAGCGAGCTTGAACTCTCTGTGCGTTCACAAAACTGTCTGGAGGCTGCGAAGATAAAAACGATAAGGGGTCTTGTTCAGAAGACAGAACAGGAGATGTTAAAGTACAAGAATTTCGGAAAGAAATCTCTAAGTGAAATAAAACAGATACTTGCGGAGATGAATTTATCTTTTGGAATGAAACTGGAGGAAGAGGAGAAAGATGCGCCATCGCAAGGGACGAAAAAAACTCGTTCCGACCACAAGAGAACATAAAGGTTTGATGCTTAACCTTTTGAAAGCTCTTTTTAAGCGTCAGGAGATAAAGACGACGCAGGCAAGAGGTAAGGAACTGAAGAAACTGGCTGAGCATCTCATAACAGTGGCAAAAAAAAACGATATTCATTCAAGACGGCAAGTTTTCAGAGCAGTTCGGGATAAAGAAATAACGCAAGATGTTTTCAATTCAATTGCACCGCGCTTTTCTGAGAGGAAAGGCGGGTATATACAGGCAATAAAGGTCGGCCCACGCCGTGGGGATGGCGCCCAGATGGTTCTCGTCAAACTGCTGAAATAGAAGAAGATTCATATTTCACAGACCCATTAAAATCTATTCAGTTTAATTGCAGAAATTATACCTGAGGAGACAATGACTCCAAGAGAACGCTGGCTTGCTGTGCTTAATCGTGGGAAACCTGACCGTATCCCGATGGACTACTGGGCTACCGAAGAGGTTACAGCAAAACTTATGAAATATTTAGGTTGTGGGACTGAAAAAGCATTGTTTGAACATTTGCATATTGATAAGGTCATCACGGTAGGACCAAGATACATAGGACCTTCTCTTCCGGAGCATACAGATGTTTTTGGCTGTCGTCTTAAGGAAGTGAGCTATGAAAGCGGTGTTTACTCAGAGTGTGTCTATCATCCGTTAGCTGAATACAAGATGCTTGATGAGATCAAACAGAATTACAAATGGCCTAATCCGGATTGGTATGATTACTCAGAGATTCCCGCTCAGGTTTCTGGTGAAGAAATGTATCCTATTCGCGGCGGTGGTTCAGAACCATTTTTGACCTATAAAAACTTGCGCGGTCAGGAACAGGCCTTTATGGACCTGATACTCAACCCTGAAATTGTGCATTTCTGTCTCGATAAGCTGTTTGACCTGTGCTATGAGAATACTCTTCGCATCTACGAGCAGATTCCGGGAAAGGTAATGATTACCTATGTAGCAGAAGATTTTGGCTCGCAGGAGGACTTGATGTACTCTCCTGCCCAGATTCGTGAATTCTTTATCCTGAGGATGAAGCGTATGATGGATCTGGCTCATCAGGCTGGTGCTTTTGTATTTTTTCACAGTGACGGAGCTGTCAGGAAAATCGTTCCAGATATGATTGAGGCTGGGATTGATGTTTTAAACCCCATTCAATGGCGGTGCAAAGGAATGGAGCGGGAAGCTCTCGAACGCGATTTTGGAGACAAGGTGATTTTTCACGGGGGTGTGGACAATCAGCACACATTGGCTTTTGGTTCGGTGGAAGAGGTTCGCCAGGAAGTAATTGACAATCTTCGTATCTTAGGGAAGGGTGGCGGTTATATCCTTGCCCCCTGCCATAATATTCAGTCGGTCAGTCCTCCGGAAAATATTGTAGCTATGTATGAGACGGGATATAAGAATGGATAGGTCCAAAATAGTTATGAGGAAGTTTAAGCAACCTGAGCCTGAATACAGAAGTGCGCCGTTCTGGTCATGTCAGGCAGGTAACCACAGCCCTCTTATTTTATATTCAGGGGGTTAGTATAGTTGCTTCATAATCTATTTGGGAAGTAGTTTCTTAAGATCATCAAATATCTCAGGCGTCTCCAAAATTTTAGCAAATTCTTTAACCCAGTATTTGATGCGTTTAAAATCAAGGTTTGGATTTACCTCTAAAACAGACCGAATATCTTCCAAATCTATTGGCCGATGAGCAACTGCCTTCATTATTATTAAATCCTCAGGGGTTGGCAGTTGAAACGTCAACTTTCCTGTTTTAAAAACTTTACCACGACTCAAAGCCTCAATTTCAAAAGGGAGAATACCAAGAGACAGGTCAATATTAACACCACTCGCTTCATGTTTGAGAAGAAGAACCCGATTTTTTTGAGCGAATTCGATAGCATTTGTAATCCGGGGTGATAAACCGTACCTGGTAGCTTTCTTCAGGAAATTTTCCAGATCATCTTTCGGGAGGAAGATAAGACCATCAATGTCAGCAGTGAAACGTGCTTTTCCAAGTATACTGGCAGCAACTCCCCCAATTATCAAACTTTTGACCCCTGCATGGGATAAAAAATTAAGCAATGCTTCTAAAGGACTCAGAAGAGACTTTATTTTATTTCGGCTCACTATAATAATCCTTTAACTGTCGCCACTTTTTCATTATATCGTAAGTCTCAGAATCAGTTCTTTTGGCACGCAAGTTCAAATTTTTGCCTAAATCAAATATTGCTAAGGTCAGGTCAAATCGATCTTTTAAAGATGTTTTTCTTAGTTCCTCAATCTCAATCTCATGCACCGCTTCCCACCGACTCTTAAGATAATTTACTACTTCTTTTTTTCTCATCTTTATTAAGATTATATCATAAGCACAACCCAACAATAAGGAAAAAGTTTGAACCTGACATTTTTTTGTTTTTGACTCTACCTCGGCTCCCAGATTTCTGGCCGCCTTTTTTTCTATTCAGTTTAATTACAGAAATTATGTTTAAGGAGACAATGACTCCAGAGAACGCTGGCTTGCTGTGCTTAACCGTGAAAAGCCTGACCATGTTCTTGCCCCATGCCATAATATTCAGCCGGTCAGTCCTCCGGAAAATATTGTAGCTATGTATGAGACGGGATATAAGAATGGATAAGATTTTGGTATTTCCTTGACAAGTGGTATGAAGATGGTTATACTTTAGTATGGGGGTGGTTCTAATGCAGAATGTGCGTAAAATCGCCATCAGCTTACCGAAAGACGATTTTAAAGAGATAGAAAAGGTGTGCGCAAGGATGGGCATTGGACGTAGCGCTGTTATTGGCCGGGCCATTCGTTTCTGGTTACAGCAGAGGGAAAAGGCACAAATGATCAAGTGCTACGAAGATGGCTACAAACGGAAGCCCGAAAGAGTGTTTGATTTGGAGAGCTTTGAGAAGGCGGAACTCGAAGTTTTGGATGCTAAAGAGGATTGGTCATGAAGAGGGGAGAGGTCTGGTGGGCAGATATACCCAAACCGATTGGCCGACGGCCGGTTGTCTTGCTTTCTCGAGATGAAGCTTACCGAGTTCGTGATGCTGTTACCGTAGCAGAAGTAACTCAGACTATGCGTAACATTCCTGTAGAGGTGCCGCTTACGAAAGAAGATGGCTTGATGAAAAAGTGTGTTGCTAATTTAGATATGATTATTACTATACGAAAATCACTCCTTGTAGAACGTATATGCCTGTTAAAACAGGAAAAGATAAGCTCCGTAGGCAAAGCCATAAAATTTGCCTTAGCGTTGGATTAGATAAGATCCAGCCTACCTGATTTTTCCACGAAGTCTCCGAGCCGGAGGCGATGGTGACTCTTGACATAAGGGATGTCGTATGCTATAGTTATGCCGTTATTAATGGAGGGGAAACGATGTATGCTGTGGTTGCAACTGGAGGAAAACAGTACAAGGTTTCAGCTGGTGATAGAATCAAAGTGGAAAAACTTAATGAGCAAACCGGGGAATCCATTGAACTCAGTGAGGTTCTCTTAGTTGTTGATGGCGAGAAGGTAAAAGTGGGACAACCAAAAGTAAAAAATGCAAAAGTGGTAGCTCAGGTAATAGGGCATGGACGTGGGAGGAAGAAAATTATTTTCAAGAAGAAGAAAAGGGAGAAATACCGCCGTAAGGCTGGACATCGTCAGGAATATACAGAACTGGAAATAAAGGAAATTGGTTGTGGAGGTGAGTAGCAATGGCGCATAAGAAGGGAATGGGAAGTTCCCGGAATGGTCGTGAAAGCAGGTCACAGAGGTTAGGTGTAAAACGGTTTGGCGGGCAGCTTGTCAGGGCAGGCAATATACTTATAAGGCAGCGTGGCACAAAGTTCGCACCTGGCAGAAATGTTGGCATTGGCAGTGATGATACCCTATTTGCGAAGGCTGATGGGGTTGTTAAATTTGAGAGTAAGAATGGAAGACCTCGTATTGTGAGTGTTCTCTGATTCAGACAGCAGAGGTTAGCATGGGAGACATCCTACGTAGTAATTTTCCAAAGCCCTCCGCAGGATGTCTCCCATACTAAGGCACATGACAGCCCAGTGTCTGAATCGCAGTGTGAGTGTTGATGTTTGTTGACAGAGCGAAAATCTGTGTAAAAGCTGGAGATGGCGGAGATGGTTGTGTAAGTTTCCGTCGTGAGAAGTTTGTCCCGAGAGGTGGACCGGATGGAGGGAACGGAGGCAGCGGTGGTGATGTGGTATTGGAAACGGATAGTAAGCTGCAGACCCTGGCTGATTTTCGCTATTTAACCCATTTCACATCTCAATCCGGCGCATATGGAAGTGGTAAGAGTAAGAAGGGTAAAGATGGGGAGACGCTGGTAATCAGGATTCCGCCTGGGACTGTGGTATCTGATGCGGCGACAGGAGAGGTTTTAGTTGACCTGGTTGAGGGTGGAAGTAGAGTAATAGTTGCAAAAGGTGGAGATGGAGGGCGCGGAAATGTTAGTATGAAGAGTTCCACCAATAGAGCTCCACGCATCCGGGAGAGAGGACATGCAGGCGGGGAAAGAAGTCTCAATCTGGAACTGAGAATAATTGCGGATGTTGGAGTAATTGGGTGTCCAAATGCAGGGAAGTCAACCTTAATAGCCTACCTTTCAAACGCGAGACCGAAAATTGCAGATTATCCTTTCACTACGCTCAAACCTACTCTCGGGATAGTTGAATATGAACCTTTCAAGAGATTCATCATAGCTGAGATTCCAGGATTGGTGAAGGGCGCCCATCATGGGAAAGGGCTTGGTGATGAGTTCTTGCGTCATGTTAAACGGACGAGACTGCTCATTCATCTGGTTGATTTGAGCAAAAACCCTTACGAAGATTATATGACGGTGAATGAGGAGTTAAAACTGTATGATTCTGAGTTGATTAAAAAATCGCGGATTGTTGCGGCAAATAAGATAGATTTGCCAGAGGCTGAAGAAAATTTCAGGGAGTTAGTTCACAAGTTGGGAAGGGATTCAGTGCTTGCAGTTTCTGCCTTAAAGGGGACAGGGCTAAGTGAACTTGTGAACACTGTTGGAGATTTACTCACACAGGTGTAATGGAACGGAAACAATTATTCTCTAATGTCCGGCGTTTAGTCGTAAAAGTAGGGACAAATGTTCTTACCACGGAAGAAGGGAACCTTGATAGAAAGCAAATTGAGAATTTATCGGCTGATGTTTCAGAGTTTGTGAAGGCAAAGCTGGAAGTAGTGCTGGTCAGTTCAGGAGCAATTACAGCAGGAAAAGCAAGTCTTGGATTGAAAGCGAGACCTAAGACAATTCCGGAGGAACAGGCTGCGGCGGCTATCGGACAGACGAGACTCATGCATTTATACAGTGAGTGTTTCGGTAGAAATGGGCTCTGTGTAGGTCAGGTTTTGCTTACGCAGGCTGATTTGCGCGACAGAAGACGGTATCTCAATGCACGCAATACCATCCTCACTCTTTTGCGAGCCGGAGTAATTCCTATTGTGAATGAGAACGATACAGTTGCTGTGGATGAACTCTACTTTGGAGAAAGATTCGGCGATAATGATACGCTGTCTGCCCTTGTGACAAATCTGATTGAGGCTGGATTACTGATTATTCTTACGGATGTAGATGGGCTTCTTTCAGATGAAGGATTAATTGAGGAAGTTCGGAAGGTTTCCCCTGCAATTGAATCATACGCGAAGAAGACTAAAGGTGATTTTGGAAAGGGGGGTATGGCAAGCAAGATTAAAGCGGCAAAAATAGTAACTGAGTCGGGGGAGAAAGTTGTCATTGCAAATGGAGGAGCGCCTCAAGTGCTGCGCAGAGTTCTGGATGGTGATAATGTTGGGACTCTCTTTCTGCCGGGAAAAGAGAGAATAGGCGGGAAAAAACGCTGGATTGCTTTCACACTGCAGACGCGTGGAAATCTAACAGTTGATGAAGGAGCAAAGGATGCTTTAAAGGTGGGAAAGAGTCTATTGCCGAGCGGGATAAAGGAGATAGATGGAAAATTCCAGACAGGAGATGCAGTCAGTATAAGAGATGAAGCGGGAAGAGAGTTTGCGCGTGGGCTTATCAACTATTCATCTGAAGAAGCGGGAAAAATAATTGGGGTGAAATCAGGAGAAATTGAAGCCATTCTTGGGTATAAATCTTATGATGAAGTTATTCACAGAGATAATCTCGTTATCCTTTCTTAGAGGGGTTTTATGAGAGAAGTGGAATTGATGGGGAAAAGGGCGAAGGCTGCGAGCAGGAAACTGGCTGCTCTTGGAACAAATGTGAAGAATTCTGCTCTTGAGGCAATGGCGTCTTCACTGAAAGATTCCCGCGATAGGATTATGGAAGCTAACAAGCGGGATATTGAGAAGTCAAAGAAAAAGGGGCTTTCCCGGGCTTTCATTGACAGACTCACCATAACCCCTTCCCGTTTTGAGGATATGGTTGACTCTATTTTGCATATTGCTAAGTTGCCTGACCCTGTTGGAGGGGTTATCCGAATGTGGCGGAGACCAAACGGA
This sequence comes from bacterium, assembly GCA_030606215.1. Taxonomy (GTDB): domain Bacteria; phylum NPL-UPA2; class JAUVJM01; order JAUVJM01; family JAUVJM01; genus JAUWGW01. The sequence continues at coordinate 20,012 of JAUWGW010000005.1, forward strand.
CTTGAGATTAGTAAGGTCAGAGTTCCAATAGGAGTAATTGGCATTATTTATGAAGCGCGTCCCAATGTAAGTGTTGATGCAAGTTGTCTCTGTCTTAAATCCGGCAATAGTGTCCTCCTGCGAGGGGGGACTGATGCAATAAACTCAAATCTGACAATTGTTGATGTGTTGAGTAAAGCCGCAATCTGTGCTGGAATCCCTGGCGGAAGTTTGCAATTGATTAAAGATACATCTCATAGAGCAGTTGAGGTGCTTCTTCGGCTGGATAAATATGTTGATTTGATTATTCCAAGAGGAGGAGAGAACCTGATACGGGTAGTGACAGAGAAATCTAAAATACCTGTGATAAAGCATTATAAGGGAGTCTGTCATGTTTATGTAGACAGCGAGGCGGATTTAAAGATTGCCCAGGAAGTGTGTTTCAATGCAAAGGTTCAACGCCCCGGTGTCTGTAATGCAATGGAGACAATGCTTGTCCATAAGAAATTGGTAAGGAAGTTTCTTAAACCAATGTTCGGAAGATTTAAGACTGCAGGAGTGGAAATCAGAGGATGTCCTGAGGTAAGGAGGATTGTGCCTGCGGTCAAAAGAGCCACTGAGAAAGATTGGAGCACCGAATATCTTGACCTCATTCTTTCAGTGAAAGTTGTATCAAGTCTTGAGGAGGCAATGAATCATATCAACACCTATGGCTCAGGGCATTCTGATGCAATAATTACAACTAACTTAAACAGTGCGAGGAGATTTCTCGCAGAAGTTGATTCTGCCTGTGTTTATGTAAATGCTTCCACTCGTTTTACGGATGGCGGCGAATTCGGGATGGGAGCTGAGATAGGAATCAGCACAGACAAGTTTCATGCACGGGGTCCGATGGGGCTTGAAGAGTTGACCACATATAAATATATTGTTTATGGAGACGGGCAGATAAGAGAGTGAAAATAGGTATAATTGGCGGGACGTTTAATCCCATTCACTATGGGCATCTTTTTATTGCATCTCAGGCGAGGGAGTCTTTCAACCTTGATAAAGTAATTTTCGTTCCGTGCAGCCAGCCTCCGCACAAAGGTGAAATGAATCTTGCAGATGCAGAGCGGCGTTTGCGAATGACCGAACTTGCAATTGAATCCAATCCAGATTTTGTTGTATCTTCAATAGAACTTAAGAGAGGTGGAAAATCATATTCAGTAGAAACAGTGGCAGAATTTCAGAAAAAATATGGTGAGGAAACCGAGATATATTTTATTATTGGTATGGATAGTTTCAGGGAACTTTCCACGTGGAAGGATATTGATGAGCTTCTGAAGAAGTGTCAGTTCATTGTAGCACCAAGACCCGGGTGGGATGGAGAGGAAGGGACGGAGAGCGGCTTTCATTTTATGGAAATTCCCGGATTTGAAATCTCATCAGCAGACATCAGGGATAGAGTCAGAGGCGGATGCTCTATAAAGTATTTACTGCCGGAGGTGGTGGAAAATTATATCATTGAGCACGGATTGTATAAGTAAATTGCAAGAGTTTAAATATAAGAGTGACTAATGATTGATGCTAAGGAAAAAGCTCTTCTTGGAACATCGATAGCTTCTCAGAAGAAAGCCAGCGACATAATTTTACTGGATATGAGGAGAGTGGTTAGTTTTACAGATTATTTTTTGATATGCAGCGGTGAGACTGACATTCAGATTCGCGCAATTGCCGACGCTATTGTAGGGGAGATGAAAAAAAAGAAGATAAAGGTCTGGCATGTTGAGGGTTATGAAGAAGCAAAGTGGGTGTTACTGGACTATTGGGATGTAGTTATCCATATTTTTCATCCGGAGATTCGCAAGTTCTATCAGCTTGAGAAATTATGGGCTGATGCAGAGGTTCTGGAAGGGGAGAAAGAGTGACAAGAAGTACAAAGCAAGTTATCGGGCAGTTCCTGACAGAAGCTGTTGAAGAAGCAAGAAAAAAACTGGATATGGATGTAATTCCTCCGATATATTTTGAGCTCCCGAAGGAGAAAAGTCACGGGGATATCTCCTCAAATATTTCTTTCCTGATTGCAAGCAAGTTGGGAATTCCTTCCACAAAGGTGGCTGATACAATCCTTGAGAATCTCGTCTCAAAGATTCAACAGAGCCCATTATTTAACAAGGTTGAGGCTGCCGGGGGCGGCTTTATCAATTTTTTTCTGAATCCCGGGGCTTTCTATCCGGTTCTTTTACAGATTGATGAAGAAGGGGAGAAATATGGTTGTTCAGATGTTGGCGGCGGTAGAAAAGTCCTTGTAGAATTTGTCAGTGCCAATCCTACAGGACCGCTTCACATAGGGCATGCGCGAAATGCAGCGGTAGGGGATGTGCTCGCTAACATACTGAGAGCTTGTGGATTTGATGTAAATAGGGAATACTATCTGAATGATGTTGGAAGTCAGGTTGAGGCTCTGGGTAAATCCCTCAAGTCTCGTTACATGCAGTTATTGGGAGAGCGAGAAGTAGATGTTGAATATAAAGGGGAATATCTGGTTGAACTCTCAAGGGAATTGTTTGAGAAAGGCGAGAGGCAATATAAAGATCGTGGTGTAGAATTTTTCGCAAATTATGCTGTGAAGAGAATCCGGGAAGGGATAGAAAAAGACCTTGAAGATTTTGGAGTTTTTTTTGACTGCTGGTTCAGTGAAGAGAATCTGCACAGCTCAGGCAGCATAAGGAAAGCGGTAAGTCTGCTTGAGGAGAAAGGGCTTGTGGAGTTTAGGGAAGGAGCTAAGTGGCTCAAATCAACTGAGTTTGCAGATGAGAAAGATAGAGTCGTCATCAGAAGTGATGGTTCCCCTACATATCTTGCGGCAGATATTGCTTATCACTACCGCAAATTCAATGACGGGTCTGATAGACTCATAAATGTATGGGGTGCTGACCACCACGGGTACATCCCGCGTCTCAAAGCAGTTATTGAGGGGCTGGGGTTCTCTCCTGACGCACTTGATATAGTTCTTATACAACTTGTTAAACTCCGTCGTAGCGGGAAGCCTGTGTCAATGTCTACAAGGGCGGGGGAGTTTGTAACTCTTCGGGAGGTAATTGATGAAGTTGGTAAGGATAGTATGCGGTTTTTTATGCTGATGCGGAGGAGTAACGCTCAGCTTGATTTTGACCTTGAATTGGCAAAAAGGCAGTCAATGGAAAACCCGGTATACTATGTTCAGTATGCTCATGCGAGGATATGCAGTCTCCTTTCATTTGCGGATGAAAATGGTCTAAGGTTGAGGAAAGCTAAGGATGTTCAATGTGAGTTATTGAGAGAAAAAGAGGAGCTTGATTTGATTAAGGTTTTAAGTTTTTTCCCTGAAGTAGTTGAGGGAAGCGCAAGAAGTCTTGAACCACACAGGTTGACCGGATACTTACAGCGTCTTGCCTCAAGTTTCCATAACTTTTATGACAGGTTGAGAGTTGTGGGTGAGGAAGAAGAAAAGGCACTTGCACGGTTGGCTCTTGTTAAGGCGGCGCAGATAACTTTACAGAATGGTTTGCGCCTCCTGGGGATTTCCGCCCCGGAAAAAATGTAGAGAAAGAGAGAGGTATCTTGCAGGTAATACGACTTGGTCTTGTTGATTATAATACTGCCTATTCCATGCAGAAGGAACTCGTGGCTAAAAGAATACGAGGGGAGGTTCCTGATACTTTAATTCTTTTGGAGCATGGGCCTGTTTTCACTGTGGGGCGCAGTGGTAGTTCAGGCAGTATCCTTATCACGGAAGAGAAGTGTTTGAAAGAGAAAATTGCTGTTTTCAAGGTAGACCGCGGAGGTGATGTTACCTACCATGGGCCGGGACAGCTTGTAGGTTATCCCATTCTTGATTTGAGTGGATATGGTAAGGATATTCACAAATTTTTGCGCTTGCTTGAAGAGGTCATAATAAGAGTGCTGGCTGAGTATGGGTTGAAAGCTTTGAGACTCTCAGGACTTACTGGAGTCTGGGTTGGGCAGAAGAAGATAGCCTCTATTGGCGTTGGTGTCAGAAAATGGGTGAGTTTTCACGGTTTCAGTTTGAACGTAGCACCTTTTATGAGGCATTTTTCATTTATCAATCCCTGTGGATTGGGTGATGGCAGGATGACTTCAATGAAGGAACTTTTAGGGTATAATTTGCCTGTTGAAGATGTGCGGGAAAAAGTAGTCAAAAGTTTCAGTGAGGTTTTTGAGGCAGCTGAAGGCTGAAAGCATGCAGTAGGGGGTATAGTATGCGCAAGAAAATTGAATCTGAGAGGATATTGCGTCTTCCACCGTATATGTTTGCAAAGATAAATGATGCAAGACTTAAAGCAAGGCGAAAAGGGGTGGATGTGATTGACCTCGGGATGGGAAATCCGGACCGCCCTCCTTCACCACACATAATTGAAAAACTCTGTCAGGTAGCGCATGACCCAAAAGCGCATAGATACTCTGCTTCCAGGGGGATTCCTCATCTGCGTAAGGCTATTTGCAGATGGTATCAGAAACGATTTGATGTGAAGCTTGACCCTGAGAAGGAAGCTATAGTTACAATTGGGTCAAAAGAGGGGATATCGCATCTCGCACTCGCCGTTCTTAATAGAGGGGATATAGTTCTTGTTCAGGACCCAACATATCCGGCTTATCTTTACAGTGTTGCAATTGCGGGGGGTGATGTTGCAAGTCTTCCCGTAACTGAAGAGAATAATTATATTCCGGATCTGGAAGGAGTCATTGGAAAGATATATCCAAAACCAAAGATACTAATTCTGAGTTATCCTCATAATCCTACGGCTCAGGTTGTAGATTTAGAATTTTTTGAAAGGGTGGTTCATTTTGCTAAGAAGGAAGATATTTTAATTGTCCATGACCTTGCCTATTCGGAGATATGTTTTGACGGCTACACCGCTCCAAGTTTTCTTCAGGTGAAAGGAGCTAAAAGTGTCGGGATTGAATTTTACAGCATGTCAAAAACTTACTCGATGGCTGGATGGAGAGTAGGGTTTGCTGTCGGAAATCGCAATATTATACGGGCTCTTGAAAAAATAAAGGGGTATTATGACTACGGGATATTTACACCTATACAGGTAGCTTCAATCATTGCGCTTGACTCATCCCAGGATTGTGTTCGCGAGACCTGTGATATTTACAGGCGAAGAAGAGATGTTCTTGTAAGAGGGCTGAATAGAATCGGGTGGAAAGTTTCTTCTCCAAGGGCTACAATGTATCTCTGGGTTCCTATACCGGAGAAGTTTAAGAAAATGAAATCACTGAAGTTTGCATCGTTCCTTCTTGAGAAGGCAGAGGTAGCGGTTGCTCCGGGTATAGGTTTTGGAGCATATGGGGAAGGTTACCTCAGGTTTGCTCTTGTTGAAAATGAACACAGGCTCAGACAGGCAGTAAGGGGGATAAAGAAAGCGCTGCAATAAGTGTTTGTTACTACTATGGGTGTAATTGATAAATACAGGGAATATTTACCGGTAAGCGATAAGACTCCTGTTATCACTCTTCAGGAAGGTAACACTCCTCTTATAAAGGCGGAGAATTTAGCAGGTGAAATCGGGATAGATTCAGAAATTTTCCTCAAATTTGAGGGGACGAATCCCACGGGTTCATTCAAGGATAGAGGTATGACCGTAGCTGTTTCAAAGGCAAAGGAAAAGGGCGCAAAAGCGATAATGTGCGCTTCCACCGGTAATACTTCTGCTTCAGCGGCTGCCTATGCCGCTCGCGGCGGGCTTGATTGTTTTGTTCTGGTCCCTTCGGGTAATATTGCACTCGGCAAACTGTCTCAGGCTCTTATCTATGGTGCGAAAGTTATTGCAATTGAGGGAAACTTTGATGATGCTCTTACGCTTGTCAGAGAAATCACTTCTCGCTTCCCGATAGTTCTTGTTAATTCTCTTAATCCGGATAGGATAGAAGGTCAGAAAACTGGTGCATTTGAGATATGCGACGAGCTCGGTGATGTTCCCGAATACCATTTCATACCTGTGGGTAATGCGGGGAATATAACCGCTTACTGGAAAGGATACACGGAATATAAAGCAGCCGGCAAAATAACCAGTCTGCCAAAGATGCTTGGTTTCCAGGCTGAGGGAGCCGCTCCAATTGTGCGCGGCTTTCCGATAAAAAATCCGGAGACTATTGCTACTGCTATAAGAATTGGGAATCCCGCAAGCTGGAAGAAAGCTGAAGCAGCGGCTCAGGAGTCAGGCGGGTTGATTGATTATGTAAGCGATGAGGAGATACTGTCCGCTTACAGGAGCTTAGCTCATTTTGAAGGGATATTTGTAGAACCTGCTTCTGCGGCATCAGTTGCTGGAGTTGTTAAGTTGAATAAAAAAGGTTACTTTGGAAATGGCAAAAAGCGTATTGTATGCGTCCTCACGGGGCATGGACTAAAAGACCCTGACAGGGCTGTGAAGATAGTTGGTGAACCTGCTGCAATCCCTGCAACAATGGAAGCAGTCCTTGAAGCAATGGGCATGTCATAAAAACAACGGATTTATATTGATATCTCTTCTTATTAAGACATTTTCAAATTTGTAATAAAGACTTGACATATATATGCTGTTATGTTAGTATTACTAACGGTGGATGAAAATGAACGTTAAAACCCAGAATAAAAGAACGACACTGTACTTAAAAAATATGGAAGTTGGGTACTTAAAGAAGGTGAGCTCAACTGAGGGCAAGTCAATGTCAGAATATATCCGGGAGCTGATAAAGAAAGATATGGGAAGAAGAGATAAATATACTTTGGGGGATTTAAAGAACCTGGTTTTTGCAAAAGATAAACATCCCGGGAAAGTAGACGAAATAATCTATGAGTGATGCTTTATTTGTAGATACTGATGCTTTTTTAGCATATTTCTCTTCAAAAGATCCTCACCACGAGAAAGCACGAAGTATAATAGACCAGGCAAAGGGGATCATAATTACCGATTACATTTATGACGAGATATTAACACTTGCCAGGAAAAGGTTAGGGATAAACCCTTCAATAGCAATCATGCGTCATATAAAACACAACAAGGACATTGAGATGATAGTAGTTACAGAAAAAGACAAAACCACGGCAGAGAAGGTCTTTGAAAAGTACGCAGACAAAGATTTCAGTTTTACCGATTGCACTACTTTTGCGGTAATACAACGCCTTGGGATTAAAAATATACTCAGTTTTGATAAACATTTTCAGCAATATGGCATAGCTGTTTTATGAAAACACAAAAACAGTCTTGAACAATAGATAAATGGAGGTTTTAATATGACAGCCGACGACAGTATCAAAGCACTAATTACAACTCTAGTGGAAAAGATTAAAACTGCTTATCATCCAGAAAAGATCATTCTCTTTGGTTCTTATGCTTATGGTACACCCAGTGAGGATAGCGATATTGATCTTCTGATCATCAAGGATACTCCTGATAGACCTATTGACCGAAGAGTTGTTGTAAGAAAGATTATTTCTGATCCCGGGCGGCGTGTTCCTTTTGAACTTATTGTGCTGACTCCAGAAGAAGTCCAGAATCGTCTTAAGATTGGCGATCAGTTCCTACAGGAAATAGTTGAAAATGGCGAGGTGCTGTATGCAGTCTGAAGAATCTCAGTATCCAGAAGACTGGTTTAGGATAGGGGACAAGGAATTAAAGAGGGCGAAAAACCTATTTGATTTAAATGATCTGGAGGGTGCAGGTTTTAATGTCCAACAGGCGGTTGAAAAATATCTTAAAGGTTATCTTCTCTCTAAAGGATGGAAGCTCCGGAAGACTCATGATTTGGAACCTCTTCTGAACGAGGCTATTTCCCATGATCCCTCTTTTGGGGAATTTAGGTCTACTTGCTTGAAGATGACAGAGTATTATGTGGAAGAGAGATACCCATTAACTGTTGTTTCAAAACTAACAGAAGAAGAACTAAGGGAGTCCCTGAGTACTGCTGAAGAACTTATTAATAAAATTAGGGAATTAGTTGAATAAGGGGAGTTTATCAATTTCGCCTCTGGACCACAAAGGCGAAATAGAGGGAAGATATAAACCATGAGGTTAATAGTGACATTAGAGAGGGATGAGGATGGGATGTTAGTTGCGGAATGTCCTGCCATTCCTGGATGTGTCAGCCAAGGGAAAACTGAGCAGGAAGCGATAGAGAATATTAGGGATGCAATTGAGCAGTGTCTCGAGGTGCGCGCAGAACATGGGATGCCGCTTACTGTTGCAACGCGAGAAGTTGAGAACTCTAATTGCACGTGCTGGCTTGACTGTTGAAGAGTTCTTAAATGCAGGGAAGAAGTAGAGACGAAAAGCAAGAATCCAGGGAAGTTAAGTATCCCCCAAAAAGGCTTTCTTCTTGACCTTACCAAAATACGGAGGATGCAACAGTTGGTCAAGAAATACGCTAAAATATCCAATTTAGAGGCTTCCCCGCACACTTTGAGACATACCTGTAGTTGAAAGAGGAATTTTTGAAGTTATATAAAACCATTCACTAATTTTCACATCGTCGATTTTTTAATATCCATTCTTTCCAAAATGGATCTTCTATTCTAATTTTCTCCCCACTCTTTTTTGCTAATGTTCCCAAGACTATTAATTTGCTTACCACGCTGCCAGAAGTGCTAGCTGACTTGATCCCGTATTTTCTTATAAATTCTTGTGAAGTGGGATTATAATTACCGGAAGCAATACCTATAATGACTTTTCGTTCGGTATTGGTTAAGCTGTTCCACCATCTCGAGTAATCTGCATGATGCTCTGTTGTAATTTGGTCAACAGCCTTATTTATTATCCCCTTTGTTAGAGTCTTCTTCTCGCTCAATATGTAGATTTCATGACACAATTGCTGGGTGTAATAGGGATGACAATCAGTAAATTTCAGAATGTCTTTTACAATTTCACGAGCATCTATTTTTTGTGAGGAAAATCTTTTTATGACAAAATCTGAAAATTCAGCATCGGGTATCTTGTGTAAGCTAATATGGCGGCCAAATTTATAGAAAGGATTCTTTTTGTTCTGGAATATTTCCCGGATCATGCTTTCTTGACTTCCGATAAAGACATATGTTATGTTTTGGTGGTATTGAAATATCCCGCGCATTTTTCGTTCAAGCATAGGAGATATCCTGCGTATCTCTTGAAATTCATCAAAGACAATTACGATTTCTTTTTTAATGTTTTTAGCAATTGTCTCAGGAAGTTGGAAGCTGTCTAAAAGGAGTGTTGAGATGTTTCTCCTCTCTGTACTAAAAGATACTGAGATTTCATTCGTTTTTGGCTGAATCTGAATATAGGGCTGTATCTTTAGACTCTTTAGGTAATTTTTTATTTTTTCAAACTTACTTAACGATAAGGCATTTCTAACATAGTAATTAGCCAAATCTACTTCGTCCGCAATCAACTCCATGTTAATCCTGAACCATTTCATCCCGCTGGCTTTCATTGCTTCATTCACAAGGCTGCTTTTACCGTAGCGGCGTGGACTCATAAGCACTATGTGTTGGCCTGCCTTTACCTCAGAGACTATCTCTTTTATTTCATTCTCTCGATTAGTGAAGTATTCTCCTGTTACTACATTACCAAATCTAAAGGGATTCATCACAAACCTCCAATTTTGTCATTACGGTATTTTTCGTTACGAAAAATATCGTAACATATATTGCCAAGTTTGTCAATCCGTTTGCCTAAAATAAATTTTTCTTGCCTTGGGAGGGGATTATTGGTAGGATTAAACAGTTGTGGTTTAATCGTGTATTTCCTTTCAAGTATTGGTCGGAGTCCAAGGTTATGAAATATGCATTGCTTATTGGTGATGGGATGGCTGATAGACCGCTGAGTTTGCTTGGCGGCAGAACCCCGCTTCAGGTAGCAAGCACGCCAAATATGGACGAAATTGCATCTCATGGTGTGCTTGGATTAATTAAAACAGTTTCAAAGAGAACAGGGAAAAGCAGCGATGTAGCAATTCTATCTATACTCGGGTATGCCCCTTCTAAATATTACACAGGACGCGGACCGCTTGAGGCGGCAAGCATGGGAATACATCTTAAAGAAGGGCAGGTTGCATTCCGATGTAATCTTGTCACGGTAGATGAAGGGTGTCTGGTTGACTATAGTGCGGGTCATATTTCTACAGAGGAAGCAAAGGTCCTGATAAAGTTCCTGAACAAGAAATTGAGGTGGAGCGGAATAAAATTTCATGCAGGGGTGAGTTACAGGCATTTAGCTATTGTTGACTACTCAGAGGGAAGATTTTCCGGGTTTGATCCCGAATCCTTGAAGTGTAAAGCTCCGCATGATGTCATAAATCAGCCGCTTGAGAAAATTCTGCCGAGGGGGAGAGGAAGTAATATTTTTAAAGAGTTGGCGTATGAATCAAGGAGATTACTTGATGAACATGAGATTAATGTGGTGAGGAGAGAGCTTGGGGAAAATCCGGCGAATATGATATGGTTATGGGGACAGGGCAAAGAGCCTCGGTTACCTGCTTTCAGTATGAGCGGGGCGGTAATTTCGGCGGTAGATGTGGTTAAAGGTATCGGTCATTCTATCGGGCTCTCGGTGGTGAATGTGCCGGGGGCAACTGGTTATTTTGATACAGACTACAATGCAAAGGCTGAATACGCTATTAATGCATTGAAAGAATATGACTTTGTTCTGGTTCATGTTGAGTCACCTGATGAAGCAGGTCATATAGGAGATGTGCGTGCAAAGATTTCGGCTATTGAGAATTTTGATAGCAAAGTTGTTGGCCCTGTTTTATCATATGTAAAGGGACAGGCGAATTATAGAGCCTGCGTTCTCCCTGACCACGCAACGCCTGTTGAGTTGAGGACGCATGTGGATGATATGGTTCCTTTTGCTATCTGTGGCAAGGGTATAGTTAGAAGGTCAGGGTTAACATTTGATGAGGTGTCAGCAAAAGAAAGCGGTATTAGAATTCCTTCAGGACATAAATTAATGGGACATTTTCTTGAAGGAGATTTTAGCGGATGGCTGTAATTGTTCAAAAATATGGCGGGAGTTCTGTTAGCAGCCCCGAAAGAATAAGAACTGTCGCAAGGCGCGTTATTGAGGCAAGGAAAGTGGGTTATGATACTGTCGTTGTGGTATCTGCTATTGGCGGCACTACTGACGAGCTGGTAAAACTTGCATACCAGGTTACAGATTCTCCTTCAGAGCGTGAGATAGACGTTCTCATCTCTACCGGCGAGCAGGTTTCGGTTGCGCTTCTTGCAATGGCTGTTCACTCTCTCGGGTATGAGGCAATATCTTTCACAGGGTCACAAACTGGAATTGTTACAGATAGCGCTCATACACGAGCGAGAATTATGAAGATAGAGCCGGAAAAGATCAAAAATGAATTATCTCTCGGCAAGATTGTTATTGTTGCGGGATTCCAGGGGACAACACAAGACTCTGAAATCACAACTCTCGGGAGAGGTGCTTCAGACCTTACAGCAATTGCTCTCGGCGCGGTTCTTAAGGCGGAGGTAGTTGAAATTTACACTGATGTTGATGGAGTCTATACAGCAGACCCTAAAGTTGCAAAAGATGCTCGTAAACTTCCTGTTATTTCATACGATGAGATGCTTGAGATGGCAAGTCTCGGTGCGCAGGTTATGCAATCGCGGGCTGTAGAGTTTGCAAAAAAATTTAATGTGCCTGTCCATGTCAGGTCAAGTTTTTCTAAGGATGCGGGGACTCTAATCAGGGAGGAGGCAAAGTCCATGGAAAAAATTGTAGTGCGGGGAGTGACAGCAAACAAAAGTGAGGCGAAAGTCAGTTTGCTTGGAGTTCCAGACCGTCCGGGTATTGCGGCTCTCATTTTTAAGCGGTTAGCAGATGATGATATCAATATTGATATGATTGTTCAGAATGTTAGTGAAGTAGGAAAGTCTGATATATCGTTCACTATAGAGGGAAGCGACCTTAAGAGAACAGTTGCAGTTGCTGAAAAGGTCGCAAAAGATATTGGCGCAAGGGAAGTGAGTTCGGATGAAAACATTGCGAAAGTGTCAATAGTTGGGCTTGGTATGCGAAGCCACTCTGGAATAGCGGCAAAAATGTTTTCTGCACTTGCTGGTGAAAATATTAATATTGAAATGATAAGCACATCAGAAATCAAGATATCCTGTATCATAAGAAAAAAGTTGGCTGATAAAGCTGTAAAGGCACTACATGCCAAGTTTGGATTGGGGAAACAAAGGAAAGCAAGGAGAAAAAAGAAAAAATGAAAGCAGTTAGCCGCGATTACGGCGTAAAAATCTATGATACCACTCTTCGTGATGGTTCTCAAGGGGAAGGGATTTCTTTCTCAGCTAAGGAGAAAATAGCAATAACGCAGAAACTTGATGAGCTGGGAGTTCATTTTATTGAAGGGGGAAATCCGGGTTCCAACCCAAAGGATATTGAGTATTTTAAAGCTGTGCGCAAGCTCAAACTTAAGAATGCAAAGGTGTGCGCATTCGGAAGCACAAGAAGAAGTAATAAAACAGCTAAAACTGACCCCGGACTGAAACTTCTTCTCTCTGGTGGTACAGATGTAGTGACTATTTTTGGGAAGAGCTGGGTGCTTCATGTGCGGGATGTGTTGAAAGTTACACTTAAAAAGAATCTTGATATGATAGCCAGCACCGTAGAATATATAAAGTCTAAGGGGCGAGAAGTCATATACGATGCAGAACATTTCTTTGACGGGTTTAAGGATAATCCTGAGTATGCAATGAAAACTATCAAAGCAGCTGAAGGGGCAGGAGCTAACTGGATAGTCCTCTGCGATACAAATGGTGGAAGCCTGCCTGCCTGGATTGTGGAAGTGGTTGAGAAGGTGCATCAGGAGATAAAAGTTCCACTCGGGATACATACGCACAATGATTCAGGGATGGCAGTTGCAAATTCAATTGTAGCCGTGATGAGCGGCGCAAAGCAAGTGCATGGGACAATTAATGGATATGGAGAGAGATGTGGGAACGCAGATCTATGCTGTATCATCCCGATTTTAAAATGGAAAATGAATATTAATTGTATAACCGATAAACAGTCAAGAAGACTTGTGGAAGTTTCCCGGTATGTAAGTGAGCTCGCCAATGTAGTTCCGAGGGACGAGCAGCCCTTTGTGGGAAACAGCGCATTTGCGCACAAGGGAGGGATGCATGTTGATGCAGTTATGAAAAGTGCGAGAAGTTTTGAACATATAAAGCCGGAGCTTCTTGGAAATGAAAGAAGGATACTGGTTTCAGAACTTTCCGGGCGGGCAAATGTTCTTTTAAAAGCGGAAGAATACCGCCTTGGTCTCAGCAAGGATTCACGAGAAACAGGGGAAATTGTTAAAAAAGTCAAGGAACTTGAACATCAGGGTTACCAGTTTGAAGCTGCTGATGCTTCGCTTCGGCTCCTTATGAAGAAGGTGGTCGGTATTCACAGGAGATTTTTTGATTTGCAGGGATTCAGGGTTAGTGTTGAGAGAAGAGGAGATGAGATTGTTTCAACTGCGACAATAAAGCTAAAAGTTAAGGGCGTGGAAGAACATACAGCGGCAGAAGGTGACGGGCCTGTCAATGCGCTTGATAATGCTTTGAGGAAAGCTCTGGGCCGCTTTTATCCAGATATAAATGAGATGCGTCTGACAGATTTTAAAGTGAGGGTGCTGGACGCTGAAGCAGGGACGGCGGCAAAAGTGAGAGTTCTGATAGAATCGCAGGACCACAGGGACACATGGCGGACGATAGGCGTCTCAGAAAATATAATTGAAGCGAGCTGGCAAGCACTTGTTGACAGCGTTGAATATAAGTTGATGAAGGATGGTTAATATTTCTCCAAGGTACAGTGCCGCTGAAGTAGAAGAGAAGCTATACAAGTTCTGGGAGGAAGAAGGATTTTTCCAAGCAAGGCCGCCTGAAAGAGGCAGGACACCTTTCTGTATTGTAATCCCTCCACCTAACATCACCGGTTCCCTTCATATGGGGCATGCCCTGAACAATACGATTCAGGATTGTTTGACACGCTGGAAGAGGATGCAGGGATTAAATGCTCTCTGGATACCCGGAGTAGACCATGCCGGGATTGCCACACAAAATGTTGTGGAAAAGGAATTGATGAAGGAGGGGAGAAGGCGCGATGAGCTTGGAAGAGAGGAGTTTGTCAGAAGAGTCTGGCAATGGAAAGAAGAATATGGTGAAGATATAGTTGAACAGTTGCGTCTTCTTGGGTCATCCTGTGATTGGGAACGATTGAGATTCACGATGGATGAGAGATATTCAGCCGCGGTGCTGGAGGAGTTTGTTCATCTCTATGGGGAGGGGTCTATCTACCGTGGGAGTCGTATCATCAACTGGTGTCCTGGCTGCAGGACAGCTCTTTCAGATATTGAAGTTGAGCATGAAGAAGTTGACGGGAAATTTTATTACATAAAATATCCTTTGAAAGAAGGGGAGTATATACCTGTTGCAACAACAAGACCTGAAACAATGCTCGGGGACACTGCTGTAGCTGTTCATCCGGATGATACGCGATACAGAAGCCTAATCGGGAAACCTGTGCTCCTTCCTCTGTCTGGCAGGGAAATACCTGTTATATCCGACGGGAGAGTTGACCCATCCTTCGGCACTGGAGCTGTAAAAGTTACACCTGCTCATGATCCGGAAGATTTTGAGATCGGGCTTACGCACAATTTACCCGAGGTGAGAGTGATTGGTGAAGACGGGAGGATGACAGAAAATGCAGGCAAATTCTCAGGCCAGGACCGTTATAAATGTCGCGAGAATGTTCTGAGAGATTTAAAAAATGGCAGGTATCTCTTCAAAATTGAAAATCATAGACATTCAGTTGGGCACTGTTATCGTTGCGGCGCTGCAATTGAACCGCTCATTTCACTTCAGTGGTTTGTCAGGATGAAAGAGTTAAGTCAGCCTGCAATAAAGGTTGTTGAGGAAGGAAAAATCAAATTTCACCCTGAACGCTGGACAGGAGTGTATCTTGACTGGATGAGAAACATAAAGGACTGGTGTATTTCCAGGCAGATCTGGTGGGGGCACAGGATTCCTGTCTGGTACTGTGAGGATTGTAAGTTTGAAAATGTGGAGAAAGCTGCTCCTGCGAAATGCAAGAAATGTGGTTCGCATAAACTCAGGCAGGATGAAGATGTTCTGGATACATGGTTCAGTTCTGCCTTATGGCCGCTCTCAGCACTTGGCTGGCCTGAAGATACAGAGGACCTTAAATACTTTTATCCAACCTCTGTCCTTGTTACCGGCTATGAGATTATTTGTTTCTGGGTTGCGCGGATGATTATGATGGGATTGAAATTCAAAGGGGATGTTCCGTTCGGGGATGTCTATATCCACGGAATTGTGCGCGATGCTAAAGGAAGAAAGATGAGCAAATCTCTTGGGAATGTCATAGACCCGAGGGAAATAATCAAATCCTACGGAACTGATGCGTTAAGAATGACACTATTGACTTCGCTTGGCGGACAGGATATCTATCTGGGTGAAGAAAAGCTTGAAGGGATGAGAAATTTTGCGAATAAACTGTGGAATGCCGGAAGATTCATCCTGATGAATATTCACTCAACTGCGTCATTGCGAGGAGCGATAGCGACGTGGCAATCTGACCATTTGCAGGGAGAATTGACACTTGATGACAGGTGGATACTTGCAGAACTTCAGAAACTAATACGAGAAGTTACCAATAGCCTGAATACATACAGGTTCAGTGAAGCAGGGCAGATACTTTATGAATTTAGCTGGCATAAGTTCTGTGATTGGTATCTTGAACTTGTTAAACCGAGACTGGCTGACCCTCAGGAGAAGGAAGTGGTTTCGCGTGTCCTTTTGTTTGTATGGGAAAGACTTCTGAGGCTCCTGCATCCATTTATGCCATTTATTACGGAAGAGCTGTGGCAATGTCTCCCTCCTGAATCCATGATGTGGGAAACATCTCCTGATGTTGAATCCAAGCGTAGGGGCGAGCTTGCTCGCCCTAAGAATGGAAAGAGCATAATGGTCAGTTCCTGGCCTGAAGTTTCTGATGAGTTTGTAGACCAGGAAGCTGTAGCGCTGGCGGAGCGCAAGTATGCTGTAATCCGAACAGGGCGTCAGCTCAGGACTGAGGCGGGTGTCCCACCCGGGGATAAGAGGAATTTCATCATAGAGCCCGCAGATGAGGATGAGGAAAAGGTTTTTAAAGAACAGTTTTCCGGTATTGGCCTTTTACTCGGGGCAGGTGAGGTTTTGATTGAAAAAAACGCGCAAGTTCCTAAAACATCTCTTTCGGGGATAAGTGCTTTTGGCACACCCGTGCACATGGTTGCAAGTGAAATAGATATAGAAGCTGAGAAGAACCGGCTCGCACAGGAACTGAAAAAGATTGAAGCTGTAATACAGCGCAGTGAAAACAAGTTGTCAAACCCTGCATTTCTTGAGAAAGCTCCAGGTAATATTGTTGAGAAAGAGAAACTAAAAAAGAAAGAACTTGAAGAAAGAAAAGAAAAACTCCTCACCCATCTCACCCAACTTAAGCATAACTGAAAGATGGCTCAATTCAAGCTGGTTTCTAACTTTAAACCTTGTGGTGACCAGCCTTCTGCAATTGAAAAGTTGACAGGAGGGTTGGGAAAAGGGGTGAAGCACCAGACTCTTCTCGGGGTGACCGGTTCAGGGAAGACCTTTACCATGGCTAATATAATTGCGAATTTGGGCAGCCCCACACTTGTAATATCTCACAATAAGACTCTTGCGGCTCAATTATACGCAGAGTTTAAGAGATTTTTCCCTGAGAATGCTGTTGAGTACTTTGTCAGTTATTACGATTACTACCAGCCTGAAGCTTATATCCCGCAGACTGATACCTATATTGAGAAAGATGCATCCATCAATGATGAGCTGGACAGACTGCGTCTCTCCGCAACAAGCAGTCTCCTTGAGAGGGAAGATGTTATCATAGTGGCAAGTGTTTCTGCTATATACGGATTGGGTTCACCTGAGGAGCACAAAGAACTTTTTCTTCTCCTTGAAGAAGGAGAAGATATCCCACGGGATGATATATTGAGAAAGCTTGTCAGCATACAGTATGAGAGAAATGATTTTGGTTTTACCAGAGGTAAATTCAGAGTCAGGGGTGACTGTGTAGATATATTCCCTGCGTATTCTGAGAGGGCTTTGAGGATAGAACAGTTTGGTGATAGTATACGAAGGATAGTGCAGATAAACCCTCTAACGGGAGAACAAATTGGTAGAATGGATAGAACTGCCATATATCCAGCCAAGCATTTTGTTACTTCAACCGACAGGTTGAGCAGGGCAATTAAGTCTATAAAAGAGGAGCTGGGAGAAAGGCTTGCAGAGTTGAGAGGTGAGGGCAAACTTCTGGAAGCACAGCGTCTTGAAGCAAGAACAAATTATGACATGGAGATGATGCAGGAAATTGGTTACTGTCAGGGTATAGAGAACTATTCAAGGCATATCAGCGGGCGTTTGCCGGGTGAACCTCCATATACCCTGATAGATTATTTCTCTGAAACCTTTCTCATGGTAATTGATGAATCCCACGTGACAATTCCTCAGATAAGAGGGATGTATAATGGTGATAGATCGCGGAAAGAGACTCTTGTTGAGCACGGATTTCGGCTTCCTTCTGCCTTTGATAACCGTCCTCTCAATTTTGGGGAGTTTGAGGAAAGAGTTTCCCGGGTTATTTATGTCTCAGCTACACTTGGACCATATGAACTTGAGAAAAGTGGAGGGGTGAGCGCAGAGCAAATCATAAGACCTACTGGCTTGGTCGACCCCCGGATTGCTGTTAAGCGGGTGAAAGGACAGATTGACGATTTAATAACGCAGATAAGACTGCGTACTTTTAAGAAACAAAGAGTTCTGGTTACCACACTTACCAAACGGATGGCAGAAGATCTTGCTGATTATTTGCAAGAGATAGGACTTCGTGTGCGCTATCTACATTCTGAGATTGATACTCTTGAGAGAATGGAAATCATCAGGGATTTGAGACTTGCTAAATTTGATTGTCTTGTCGGAATAAATCTGCTCAGGGAAGGACTGGATTTACCGGAGGTATCCCTTGTTGCAATCCTGGATGCTGACAAGGAGGGTTTTCTCCGTTCACAGACTTCTCTTATTCAGGTAGCAGGGAGAGCGGCTCGCAATGTGGATGGGGGAGTCATTATGTACGCTGATACTGTTACTAATTCAATGAAAAGTGCTTTAGCGGAAACTGATAGGAGACGCAAGATTCAGATGGAGTATAATAAGAAACATCGTATTACCCCCCGCAGTATCCAGAAATCAGTTGACAGTCTGATTGAATTGAACAGAAGTGCCGCTGACGTTGTGGAGAACGTAGTGCGCGAACCCAAAGTCGGGTATATTTCAGAAGAGAGTCTGGAGATTTGCGACCTTGAAAAAGAAATGGTGGAGGCTGCAAAACAGCTTGAGTTTGAAAAAGCGGCTGTGTTGAGGGATGAGATTACAGAAATTAAAAAGAAGGCGGGTAAATGAATCTCAATGTTAAAAAAATAGAATCGCTTGTTGAATCTGCATTAAGAGAGGATATAGGGGGGGGAGATATAACCTCGGATATTCTTATTCCTCCTGAGTGTAAAGCAAAAGGGGTAATTATTGCTGAGGAAGATGGGGTGATTGCAGGGATTCCAGTTGCAGAACTGGTTTTCAAAATTCTTGATAACAAACTGAAGTTTACAGCATATATTTCAGATGGGAAGAAGGTGAAGGAAGGTGAGAGAATAGCAGAAGTTGTTGGAGATGCAAAATCTATCCTTGCAGGTGAGAGGACTGCATTGAATTTTCTGGGACATTTATCAGGTATTGCAACGAAAACTAACTGTTTCGTTGAAAAAGTCAACCGTTTCAATGTGGAAATTATGGATACCAGAAAAACAACGCCTAATTTGAGGGCGCTTGAAAAATATGCTGTCAGGGTTGGGGGCGGGTATAATCATCGTATGGGATTATATGATGCAGTTTTGATAAAGGACAATCATCTGAAACTTAGAAAAAAGAAAATTGCGGATGTGGTGAAAAAAGCGCGCAGGAGTGTCCCGGCATCAATGAAGGTAGAAGTTGAGGTAAAAGATTTTTTAGAAGTTAAGGATGCTTTAAGTGGCAAACCTGATATCATAATGCTTGATAATATGAGCGTGAGTGATGTGAAGGAAACTGTAGAGTTTGTGCGTAAATCCGGGTGTAGTGTACTTCTGGAAGTCTCAGGCGGTATCACACTTGAGAATGTTCTGGAGTACGCAGAAACCGGAGTGGATATTATCTCGGCAGGAGAATTGACACATTCAGTTAAGAGTCTTGATATCAGTATGGAATTTGAATAGATGGAAGAGATTTCCTCTGCTGAGTTAAAGGCTTCTCTTGGGACGAAGTTTGTTGGAAATGAGATTTTTGTCTTTCAGAATGTATCTTCTACACAGGATGTTGCAAGAGAACTGCTGCGTCAAGGGGCTTTGGAGGGGACGGTAGTTTTAGCTGAGACTCAAAGCGGTGGGAGAGGTCGTTTCGGAAGAAATTGGTTTTCTCCTTCAGGAGTTGGTATCTGGGCTTCTGTCATTCTACATCCCAAGTTTCAGAATTCAGCCAACTCTCTGCGCCGAGGCATTGGGTCGGATAAGCCAATCGGTGCAGGGGCTGGGTTAACTGTAGTCAGTCTCACAAGTAGTGTTGCAATTGCAAATGCTATACGGAGAGTTACAGGATTAAGAAGTTTTGTGAAGTGGCCAAATGATGTCATGTTGCACCAGAAGAAGGTTGCCGGTATCCTTGTGGAGATGGTTGGGGAATCAATTATTGTCGGAGTTGGGATAAATGTTAATCAGGAACAATTCCCTGAATTCCTCAGGGACAGTGCCACTTCACTTATGATGGAATCGGGGAATGAAGTATCCAGGATTTCTCTTATAAGAGAAGCCCTTCATCAACTTGAGTATTATTATATCCTGTTAAAGGAGAAAGGATTCTCCCCGGTAATAGAAAAGATGCGGGATATTTCATCAGTTCTTGGCAGGCAGGTTATTGCTTCTTTCAATGGGAAAAAAATTATAGGGCAGGCGGTGGATGTGGATATAGATGGTGCCTTGCTTATACGGATTGATAGTGGTTTCCAGGTGCGAGTTCTGGCGGGGAATGTTTCAATCCTTTAGCCCGGTTTATTCATGCTGTCCTGGAAATCTCTGGGGGGTGTATGGTGTTGCTAACGATAGATATCGGGAATACTCAGATAGCCTGTGGAATTTTTGATGAAACAAAATTGGTGGGTGAATGGCGCTATCCAACAGACGGAAGTATGCAGGTTGATACCTGCGAGGCTGAGTTAAGTCGGAAACTTCTTTCAGCCGGAGTAAAGCCGGAGCAGATTACAGGTTGTGTTATTTCATGCGTAGTGCCGTCTCTTTCTGACATTTTCAAGTATGCTTCTGTCAAGCTACTCACTGTGGAACCGCTATTTGTCAGTATAAAGATGAGAACGGGTATATCTGTGAAATATGAGAAGCCAGAAGAACTCGGCGCTGACAGGATTGCAAACGCTGCAGCTGTCCACCATCTTTATCCAGGAGACGCAATCATTGTGGATTTTGGGACAGCTACGACTTTTTGTGTATTGTCCGGCGAAGGAGATTATGTTGGTGGAGTTATTGCTCCTGGTGTTGGCATCTCTAAGGAGGCTTTGACGAAGAGGGCGGCGCTATTGCCAGAGGTGGAATTGCGCGCGCCAGCTAAGGTAATTGGCAAAAATACTGTTGAGAGCATGCAGATAGGTCTCGTATATGGTTTCACAGAGCTGGTTGATGGAATTGTGAAAAGGTTAAAAAGGGAGTTTAATCCTGATGCAAGAGTGATAGCTGCAGGCGGGTGGGCAGGTCTCATCAGCCCGCTTTCTCAGACAATCACTATTACAGACCCTTCCCTCACCCTAAAGGGACTTCAAATTATCTACCAGATGAATTCTTAGATAGAACTGCCTCTTATGGTCTTGCACGTTTTAACGGGCAGCCAGTTCCTTCTCTACTCTTTCTGCCAAAAACTCTTTTAAGAGGGACTGGTAAGGCATACCTCGTTTGTTGGATAAGATCTTTAACTCCTCTATCAGGAATTGAGGCATCCTGATGGAGATCGCCTTTTCGGAAGGCTTTAGTTCTGGAAACTTTACTCTCCTGGCCTTTGACCAATTGATATAATTGGTAGAGTCATGGCTGACCCAGAATTTTCTTTCCTCCTCCTCATTCTTGAAGCGGGGTATCTTTTTCTCTTTTTTCATATTCTCTCTTCTCCTTTTTATTCATATTCCTTGCCGAAATAACCCTTATTTTTTCTCCTCTTAATGTGTATACAATAAAGAGTCTTCGCTTTGCAAAAGTATTTCCTAATGCATAATAGCGAGCCTCCTTTGCTGAATGGGCTTTATCATAGTAAACTAACAGCCTGGGGTCAAAAAATACTTCCTCGCATTCTTGATCGGTTACTTTATGTCTTTTCCAGTTCTTTCCTGTGTTGCCTTCATCCCAGTCGAACCCTTTCACATCCATTTGTGTATGATTATAATATACACACGCCTATTTGTCAAGAAAAACTTGTTTTCAAAAATTATTGCTATGTTTTGACCTACGTGGTAACATTCTAAGATACACGCAGACCAGCCAAAACGAGGCTTGTTAAAGATAAAATGGGGAGGGTTGGCGTTGTTGTAATGGGGAGCGGCTCAGGGGATAAAAGGAGGGTAGAAAAGTGGGAATGTGGATTGGTATAGGTAGAAAGGCGAGGAGATCCTACGGGTTTGACGAAATTGCTCTTGTCCCTGGTTCAGTGACAATAAATCCAAATGAAGTGGATACTAAATGGAAGCTTGGAAATCTTGAGTTTGAAGTACCTATTCTTGCGGCTGCAATGGATGGGGTTGTGGATGCAAAATTTGCAATAGAGATGGGTAAGCTTGGCGGGCTGGCGGTGCTCAATCTTGAAGGTGTCCAGACCCGGTATGAAAACCCTGAAGAGGTGATTGAGAGGATAGTAACAGCTTCCCCTGAGAAAGCAACTGAACTTGTGCAGAGTGTATATCTTGAGCCTATTAAGGAGGAGCTAATTTCAAGACGGATAGAGGAGATAAAAAAGGGTGGCTGTGTAGCTGTTGTTTCCTCAATTCCACAGCGGGCTGAAAGATTCGGGAAAATTGCTGAGGAGGCTGGCGTTGACATCTTTGTTGTTCAGGCAACTGTAACAACTAAAAAACATATATCCGTAGAATACAAAAGTCTTGATTTTGAGAAGTTCTGCAAGGAAATATCTATCCCAATTGTTGTTGGAAATTGTGTCACATATGAGACAGCGCTTGAGTTAATGGAGACAGGGATTGACGCTCTTCTTGTAGGGATTGGTCCTGGAGCGGCGTGCACAACACGCGGGGTTCTCGGGATTGGAGTGCCTCAGGTTACTGCAACCTGTGATACAGCCGCCGCCAGGGATTTTTATTATAAACAGCATAGACGCTATGTTTCCATTATTACAGATGGCGGGATGGTTTCGGGAGGGGATATATGCAAAGCTTTTGCATGTGGGGCTGATGCTGTTATGGTTGGTTCTGCACTCGCAAGGGCAAAGGAGGCTCCGGGCAAAGGTTACCACTGGGGTATGGCAACCCCTGATGTGAACCTTCCTCGCGGAACAAGGATTCATGTCGGAGCAACCGGCTCCTTGCGTGAGATTCTCTTTGGTCCTGCAAAGGTTAATGACGGTTCTCAGAATCTGATGGGCGCTCTCAGGACTTCGATGGGAGCACTTGGCGCGAGAAATATCAGGGAGATGCAGCTGACGGAGGTTATAATTGCTCCAGCTATTCAGACGGAAGGGAAAGTTTTTCAAACTGTGCAGAAAGTTGGGATGGCAAGGTAATGGAACATTCCAGGTTTGCACATCTTCATGTGCATAGCCAGTATAGTCTTCTTGACGGCGCATGCCGCATATCTAACCTCATAAAGAAAGCGCATGAGTACAGGATGCCTGCTCTTGCTCTGACAGACCATGGGAATCTGTTCGGAGCGATTGAATTCTATACACAGGCGCTTGAATCGGGAATCAAACCAATAATTGGCTATGAGGCATATATTGCTCCCGGGAGTAGATTTGAGAAAAAAACACAGAGAATAAAAGATGCCTCTTTTCATCTTACACTCCTTGTGAAGGACGAAACAGGTTACAAAAATTTAATGAAATTAGCAACACTCGCTTATCTTGAAGGGTTTTATTATAAACCGCGTATTGACAAAGAAATTCTGGCTGAATTGAGGGAAGGTTTAATAGTCCTGAGCGGTTGTCTGAAAGGTGAAATTCCCTGCCTTATTCAGAGTAATTCGTTCGAGCAGGCGCAGAAAGTGGCGGGGGAATACAGGGATATGATGGGAGACGGGAATTTCTATCTTGAGATTCAAGACCACGGCATTGATGACCAGAGGAAAGTAAATGAAGGTTTATTGAAGATAGCAAGGAATCTCAATATACCTCTGGTTGCAACAAATGACTGTCATTATATTGATAGAGGCGACTCAGTCGCGCATGATGTTCTCTTATGTATTCAGACCGGAGCAACTATAAATGAGCCGGGGAGGATGAAATTCTCAACAGATAATTTCTATTTTCGCTCACCTGAGGAGATGAAAAGCCTTTTTTCGTCAGTTCCTGAAGCTATATTGAATACAGTTGCTATTGCTGAAAAGTGTAACCTCGAATTAAGTTTCGGAAAAACTCTTCTGCCGGTATTTAATGTGCCCGATAGTAAAACACCCGATGAATATCTAAGAGAGTTGTGTCAGCAAGGATTTAAGGCTCGTTTCGGCGGGGGGAATAAAGAAGCAGTTGGGAGGTTAAAACATGAGCTCTCAGTTATTAAGGAGTTGGGTTATGCAAGTTATTTCCTCATTGTGTGGGACGTTATCAGATATACAAAGGAGAATGGTCTGACGGTTGGTCCGGGACGTGGTTCAGCGGCAGGAAGTCTCACTGCATATGTCTTAGGAATAACCGAAGTTGACCCTCTGCGATACGGCCTCCTATTTGAACGGTTTTTAAACTCGGAGCGTGCAAAACTTCCGGATATTGATATTGACTTCTCTGATGAAGACCGTTCACAGGTAATTGAATATGTGAGAACAAAATATGGAGCAGGAAATGTAGCTCAGATTATTACTTTTGGCACAATGGCCGCAAGAGGCGTAATCCGTGATGTGGGACGGGCTCTGGATATGCCATATGGTGAGGTTGATAGAATTGCAAAACTTGTTCCGAATGAGCTTGATATAACTCTTGATGGGGCAATAAGCAAAGAGCCGGAATTAAAGGAAGTTGCGGAAAGAGATGAGAGAGTAAACAAACTCCTCACTATAGCGAGGTCTCTTGAAGGCTTGGCCAGGCACGCATCAACTCACGCCGCTGGTATAGTTATTTCAGATAGGGGATTGACTGACTATGTGCCTCTCCTGAAAGGCGGAGAAGGTGAAGTAATCACTCAATTTCCGATGGAATCCCTGGAAAAAGTTGGACTTCTTAAGATGGATTTCCTGGGTCTCAAAACTTTAAGTGTTATCCAGAAGACACTTGAAAATGTTGAGAAAACCCATGGCAAAAGGATAAGCATTGAAGAGGGGATGCTTGATGATTTGAAGACTTTTGAACTTTTGAGAGAGGGGAAGACACTGGGCATTTTTCAACTTGAGAGCGCGGGGATGAGGGACCTCTTAAGGAAACTTGAACCACAGAGGTTTGAAGATATCATTGCTGTCCTTGGATTATACCGTCCGGGTCCTCTTGGCAGTGGTATGGTTAATGAGTTCATAAAAAGGAAACATAAACTTACTTCCATTGAGTTTGACCATCCTGCTCTGGAACCAATATTAACTGATACATACGGAGTTATTCTTTATCAGGAGCAGATTATGAGGATTGTCAGCAAACTTGCCGGGTTTTCGCTGGAACAAGCAGATGTTCTGCAGAAATCTATCAGTAAGAAAATCCCGGAGGTTATGGAGAGACAACGGGGATTTTTTATGAAAGGTGCGCTTAGCAATGGTGTTGAGGAGCGGGTTGCAAACAAAGTTTTTGACCTTGTTGCCAACTTTGCAGGCTATGGGTTTAATAAAGCTCACAGCACTGCCTATGCAATGATTGCCTATAGGACAGCATATCTCAAGGCAAACTATTTGAGAGAGTTCCTCGCCGCACTTCTTTCAAGCGAGATGGATAATACAGATAAACTTGTAACCTATATTAATGAATGTGAAGGTTCTGGAGTGAAAGTTTTGCCGCCCGATGTGAATGAAAGTAACGGGAGATTTGAGGTTGCGGAGGGATGTATTCGCTTTGGATTAGTAGCGGTAAAAAATGTTGGTGTTTCTGCTATTGATTCCATTGTGGATGTCAGGAATGAAAAAGGAAAATTTACATCTCTCCATGATTTCTGTGAGCATGTTGATTTAAGGCTTGTTAATAAGAGGGTAATTGAAAGTCTTATTAAATGTGGCGCATTTGATTGTCTTGGGGCAGCACGTTCACAACTCTTCGCTGTGGTTGACGATGCAATTGCAGTTGGGCAGCGATTGCAGAAAGACAGACTGTCAGGGCAATTCTCTCTCTTCGGGACTGGAAGCGATTTTCGGGAGTATCCAGACATCCCTGAGTGGCATGAAGGGAAGTTACTTTCATTTGAGAAGGAGGTTCTCGGGTTTTATATAAGCGGGCATCCACTCGCAAGGTATGAAAAACTCATTAAAGCATACAGCACTGTTAGTACCGGTGGACTTCATGAATTAGAGGATGGGGCTGATGCTGGCATAGCTGGAGTAGTCACGCGCATCAGGCGTATCGCTACAAGGAAGGGTAACAGGATGGCTTATGTTCAGTTAGAGGATCTGGAGGGAAACTGTGAAGTGATTTTCTTTCCGAATTGTCTGGAGGAGTACGCAACACTTCTTAAACAAGATGCGCTGATTTATGTCAGAGGCAGAGTTGATTTGCGTCAAGATGTGCCAAAGGTTGTGGCGAAAGTAGTTATCCCTCTCAATGAGGTTGAAAGGCATCTTGCTAAATCGGCTCATATAAAATTGATTACTGCCGGTTTTGAAGAAGGGACACTTTTATCTTTGAAAGAGGTCTTATTATCATATCCGGGAAATTGCAGCGTGTATTTCCATCTAAAAGGTTCCCTGCCCAGAGGAATAATTCTTGGTGGGAATTCTGAGCTAACTGTTGAACCGGGACCGGAATTGATGAAGAAAGTGGAGGAGTTGGCAGGAGAAGGGAGTATTTCATTCAAGCCCTGATGGAGGATACGGTATGAGAGATAGGACTCTTGAGAGAAGAATGGTTGAGATGCGGGAGTTGATTGATTTATGGGGGCGTTTCCATGAGATGATGGTTGCAGTTGTGAAAGGTGCAGGTTTCACAGATGAGCATGACAGGGAATTCCTGAATGTGAAAAGTGCTATTGCGCGTAAGTTTCAGGCAATATCAGATAAGTTTGAGAAAAGAATGTTTCCGGAGGAAGAGGTAACAGAAGTCCTTTCCCAGGCGGTTTCTCTTGAGCAAGTAAAGAAGATGAGCAGTTTCACAACCGGTCAATTTGAGAATACATGGCACCGTGTCCATATAGCATTTAACAGGGTTCTCGGTCATCTTGAAAGTGAGAGAGATGCACTGGCAAGAGTAAGTACTTTTGGGTTTGGTATTAAGAAACTGGCGAGGAGTAAGCTTCTTATATTTCTTGTTATCCTTGCTATTATGTTCGGCGGCATTTTTATGGGATACAGATTCTACACTCAGAAAGTAAAGCCTGCATTTGAGGTAAGCGAAAAGGGGGAGGAGACAGAAGCACAGGCTGAACTTGAGACGCTTCTTGGGAAAATAGGTGAACTTGTCGATGTTGTGAAGATGAAAATTGAAGGAGCAGAGCCGGGAGAGGGTGCTGAGGCAAGAAGAGTTAGTTTGCCTGCCAGTGCCAACTGGGGCTCTCTTATCTGGGGAATTGTCGGTGCCGTTCTTTGTGGATGGCTGGCAAGTACCAAGGGAAGAAACCCAATCCTGTGGGGAGCTTTTGGTTTATTATGCTGTCCGATTGCTTTTATAATTCTCCTGCTTAAGAGCTGATGAAAGATAGGATGCGGAATTTCTTGGTTTCGCTTTTATGTTTTAGTTTCCCTGTGCTCAGTTGCTTCCCACATCTCCTGAAATTACCAGGGTGCAGTTTCAGAACATTTACGGGTATTCCCTGCCCATTCTGTGATATGACAAGCTCTTTTTGTGAAGCATCTAATTTTCATATAAAGGAGGCATTTAACATTCAACCTGTAGGTGCTTTAGTCTATTTTTTATGTGTAATTTCCGGGTTATTCTTTTTGTGCCGGGGGGTGTTAGGTAAGCCATTTGTTGATTTGAGGAAAGGGAGATATTGGACGCCGGCGTTTAACATTCTATTGGCACTCATCGGGATTGTATGGGCATGTAGAATTGTGCGGAATGTCTTCATGTGATGCTTCATTAGCCCGGATTATTCATACTACGATGAAATGGCCAACATACTGTCATTCTGAGCGGAGCGAAGAATCTCTATAGATTCTTCGTCACTAACGCTCCTCAGAATGACACATGCTGTGTGAATAATGCAGGATAGGGAGGGGAGTGAATGACCAGAAAAGATCTGGCTCGTGAGGTTGCTAATAGTATCGGGCTCTCTCAGGCTCTTGTCAGAGAGATTACTGATGGTGTTTTAGATGCCATCTGTAATAGTCTCGTCAGGGGAGAAAGGGTGGAATTGAGAAATTTTGGTGTTTTCACAACCAGGGCAATGAGGGAGAGGGTTGTGCAAAATCCTAAGACAAAGGAGAAAATCCGCATACCCGCAGCAACTGTGGTTCGGTTTAAACCCGGAAAGGAGTTGAAGCGGAAAGCTGCTTAGTTTCTTGCACCCCAGAAAAAACTTATAATCCCGCCGGCAATTGCTATCAGAAGGCTAACTTTAATATGAACCTCTGTGCTTATTTCTGTGCTTATTTCTTGACAGCTCCTGTAGAAGATGATACAGTAAAAATAGCCGGATGAGGGTTAGGAGAGAGACCTTTGGAGTATATTCAACGGCGCCGAAGGGGTAATCCGCCTCAGGCGGAGAAACTCTCAGGCAAAAGGATCCTGACCTGACGGTCCTCTGGAGAACCCGTTTGAAATAAAGCGGCACCAAAGGGATAAATCTCTCAGGTAAAAGGACAGGGGATATAGTATAACTTTGTGGTTTTACTGTATCCCCTGTTTTTATTATGAACCAGACACCGCTTTACAATCTACATCTGAAGTATAAAGCCCATATGAGAGAATTTAGTGGTTGGCAGATGCCCATTTATTACACAGGTATCATAGCTGAGCACAAAGCAGTTCGACAAAAAGCCGGTCTTTTTGACATCTCTCATATGGTCAGATTAAAGATAGAGGGGATAGGTGCTTCTGATTTGGTCCAGAGATTGACCACCAATGATGTTTCTGTATTAAAAACAGGTGATATCCAGTATTCCCTGGTTTGTAACCAGGAGGGGAATATATTAGATGATATCCTGGTCTTTAGTTTAGATGACGGTTATCTCCTGGTAGTAAATGCCGGCAACAAGCAGACTGTCTTATCGTGGTTCAAGAAATGGGCCGGGCAAGCGGAGGTTAAAGATATTTCAAATCAGATGTCTATGGCTGCCATTCAGGGACCTATCTCGCAGATAATTCTTCAGAAATTAATCGACATAAATCTATCTTCAATTAAATATTATCATTTTACTCAGGAGAAAATAGCAGGGATAACGGGTTTTATTTCCAGAACCGGTTATACCGGTGAGGATGGGTTTGAGCTCTGCTTTGCTTCAGAAAAGGCAAAAACCTTATGGTTAGCGCTATTATCTGCAGGAAAAGATTATGGTCTTCAACCGATTGGCCTGGGAGCCAGGGATACTTTGAGGTTAGAGGCTGCACTGCCATTATACGGGCATGAGCTCAGCACACAAATAAACCCTTTTGAGGCGGGCCTGGAAAGATTTGTTAAATTAGACAAAGGCGATTTTCTTGGCAGGCGGTCACTCATTGAGGTCAAAAAGGTAGGTATTAATCGTAAATTGGTTGGTTTTGAAATGATTGACAGAGGTATCCCCAGAGCAGGTTATACCGTTTCAAAAGATGGAAAACATATTGGTCAGGTAACCAGCGGCTCATTTTCTCCTACTCTTGATAAGAATATCGGCATGGGCTATGTGGGAACAGGATATACTCACGAAGGATGTGAGTTTGAGATTGAAATCAGAGGTAAATCCACCGGGGCCAGGGTAGTAAAAACACCTTTTTATAAAAAGAGTGGAGAGGGCGGGAAAAAAGAGGAGTATTAAGGATGTATCCAACAGATTTAAAGTATACTGTTACACATGAATGGGCTGGGATTGAAGAGAAGACAGGTATCGTAACGGTGGGAATCGGTGAGTACGCTGTGAAACAGCTCAGTGACATTGTTTTTCTTGAACTGCCTGCTGTCGGTGATAAACTGAAGAAAGGAGAACCTTTTGGGGCCATTGAATCAGTCAAGGCAGTATTCGATTTAAACTCGCCGGTGACCGGCGAGGTCGTAGAAGTAAACCAGGCCCTTTCTGATAATCTTGACCTGTTACAGACTGACCCTTACGGCCAGTGCTGGATGGTTAGGATAAAGGCAGAGAATCAAGAAGAAATTCAGGCATTGATGAATGCAGGAGACTACGAAGACTTCATAAAAAAGGGACAGGGTAAGCATTGACATGCTATCGAGGTAGTCGGAAGGTGAAACCTGATGCCGTACGTATCTAATACAGATGAAGACAGAGCAAGAATGCTGGGCGAATTGGGGCTCAAATCAATTGAGGAACTCTTCAGTGATATCCCTGCTGATTTGCGACCTTCCTCTTTTAATCTACCGCCAGGCCTATCAGAACTTGAAGTCCGTCGTTTCACCCAGACCCTGGCAGATAAGAATGCCACTGATCTTATTTGTTTCCTGGGGGGTGGTTTCTACGACCATTTTATACCCGCTGCTCTGGATACAATAATTTCACGCAGTGAATTCTATACGGCTTATACTCCTTATCAACCGGAAATATCCCAGGGCACGCTCCAGGCCATATACGAATATCAATCAGCTGTCTGTCATCTGACAGATATGGATGCGGCTAATGCCTCTTTGTACGACGGCGGGACCGCCCTTTACGAAGCAATGATGATGGCGGTAAGGATTACCAAGAGGAGAAAGGTTATTGTAGATGAAGGTGTTAGCCCTATATACCGAAAGATGCTGCATTGTTATACCGGCAATTTGGCTCTCGAGTTTGTTGAAATACCAGTAGCCCGAAACGGCCGGGCTGACAGACAGGCAATAGAGACACAACTTGATAAAAATACATCCTGCCTTATCTTACAAAACCCAAACTTCTTTGGCTGTGTAGATGATATTACCGATATGGCTGAGTCAGCTCAAAAATCAGGCAGTCTGGTCATTCTTTCGACCTATCCCATTTCTCTGGGCATTCTTAAAACCCCGGGTGAAATGCAGGTGGACATTGCTACCGGCGAAGGTCAGAGTTTAGGGCTCGGACTTTCTTTCGGAGGTCCATACCTTGGTTTTATGGCCGTGCGTTCCCAATATATCCGCCAGATGCCGGGCCGCATCGTAGGTGAGACAACAGATAAAAATGGCCAGCGCGGCTTTGTGCTAACGCTCCAGACAAGAGAACAGCATATCCGCAGAGAGAAAGCGACCTCTAATATATGTTCTAATGAAGCTCTCTGCGCACTTTCTGCCATTGTCTATCTTAGTCTGATAGGCAAGGAAGGGCTGAAGGAGGTAACTGAGCTTTGCAGCGCTAAAGCCGATTATACCCTCAAACGTCTTTTAGAGATACCGGGCGTAAAGATGAGATTCCCGGTTCCTATATTTAATGAATTTACATTAGAACTTCCCAGAGATGCCGGTGATATTATCGGGCAGTTAATTGAAAAAGGGATAATGGCCGGATTCCCTCTGGGACGCTACTATAAGAATATGGAGAAGTGCATGCTGATAGCCGTGACCGAGAAAAGGACAAAGGAGGAGATAGGGATGTTGGCTGAGGCACTGGAGGCAGTCTTGTAAAAATGAAACTTATTTTTGAAAAAAGCGTTGCTGGGAGAAGAGGGGTAAGGTTACCCAGATGCGATGTTCCTATTGAGCGGGACAAGTTGAAGGGACTTAAACGCAAAGAACTTCCTGATTTGCCGGAGGTTTCTGAACTGGACACAGTCCGGCATTTTACAGAACTGTCCAGACACAATTTTGGAGTAGACACCGGCTTCTATCCTTTAGGCTCTTGCACCATGAAATACAATCCGAAGATAGGGGAAGAGGCAGTTAGATATCAAGGTTTTAGTCGTCTGCACCCGCTCCTGCCCCAGCTTCGCCAGGGCGGGATACTTACGCAGGGTGCCTTACAGGTAATCTATGAGACAGAACGGTTTCTATCAGAGATTACCGGTATGGCTGAATTTACCATGCAGCCTTTAGCCGGTGCTCATGGAGAACTGACCGGGATAATGCTTATTGCCGCCTATCACAAGTCAAGAGGCATCAAGAAAACAAAAGTCATTATCCCTGATTCGGCGCATGGAACTAATCCGGCAAGTGCCGCTATTGCCGGGTATGAGGTTGTATCAGTGCCTTCTGACAAGAACGGCGTCATGGATTTCAGCGAATTTCGAAAGGTCATTGATGAGAAAGTAGCTGCGGTGATGCTTACCTGTCCTAATACCTTAGGGTTGTTTAACCCTGATATAAAGAAGATTGCGGACAGGACACACCAGGCAGGTGGATTGATGTATTATGATGGAGCAAATCTAAATGCTATTTTAGGTAAATGCCGGCCGGGGGATGTCGGGTTTGATGTTGTGCACTTGAATCTACACAAGACCTTTGGCACGCCTCATGGGGGAGGCGGGCCAGGGGCAGGACCGGTAGGAGTGAAAGAGCATTTAAGAGAATTTCTTCCTATCTCGCTGGTAGTGAAAAGGCCGGATGGCACATATGCCCTTGAATATAACCGTCCTAAATCCATCGGATATGTAGCCCCATTCTACGGCAATTTTGGGGTTATACTCAAGTGCTATGTCTATATCCTGCTCCTGGGCCGGGAAGGTTTAATCAGAGCTGCTGAGAATGCTGTGCTTAATGCCAATTACATGATGGAAAAACTAAAATCTTATTACCATCTTCCCTATGACCGCAGATGTATGCATGAATTTGTCTTATCAGCTAATAAACAAAAGAAGCACGGGGTAAAGGCACTGGATATTGCCAAGCGCCTGCTGGATTTTAGTTTTCATCCGCCGACCATATATTTCCCTCTCATTGTTGAAGAGGCCATGATGATTGAACCTGCGGAGACCGAATCCGGAGAAACGCTGGATAAATTTATTGAGGTTATGATTCAGATTGCTAAAGAGGCTGAGCAGGAACCGCAGACTATTAAAGATGCCCCGCATAATTTAGATATATGCAGGTTGGATGAAGTAAAAGCAGCCAGAGAACCTAATCTAAAGTATGTTCGTGTTGCATAGCCTGCATTGTTCACACTACGTTTGTCATTCTGAGGAGCATAAGCGATGAAGAATCTCATCAGATTCTTCGCTACGCTCAGAATGACAGAGTGTGGGGTATTTAATCGTAGTATGAATAATCCGGGCTAGCCCTATCCCGTTGGGGGAGAGGCAGGGGAGATGGAGAGTCTGCAAAGGTATAAATTATGAAGTGGCGGCTAATTCAATCAGGTCATCTGGACGGCTATACCAATATGGCAATAGATGAGGCTATGTTTGCCTTAAGTGCGGCAAATTATGTGCCAGCGACATTGAGGTTATACGGCTGGAGCCCGCCGGCAATCTCCATCGGTTACTTTCAAAATTACCTATCTCCTCCCCTAATCCCCCTACCCCCTTTACTAAAGGGGGGAAGGGGGGATTTAGGCTTCCCTTTAATAAAGGGGGAAGGGAGGACTAAGGAGAGGGACAAATCGTTGAAATTGCGGCATGACAGAATAGATATTGTTCGGCGCCTGACCGGAGGCGGGGCCATACTCCATGACCGGGAATTAACCTTTTGTTTAGTCACCGCTTTTAGGGGTTCTATCATACCGGATGATATTTTTGATTCTTATAATCTTATCTCCGGGGCTGTCATTAAGGGCTTGCAGATTCTGGGAATAGAGGCGCAAATAAGAGGTGATGAAACTGCTCTAAGTCATGTTGGATCCTCACTATCTAACAGGGGAAGCGACCGGGCAGTATCTAAGCAGCGTGAGTTCTTCTGCTTTGCCAGGCAGTCAGGGTATGATATTATATTTGATGGCAAAAAGCTGGTAGGAAGCGCCCAGAGAAGAAAGGATGGTATTCTCCTGCATCACGGCTCAATTCTGCTGGACGGAGAACAAAACCCGGAAACCAGTATTGGTGTAAATTCTATTTTGGGTAAGCAGGTCGACTTTAAAGAAATCAGTAAAAATATTGTGGAGGGTTTTTGTAGAACATTGTCAATAGACCTGATACCCGGCGAGTTGACTGAAGAGGAATTAGAATTATCCCGGCAGTTGGTAATGACTAAATATAACAAGAGAACCATGGATTTATGAATAGCAATGGAGAAAAGATGAGATGATGAAGATACTGATAAGTGATAATCTATCTGAAGAAGCTGTGGAGATTCTAAAGGAAGAGAAGAATATTAACCCTGAAGTAAAAACTAATCTTTCCCAGGAAGAACTCCTGGCGTGCATTAAAGACTACCAGGCCCTCATTGTCCGAAGCCGAACCAAGGTCACCAAGGAGCTTATAATAGCAGGAAAAAACTTGAAGGTAATCGGCCGGGCTGGTGTAGGAGTAGATAATATTGATGTAGAAGCGGCTACCAAACAGGGGATTATTGTTATGAATACTCCTGATGCCAATACCATTTCCACAGCTGAACTTACCATGGCTATGATACTGGCCCTCTCACGCAATATCTATCAAGCCACCGCATCACTTAAGGATAACAGATGGTCAAAAGATAAACTTACCGGTGTGGAGCTATATGATAAGGTCTTGGGTATAATGGGTTTAGGTAGAATTGGCTGCCAGGTAGCTAAACGTGCCCTTTCTTTTGGTATGCACCCGGTTGCTTACGATCCCTTTATATCAACTGAACAGGCCAGGAAACTTAAGGTCAAACTCCTTGGCTTAAAAGAAGTCTTACAACAGGCTGACTATATCTCTATACATGCGCCATTGAGCGATGAAACTTACCATATGTTAGGTGAGAAAGAGTTTAAGCTTATGAAAGACGGGGTAAGGGTTATTAACTGTGCCCGGGGAGGGATAATCGATGAGGTCACTCTCTATAAAGCCATAACTCAGGGCAAAGTAGCCGGCTGTGCCCTTGATGTTTTTGAAAAAGAGCCTCCTGATAAAAATCCTCTTCTTGGTTTAGAACAGGTGATTGTTACACCCCATATCGGAGCGGTTACCCGTGAGGCGAAGGCAAATGTAGCTATCCAGATTGCCGGACAGGTGTTGGAGGTTTTGAAAGGTGGTATTGTCCGGAATGCAGTTAATTTCCCCCGCATAGAACCGGAGATACTGGAAGAAATCAAACCCTATATCAATTTAGCTGAAAGATTGGGGAAATTTCAATCGCAGCTTCTTACAGATTGTCTCCAAACGGTAAAAATAACTTATATCGGCCAGATGAATAATTACCAGCTTAAGCCTATTACCGTTGCCCTTCTCAAAGGGCTCTTGGAGCCGATATTTCCGGAAAGGGTCAATTATATCAATGCATCTATCCTGGCTAAAGAGCGTGGGATAAAGATTATTGAAACAAAAAGCAGCCAGGTTGAGGACTTCGCTAATCTGATTATGGTGGAGACTGAAACACCTGTTTGTAAAAGGTCAGTGGCGGGGACATTATTCGGAAAAGAGGACCCGCGTATTATCCTGATAGATAACTATCATGTAGATGCTGTGCCTGAAGGTTATCTGCTGGTTTGCTCCAACTATGATAGGCCAGGCGCTATCGCCCATATTTCTACGGTCTTGAGTCGAAACGGAATAAACATTGCCGGGATGACAGTAGGCCGTAAGGAAATAGGGGGTAAAGCCATAACTGTGCTTAATATAGATAGTTCAATTTCTACTGAGGTGTTAGAAGAAGTAAAAGATCATCCGGTAATTATAGAAGCGAGGTTGGTTAAGTTATAATGTTTTTTTCTTGACCGATAGGAACTTGCTTCTTTGACAGTCACAAACCACATACCCGCCAAGCCTCATTTCAGACAGCTTTTTCATATTTTATGTCATTATCGCAGATTTTCTGGGAATTCTTTATCTTTATGATTTAGCATGTGCTGGTAATTTAACATCTACTTCATCGCCAATTATCTCTGAAGCATCTATTACCTCTATTCCCATAATTTTACCACTTTTGTCAAAATCGGCATGGACACCAGGCATAATAGTTTTGGTCTGAGCTACTTTTTTTGTAGGTTCAGCAAAGTAAACATAAAGAAGATCTCGCGATGGATCATATTCTATTTTCATTGATTTTACCCTCCCCTTAAAAATACATCACCATATTTGGCCTTCGCCGTTAGTAATACTAAGTTATCGTTAACATATTTATAATACACTCTCACTTCTTTCTCTTTATAGAATTTTCCTTCCCATTCCTTATTATAAGTAAAGACAAACACTTTTCCACTTGTTTCTGTTTTAGCATCATCTGCATCCCATCCGTTTTGTAAAGTTTGTTCTACTTCTTCTTCTGTAATTCCTCGTTGAAACATTCTTACTTTTATGTGGAGGTGAAAATCATCTTTATTGAGTTTTCTTTCAAGCCCCATAACATAGGTTTATCATATAAAAAAGAAAAAGGCAAGGTCAAACGTAATCTTTTCGACCATCACTTAAATATAGGGAAATTTTAATTCTGGATTATGAGGGGATAATAGCGTATAATTCATCTTATTCGTTTATTGTGAATAGTGGTCGAAGATGAGAGATAAGATTAAAGGCAGGGAAGAGTTGGCGGAACTCTGTGAAGGATTCAGGAAGCAGGGTAAGAAAATAGGGTTTACATCAGGTGTTTTTGACCTGATTCACGCAGGTCATGTTGATTATCTTGAAAAAGCTAAGAGCATCTGCGATATTCTGATTGTAGGGATAAACTCAGATGCAGGTGTGAGGAAGTTCAAGGGAAACGCCCGCCCGATTGTGCCCGAAGATGAAAGAGCAAGAATTATTGCCGGGCTTGAAGCGGTTGATTATGTATTTATTTTTGGTGAGAGGAGAAATAAGAAAAATATTGAACTTATCAAGCCGCACTATTACATAAAAGCAGGGGACTATTCAAAAGCAGAACTCACTTCAGCAGAAGTTGTTGAGAAGCTTGGCGGGCAGGTGAAACTGATTGAGAAAACTTTTGAATCATCAACTACTGATATTATTGAGAAGATTCTTACTTCGCTGCCAACGCCTGCTGGTCGGGCAGGGGCAGACAGGTCTACATACGTCTCTGCCGGGAAGGTAGTTGAGAAAGGAAAGGCTGTACATTTTCCCCTCCTGCCGGCGAAGGTTTCTCCGGCAGTTTTTCTTGATAGGGACGGAACAATAAGTGAAGAAGTGGAATACCTGCATGAACCTGAGAAATTTAAGTTTCTGCCGAATGCTGCTCGCGGTATAAAAAAGATGCAGGATATGGGTTATAAAATTGTAATAGTGACAAACCAGGGGGGTATTGGTCTCGGCTATTTTTCAAAGGAAGATTTTTACAGGGTGAACAGAAAGATGCTTAAAGGATTCTCTTCGGCTGATGTAACTATTTCGAAGATATATTTCTGCCCGCATAGTAAGAGTGAGGGATGTAACTGCAGGAAACCTAACATTGCTTTAATAAATAGAGCCTGTTCTGATTTGAACCTGGATGTTAGCAGAAGTTTTATGATAGGTGATAAAACCTCAGATATTGAAGCGGGGAAAAGGGCGGGTTGTAAAACGATACTTGTCAGGACGGGTTTTGGTGGAAGGGATGAGGAATTTGATGTGGAGCCGGACTATATTGCAGACAACCTCCTCGACGCCGCTGATTATATAAGTAAGGCGAAGCAAAGAACTGCAAAGGTTTAGTCATTCAAATACCTTTCTACTGTATCCGGTCCAGAAGCTATTCTATTAAACCTATCTGCTGATTTTTAAGAATTCCTTGTGGGTACTCGCGAAAATTCTTGACGCAAAAAACTTAATATTGTATACTTTATACAAATGAAAACAAAAGAAAGAATTACTCGTCCCAACCTGAGTGATGAGGCATACAATATCTTGGCCAATAGGATCATTAATCGAAAGCTCCCGGCAGGAGTGAAGTTGATTGAGGACCAATTAGCGGAGGATCTTGGTATCAGCCGAACCCCCATTCGGGAAGCATTGAACCGTCTGGCTCAGGATGGTCTGATTGAGTTGGTTCCGAGAAAAGGCGCTCAGGTGAGCCGGCTGAAAGCCAAGGATGTTGAGGAGATATACGAGCTCCGAAAACTACTCGAGGGATTTGCTGCAGAGAAAGCAACTGCCTTGATAAAGAAAGAAGAGCTTAGTGAGATAAAGGAGCTGGTGGAAAAGAGTGAGAGCTCCTCAGAAAGAAGGTTAGAATATTTCCTCAAGGTAGACCTCAAACTACATAATTTGATTATCAGCCGCTGTGGCAACAGCCGTTTAATCAAGATACTTAAGAGTCTCCACAATTTTGTTAATAGTTTCCGCATTCTTGATGCCCAGTATGACCGGAGGATCAAGCAGGCCCATAAAGAGCATAAGACTATATTAAAAGCCCTTTTAAAGAAGGATGCTAGATTGGCAAGATTACTGATTGAACAGCATATTGAGAATGCCAAGAAGAACATCCTTGCTGACTTTGAATTCAAAGATAGGAAGGTTTAGATGCGAACTCCTGTGAGTATAGTTACCGGCTCGGCGCAGGGCATCGGAAGAGCAATCTCCTTAGCTTTGGCTAAAGAAGGTGCAAAGCTTGTTCTGGTGGATATTGATGAGAAAAGGTTGGAAAGTGTAGGAAGAGAGGTTAAAAAGATAGGAAGTAAACCGTTGTTAGTTAAGGCTGACATATCAAGGTTTGAGGATGTAGAAAGAATAGTCAAAACCACTATAGCTGAATTCAAAAGGATAGATATACTGGTTAATAATGCCGGCTTTTGCTCTCGCCGCCCACTCTCTGAAATCTCCGAGTCAGAATGGGATCGACTGATGAAGGTTAACCTCAAAGGGACATTTTTTCTCTCCCAGAAGGTACTGATCCTTATGAAGAGGCAGAGAAGGGGCAAGATTATCAATATTGCCTCCCTTGCTGGCAAAATTGGCGGGATAGCAGTAGGAGCAGATTATGCGGCTTCAAAGGCAGGGGTGATCTGTCTGACTAAATCCTTAGCAAAAGAGGGTGGTTCTTATAGGATAAATGTAAATTGTGTCTGTCCCGGAGTAATCAAGACAAGGATAACTTCATCTCTTTCTAAAAAAATGATAGAAGGATATAAAAAGGCTATCCCGTTGGGCAGGATAGGAAGTCCGGAAGATGCAGCTAATGCAGTATTATTCTTAGCTTCTAAGAAAGCAGATTATATTACCGGTGAGACATTGGATGTGAATGGTGGATTATTCATGGACTGAAATGATGTAGGAGACATCTTCTGATGTCGATGGTTCATCGAAAAAAGGTATGAATGTCGATAAAAAGGGGGGGGCTTTTGTTGTGGACACAGGTAAAAGGCTAAAAGTAGCATTTGTCGGCGGCCCAATGTACGATTACCCTTATTCCAAAATCTCAGAGTTCGAATCTGAAACAGGCTATCGGGTTGAAATTGGAGCAAAACTTATCCATCCCGAGCTCAATGAACGCATAGCCGATTTATATACTAAGGGGAAAGGTGATTATGATTTGATAACCACCCATTCCAAGTATGCCCCTTCACAGAAACAGTGGCTGAGTCCGCTGGATCAGGATGTCAATGAGGAGGAATTAGCTGAATACATCCCTTCCACGATAGAGTTAATGAGGATTGACGGCGAACTTATGCAATTACCAAGAAATGTAGATGTGAAATTAGTCTATTATCGGACAGACCTGTTTGAAAATCCGGAGGAAAAAGAGAATTTCAAAGAAAAGTTTGGATATGAGTTAGAGCCGCCGAAGACATGGCAACAATTAAAAGATATAGCTAATTTCTTCACCCGTCCACCGGAGCTTTATGGGTTTGTGTTTCCGGGAAGATATTCCGGGCTCTTCGGACATTTTTTTGAACTATTGGCAACGGCAGACGGCACTCTTTTTGATGAGAACCTTAAACCCCAATTTGTCAGCCAGGCAGGAGAGTGGGCATTAGGGTTTTTGCGAGACCTCTATTTTGTGGATAAGGTTTGCCCGGAAGATGTGCCCGACTGGCACTATGATGAGGTAGCGCAATTTTTCCGGGATGGAAAAGTGGCAATGACTACGGATTGGCCTGGTTCTTTTGCCACTTATAAAGACCCAACTATTTCTAAGGTAAAAGATTGCTTTGCTGTGAGTATCTATCCGATTGGTCCAACTGGTGAAAGATGGGTTTATGCCGGGGGGTTCTCATATGCTATCCCAAAAAGTTGTAAGGATAGAGATGGGGCATTAGCACTAATGCGCTTTCTACTCTCAGAGCAGATGCAGTATGAGGAAGCAAAAAGAGGTGCGATTCCAGTGAAGAAGGTTGCTCAGGAGAGGATTCGAAAAGAGGTCAAGCCAGGCTCAATGGAAGAGAAACGTTTGATTATGTTAGAGCAAACCGTAAATGAATCCCTTCTCATCCCTCCAAAATTTGCTAAGTATCCTATGGTTGAGGATATTCTGTGGACATCCCTGCAGGATGGGTTTACAGGTAAACTCAGCGTAAAAGAAGCACTCGGGAGGGCAGTAAATGAGATTGAGCAACTTTTAAAATAAATGTGGAGGGAATGGGTTATGAAACTGAAGGATAAAGTAGCCATCGTGACTGGCTCAAGCAAAGGTATCGGTGAAGGCATTGCAAGAGTGTTCTCCAGAGAGGGAGCAAAGGTAGTTGTTGTATGCCGCACAGAAGATGCCGGTAAAAAAATGGCTGAGGAGCTTGGAGCCTCTGAAGGGCGAGCGATCTTTCTGAAAACCGATGTAACAAGCAGCAAGTCCATCCAGAATATGATTAATGCTGCCATCAAGACATTTGGTAAACTCGATATCCTGGTGAATAATGCCGGGTATCATATATCAAAGAACGTGGAAGAGACTTCAGAGCAGGAGTGGGAATTTATCATAAATACGAATCTGCGTGGCACGTTTCTTTGCAGCAAGTATGCAATACCGCACCTGCGCAAAACCAAAGGGAACATAATTAATATCAGCAGTATGGTAGGGCTTGTCGGCCAGCCAAATGCAGGAGCTTATTCTGCTACCAAGGGCGGTCAGATAGCCATGAGCAAGGGCATGGCAATCGACTTTGCACCGGATGGGATTCGTGTAAACGTTATCTGTCCGGGCTGGATCCAAACCCCGTTGGTCGAGGATTGGTTTTCTCAACAGAAAGACCCGGAGGCCGCGCGCAAATATATCTTTGGTCAGCACCCGCTCGGCCGTATTGGAACGATTGAAGAGTGCGGCAGGGCAGCCCTTTATCTGGCAAGTGATGATGCCGCTTTTGTAACCGGTATTACACTCAATATTGACGGCGGCGTAACTCTGGGATATTGATTCGTTGTGGATATAACTACCTACAAAAACTATATTGATGGGGAATGGCGGGATTCAATATCTAAAAAGACATTTTTGGATATCAACCCTGCTAACAAAGAAGAGGTAATTGGTTACTTCCAGCAATCAAGTGTAGCGGATGTGAGAAAGGCAATTGAATCTGCAGCTCAGGCTTTTAAGGAATGGAGAAGGTATCCACCTGCGAAACGGGCACAAACTCTCTCCCGGGCCCTTGTTCTATTGAAGGAGAGGAAGAAAAACATAGCCAGAGATTTGACTTTAGAAGAAGGGAAGACTTTAAGAGAGTCCCGGGCTGAGGTTGAATCAGCAATAAAGGAGATGGAATTTCAGATTGGCGAGGGGCGGCGGATTTTTGGTAAGAGCTCTCCTTCTGAGAAAGAAAAAGTCTTCTCTTATACTGTGAGGCAGCCGCTTGGTGCTGTCTCAATCTTAAGTCCCTGGAACTTTCCCGTGAATGTTCCCTGCCGGAAGCTCACACCGGCGTTAGTTGCCGGGAATACTGTTGTCTTTAAGCCAGCTTCTTTTACTCCTCTTTCGGGTCTAAGGTTGGTAGAAATGTTTGTTGAGGCTGGGATTCCGAAAGGGGTTTTGAATTTTGTTACCGGTTCTGGCTCTGAAATAGGCGATGAGATGGTTACCAATCCTTCCATCAAGGCTGTATCCTTTACCGGGTCAACAGAGATTGGATTAAGGATAAATAGCGTTGCTTCACAGAATATGACCAAAATGCAGTTAGAGATGGGAGGGAAAAATCCTGCAGTTGTTTTAGAGGATGCGGATTTAGAGCTTGCTGCAGATGATATATTGCTTGCTGCATATAGCTGCTCCGGTCAATGGTGCACCTCAACCAGCAGGGCAATTTTAGTTGAGAAAATAGCCAATGAATTTATTGACATTTTAATTGAGAAGGCGAAGAAGATTAAAGTCGGAGATGGTCTCAATCCGGATATCACGATGGGACCTTTAGCCGGAGAATCACAATTTAAAAAGGTCTTAGATTATATAGAAATAGGCAGAGAAGAGGGGGCAAAGATTATAGTGGGTGGAAAAAGGATGGAAGGTAGTGGGTATGATAAAGGATTCTTTATTGAACCTACTATTTTTGTTGATGTTAATCCTGAAATGAGGATTGCACAGGAGGAGATATTTGGTCCGGTACTTTCTATAATAAGGGTTAACTCTTTTGAAGAAGCATTGAAAGTGGCTAATGGGGTTAAGTACGGACTCTCTTCCTCCATTTACACCAAGGATGTCTCAAAAGCTTTAAGGTTTGTTGAAGATAGTGAAGTGGGACTTACTCACCTTAATTTGCCCACAAGTTATAAGGAGGTACATCTTCCTTTTGGTGGAATCAAATCCTCTGGATTTGGCCTTCCTGAAGCTGGTGAGACCGGGATTGAATTCTTCACCGAGAATAAATCAGTGTATATAAATTATGGATAATTCTGTATTGATAGATATGCTAAAGAAGATGGTTACCATAAGATACTTTGAGGAATCCATATATGATGTCTACACCCGTGGTTTGATGCCGGGGCTTGCCCATCTCTATATTGGCGAGGAAGCAATTGCTGTAGGAGTGTGTGAGAATTTAAAGAGAGATGACCTCATTACCAGCACCCATCGCGGTCATGGACATTTGATAGCTAAAGGCGGTGACCTGAACAAGATGATGGCTGAGGTGATAGGCAAAGAGACAGGCTATTGTAAAGGAAAGGGTGGCTCAATGCACATTGCTGACCCTGACTTGGGGATTATTGGAGCTAATGGAATTGTAGCTGGCAGTATCCCTATTGCTGCAGGTTTAGGGCTGGCCTCAAAAATCAAGAACGATGGAAGGGTGATAGTCTGTTTCTTTGGGGAGGGTGCTTCAAACCAGGGAGCTTTCCATGAAGGCATTAATATGGGCTCTCTGTGGAACCTTCCGATAGTTTATGTATGTGAGAATAATCTTTACGGGATCTCGGTTCATCAATCAAGGGCCCAGAAGATAAAAGATGTAGCAGTTCGAGCCAAGTCATATGATATTCCGGGAGAAGTAGT
This sequence comes from bacterium, assembly GCA_030606215.1. Taxonomy (GTDB): domain Bacteria; phylum NPL-UPA2; class JAUVJM01; order JAUVJM01; family JAUVJM01; genus JAUWGW01. The sequence continues at coordinate 62,929 of JAUWGW010000005.1, forward strand.
TGATGGAAACGATGTTTTAGCCGTCTACGATGCTGCAAAGATTGCTGTAGAGCGGGCAAAAGAAGGTCTCGGCCCTACATTTATTGAGTGTAAGACATATCGCTGGGGAGGGCACCATGTAGGAGATCCAGGCACAGCATATCGAGCAAAGGAAGAGGTTGATATGTGGAAGGATAAATGCCCGATTAAGAGATTTAAGAGCCTTCTTATTAAAGAGAGGGTATTGAGTGAACCTGAGATAGAGAGGCTTGAGGAAAAGGTAAAGAAGGATGTGGATGTGGCAGTAACATTTGCTAAAGAGAGTCCTTATCCGCTTCCCGAGGAGGCTTTAGAGGATATCATTATATAGAGGAAAGAAGTTGAGAGAAATTACCTATGCTCAGGCAATATCTGAAGCTATTGCTGAGGAGATGCGTCTGGATGAAAATGTTATTCTGTTGGGTGAGGATGTAGGAATATTAGGAGGAAATTTCCGGACTACCACGGGGTTATATGAAGAATTTGGAGAAGAAAGGGTTTTAGACACCCCTATCTCAGAGGCAGGCATTGTTGGTTGTGCTCTGGGTCTGGCTATAAGGGGTATGAGACCCATCGCGGAGATTATGTTTGGTGATTTTCTCTGTTTGGCAATGGATCAGATTGTTAATCAGGTGGCTAAGATCAGATACATGTCCGGAGGTAGAATAAGGGTCCCTTTAGTCATCAGGACTAATATTGGTGCGGGGAGGTCATCAGCCGCTCAACATTCCCAGAGTCTGCATTCATGGTTCTTACATACACCGGGTATCGAATCAGTGATGCCTTCCAGTCCCTATGAAGTAAAAGGGCTCCTGAAAAGTGCTATAAGGGATGATAATCCAGTTGTTGTCTTTGAACACAAGATGCTCTATAACAAAAAAGGCGAAGTCCCCGAAAAAGAATGCCTCATTCCCATTGGAATTTCTGAAGTCAAAAGAGAGGGTGGAGATGTAACCATTGTAGCTACTTCCTCCATGGTTGGTGAATCCCTTGAACTTGCTATACAATTAGAGAAGGAAGGTATAAGTATAGAGGTGATAGATCTCCGGAGCCTCGTTCCTATGGACGAAGAGACGATAATTAATTCTGTCAGGAAAACTGGCCGGTTGGTCCTTGTTGACGAAGGTGTGACAAGAGGGGGGATAACAGCTGAGATAGCCACTATGGTTATGGAAAAGGCGTTTGATTGCCTCAACGCACCCATTGAGAGGGTAGGAAATGAAAATACTCCCATCCCCTTCAGCCCTGTCCTGGAGAGATATGTCATACCCAATAGAGAAAAGATAGAAAAAGCAGTTAGGAAAGCCATAAAGTAGAGCGATGTTATATTCTAAGAATTGCCAAGACAAAATGTATTTAAATATCTCTCTCCTGTATCCGGGAAAACCACCACAATAAGTTTACCTTTATTCTCCTTCCTTTTTCCTACTTCCATTCCTGCCCAGGTTGCGGCGCCTGAGGAAATACCCGCTAATATTCCTTCTTCTTTCGCCAGCCTCATCATCGTTACTCTTGCGTCCTCACTTTTTACTTTGACTATCTCATCAATCAACTCCATCTTCAATACCTCGGGAATGAATCCTGCGCCGATGCCCTGGATTTTATGAGATTTAGCTTCAGCCTGCCCGCCATATTTCTGGCGGGAGAGAATTGGGGATTCTTCCGGTTCAACTGCAACAACTTTGAATCCGGGTTTCCTTTTCTTTATCACTTCTGCCACACCTGTAATTGTTCCACCTGTCCCAACTCCTGCCACAAGAATATCTACCTCTCCATCTGTATCACGCCATATCTCTTCGGCTGTAGTCTCTCTATGTATTTTAGGATTTGCCGGATTTTTAAATTGTTGTGGCATGAAGGAATTTGGCGTTTGTTTAACCAGTTCCTCGGCTTTCTTAATTGCTCCATTCATTCCTTCTGAGCCCGGCGTCAGGACTAATTTTGCTCCAAGGGCGGTTAAAAGTTTCCTCCTTTCAACGCTCATTGTATCAGGCATTGTTACAATTAGTTTATAGCCTTTAGCCGCACAGACAAATGCTAAGGCAATGCCGGTATTTCCACTGGTGGGTTCAATAATTACGGTATCTTTATTAATCGCACCTTTCCTCTCTGCCTCTTCAATCATGGAAACTCCAATCCTGTCCTTTATGCTGGATAAGGGATTGAAGGATTCAAGTTTTGCTACTAAGTTTGCCTCTAACCCAGAAGCTATTCTATTTAACCTCACCAGAGGAGTAGTCCCAATTAACTTTGTAATATCATCTGCAATTCTCATATTATAAATTATATATGATTAAGAGCAGCTTGTTAAGCGATTTTTGTATTCATTGACAAAATCTCATCGCGGTAATATAATCTCAGTTGAGGTGGTAAAGTCTTGACCATAAAAGCGCCCAGGGGGACTGAGGATGTTCTCCCTGGTGAAATAGAGAAATGGCAGAGGATAGAGCAGACTGCACGAGAGTTATTTCTCCTTTATAATTACAGAGAAATCCGAACTCCGCTCTTTGAGGATACCCGCCTTTTTGAGCGAAGTATCGGGGAAAGCACAGATATTGTTGAGAAGGAGATGTATACTTTCCTCGATAAGAAGGGCAGGAGTCTCACGCTGCGGCCTGAGGGAACCGCACCTGTAGTTAGAGCTTATCTGGAACATAAACTCTACGCTAAGGGTGGAGTGAATAAGTTTTTCTATATCGGGTCTTTCTTCCGCTATGAAAGACCACAGGCGGGCAGGAACAGACAATTTTATCAGATTGGAGTGGAAGCAATTGGTTCGGATAGTCCTGCTCTTGATGCAGAGGTTATAAATCTCTCTTTACACTTCTTAAGTTCTCTCGGACTTAAGACTTTACATATTGCGCTTAATAGCATAGGATGTTCTGCCTGCCAGCCCCTTTACAGGGAAAAACTTAAACAATTCCTGAACGAGCATATTGACAAACTCTGCGATGATTGCCGCAGGAGAACTGAATCCAATCCTCTGAGGGTTCTTGACTGTAAAAAGGAGGGGTGTGTCTCTATTTTGAAAAATGCTCCATCTACTTTGGATTTTCTCTGTCCAGCCTGCAAGGAACATTTTGAATCTGTGAAACATTATCTTAAAATGCTTGGTCTAAATTATCAGATTGCTCCAAATCTTGTGCGTGGACTTGACTATTACACAAGGACGACTTTTGAAGTTGTGCATTCAGGGCTCGGCGCACAGAATGCAGTTGCGGCCGGAGGCAGGTTTGATGGACTTGTAGAAGAGTTTGGAGGTGAGTCAACACCTGCAGTTGGGTTTGCGGCAGGGGTTGAGCGTATTGCACTTGCGATGGACGGGGAAGGAGTGAAGGTGTCTGATGGAAAGCAGACTTTTACATTTATCGCTCTTTTGGGGAAAGAATACCTTGAAGGAGGACTCTTATTGTTAAATGAACTCAGGCGTTCAGGCATTTCAGCCGAGATGGATTATGAAGGAAGAAGCCTTAAGTCGCAGTTCAGAGTTGCGGATAAACTCGGAGTGAAGTTTACTATCATACTGGGGCAGGAGGGAGCAACTTTAAGGGATATGGTCAAAGGCGAGCAGGAGGAAGTGAAGAGAGAAGAAGTTGTTTCCATCTTGAAAAGGGAAAAGTAGGGAGATTATGGTGGAAAGTATTGAGGGGTTGAATAGAACATATTTCTGCGGTGAGTTGAAGAAGAAAAACTCTGGTGAGGAAGTTACCCTGATGGGCTGGGTGGACACGAGGCGTGACCACGGAGGGTTGATTTTTATTGATTTAAGAGACAAAACTGGGGTAACGCAGGTAACTTTTAATTCTGAGGCGAACGAGGAGCTCCATAAGAAGGTAGGGGAACTCAGGAGTGAATATGTAATTGCAGTGAAGGGGAAGGTTATTGAGAGACCTGCTGGAACAGTAAATAAAGCTATTGCCACAGGTGAAATTGAAATTGAAGCGGCTGAGCTCAGAATTCTGAACCCCTCTGCCACTCCTCCATTTGAAATCAATAGTGAAGTTCTGCCTGGAGAAGACGTGAGGCTGAAATACAGATATATTGACCTGAGACGGCCAAAGATGCTTAAAAACCTTATTCTCAGGCACAGAGTCGTAAAATCTGTCAGGGATTTTCTTGATAGGGAGGGATTCATTGAAATTGAGACTCCTTTCCTGACTAAAAGCACTCCTGAGGGAGCGCGTGATTACCTTGTGCCGAGCAGAGTTAACCCGGGAGAATTTTATGCGCTGCCACAGTCACCCCAGCTTTTAAAGCAGATGCTTATGGTAGCAGGAATTGACAGATATTTTCAGATTGTGAAGTGTTTCAGGGATGAGGACTTGAGAGCTGATAGACAGCCGGAACATACCCAGATAGATGTGGAGATGTCTTTTGTATCCCCTGAAGATATTTACAGTTTAGTGGAAGGGATGATGAAATACGCGTTCAAAGTGAGTCTTGATATTGAGCTTAAAACTCCTTTTAAGCGTATAGGTTATAGAGAAGCAATGGATAATTATGGAATTGATAAACCTGACTTAAGGTTCGGTATGGAATTTGAAGATATATCTGATATTGTGGGTGATGTGGATTTTAAGGTTTTTTGCGAAGCTGTTAAATCTGGTGGTGTTGTGAAAGGGATAAAAGTCATGGGTGGCGCAGAGGTTTCAAATCGTTCTATAGAAGATTTTATAGAATTTGTCCGTTCGCAGGGTGCAAGCGGACTTGTATGGTTTAAAGTTGGTAAAAATGATGTTCGTTCTCCTGTTTCTAAATTCTTTAAAGAAGAGAAACTAATTGAGATTAGAGACCGCATGTCTGCTGAAGCCGGTGACCTGCTTCTTTTTATTGCAGGGGAATCTGGTGTAGTATCATCTTCTCTTGGGAAACTTCGTCTTGAGCTTGCTAAGAAGCGCGGTCTGGTTGATGAAAAGAAATTCAATTTTGTATGGGTTGTTGGTTTTCCATTGTTTGAATTTAATGAGGAAGAGAAAAAGCTTGAGTCTGCACATCATCCTTTCTGTATGCCGATTGAAAACGATATTGAGCTTTTGGAAAATGAACCTCAGAGGGTTAGAGCTAAAGCCTATGACCTGGTCTTGAACGGGGAAGAAATTGCAAGCGGGAGCATTAGAATTCATGTTCCTGATATTCAACGCAGAGTTTTTAGAGCATTAGGTCTGTCAGATGATGAAGTGGAAACCAAATTCGGCTTTTTCCTGTCTGCGCTTGGTTATGGAGCTCCTCCTCATGGGGGAATTGCATTGGGGCTGGATAGGCTTGTTATGTTGATGGCAGGGGAGGAGTCAATTCGGGATGTTATCGCTTTCCCTAAGACGCAGAAAGGTTTATGCCTTCTCACAGGCAGCCCATCCCCGGTTGATGAGAAACAGTTAAAAGAATTGCATATTAAAGTGGATGGAAAGTGAACCCAGCTGCATCAGTTTGATGAGGTAAATAAGCAATGGAGAAGACGATAAAAATTATAAACGAGCTCCAGAAAAAGGGATTAATTAAAGATTATGCTATAGGTGGAGGAATTGCAACGATATTCTATGTCGAACCTATCCTTACCTATGACCTGGATATTTTCTTTATCTCTTCAGAAGAAGAAAAAGGAATAACAACACTTTCATCAATATACGACTGGTTTAAAAGAAAGGGTTATAAGCCGTACAAGGAACACATCATTATAGAAGGCATACCAGTGCAATTTATACCAGTTTATAATGAGTTGGTAAACGATGCAATTAAAGAGATAGTTGAAGTAAAATATAAGAATGTAAAAACAAGGGTTTTGAAGCCCGAATATTTAATAGCAATAATGATGGAAACATTTAGACCGAAAGATAAGGAAAGAATAATAAAACTTTTAGATGAGGCAAAAATAGATATGGATTATCTTTCAAGAATTTTACAAAAGCATGGATTAGACAAAAAATTTGAGCGTTTTATGAGGTTGTATTATGAAAAATAAAGTTCTTTACAAGAAAGAAATTGAAGATTTATTCAAAGCAAAAGATTCATTCCATAAAGAACTTGCAGAAATACCGTTTGATGAAAAGATAAAAACACTTATTCACTTACAAAAAATTGCAAATAGTATACCGACATCTTCAAAGAAAAAGCGAAGAATATGGGAGATTTCCTAATAAACCTGTTAGCTGGTATTCTTTTGTGGGGTAGGAGGGGGAGTTGGTTAAGAAGATAGAGTTTAAGAATAGCCAGGAGGCGGTTGCGGTTTGCGGTAGGCATGATGAGAATGTCAGACTGATTGATAGAGAATTAGGTGTGCGGATAATAAGCAGGGGAAATGAAATCACTATTGAGGGTGAACCTGAGGAAGTTCAAAAATCGTTGCGCTTTTTTGAGACATTACTTTTTGTTGTGAGGGGAGGGCAGCCAATCAGGCGTCATGAGATAAAGTATACTCTGGAGGCAGTGAGGAGGGGTGAGACAACAGATATTCCGGAAATTTTTCTTGATAGGATTGAAGTCTCTTCAAAGCGCCAGTTCGTAACACCCAAGACTCACGGGCAGAAAGAATATGTAGATGCTATCCGCAAGTACGATATTGTATTTGGTATTGGACCTGCAGGGACCGGCAAGACATATCTTGCAATGGCAATGGCAGTCTCGGCTCTAAAGAAAAGAGAAGTCAACAGGATAATCCTTACAAGACCGGCAGTTGAGGCAGGGGAAAAACTCGGGTATTTGCCAGGGGACCTGTATGAGAAAATTACACCTTACTTAAGACCGCTCTATGATGCGCTTTATGATATGATGGAGATTGAGAATATTCAGAAATGTCTTGACCAGGGTATAATTGAAGTTGCACCTCTTGCATATATGCGCGGAAGGACACTTAACGATGCTTTTATCGTCCTTGATGAGGCGCAGAATAGCACTTCTGAGCAGATGAAGATGTTCTTGACACGCCTCGGGTTTGATTCAAAAACTGTAATCACCGGGGATATTACACAGGTTGACTTACAAGAAAAGGCATCGGGTTTGATTGAGGCAAAATCAATTCTAAAGGATATAAAGGGTATAAAATTCATCTATTTCAGCGGCAAGGATGTTGTGAGACATGAACTTGTTCAGGAAATTATAAAAGCATATGGTAAAGGTTGATATAAAAAATGTGCAGTGCAAAATAAAGGTGGAGCGTAAATTCATTCGCAGGGTTGTCAGAGAAACGCTTAAAAGAGAAGCTAAGGATGGAGAGGTAAGCATTGTCCTTACAGACAATGAATATATAAGAGAGCTGAACCGCAAATACCGCTCGGTTGACAGGGCAACTGATGTTCTTGCATTTCCAATGGATGAGGAAATTCTCGGTGATATTGTAATCTCGGTTGAGAAAGCAAAGGAACAAGCGCTAATTTACCGGGAGAGTTTTGAAAATGAGCTTGGAAGGCTGGTTATTCATGGTATTCTGCATCTCCTCGGCTATAATGATAGCAATCGGGCAAAAGTGAAAAAAATGCATGCAAGACAGGAAGAGATCCTGAAGGAGATACTTTCTTGCAAATAGTTAGTCTTTTAATTTTACTTTTTTTCTCCGCTTTTTTCTCCGCTTCGGAGACTGCTCTGACCGCGCTTGGAAGGTTAAAAATAAAGACTTTGCTTGAAAAAGAGGGGGAGAGAGCTAAAAGCATTAGTCTCTGGGTGAATGACCCTAACCGGTTCCTTGCAACCATTCTTGTTGGGAACAATGTTGTTAATATTGGCGCTTCTGTCCTGGCAACTTTTATTGCAATACGTATTTTCGGGAACGGCTTGACTTCAAGGGTTGCCTGGGGCGTTACAGGGGCGATGACTTTTATAATTCTTACTTTTGGCGAGCTTGTACCGAAAACATTTGCGAGAGATAATGCTGAGAAAATAGCTCTTAAAACAATTGGTTTCTTGAGGGGTTTATCTTTCATACTATCTCCACTTATCAAATTGCTTCTTTGTATTTCTAAGGCAACTCTCAGAATTTTCGGAAGGAAAGTAGCGGAGCCAGGTCCATTTATGACAGAAGAGGAAATGAAAGCACTTATCGGGCTCGGGGAAGAGGAAGGTGTTCTTGAAGAAGAAGAGAGGGAAATGATTGAGAGCATCTTTGAATTTGGGGATACAAAGGTTCAGGAAGTTATGATTCCGAGAACAGAAATGGTATGTATTGACGTCGATACAAAACTTGAAGATATTCTGTCACTTCTTATAAAGGTCGGCTATTCCCGCATACCTGTCTATGAGGGAAAGGTTGACAATATCATCGGGCTTTTGTATGCTAAGGATTTGCTAAGATTCTGGGGGGAGTATCAGGAAAAGGGATTGGTTCTGAAAGATTTTATACGCCAACCTTATTTTGTTCCCGAGACGAAAAAAGTCAATGAGCTTCTTCAGGAATTTCAGCGTAACAGGGTACATATGGCTATTGTGGTTGATGAGTATGGAGGAGTTGCAGGGCTCATTACTCTGGAGGATTTGATTGAAGAAATTGTGGGTGAAATAGAAGATGAGTATGATAAAGGCGGGGAGAAGATTGAGTATCTTGAAGGCGGGGAGGTTCTCGTGGATGCCAGGATAGACATAGGAGAGCTAAATGAGAAACTTGATATTGCGCTTCCTGAGGAGGAAGGGGTTGAAACATTAGCTGGTTTCATCACTTCTCTTTTAGGTCGCGTTCCTCCTGCTGGAGAGGTCATTGATTATGAAGGGATGAAAATTTGTGTGGTTGAGGCAACAAAGCGGCGTATAGGAAAGGTAAAAATTTGTGGTCTAAGGGGTGGAGAGGATGGAGAAAATACTGACTGAACTCAGGAGAAATTTTGTTGCAGGTATGTTGGTAATACTTCCTGCGGCGGTGACTGCATTTGTCCTCTGGTGGATATTTGCAAAACTTATCAGCCCTGTTATGAATAAAGTTGTGAGACCGGCTATGCTTCTTCTGGTTCCCGATAGTGTTGAAAAGACGTTTGGATTGGGGACGGTTTTCCTGTGGAATATTTTTGGAGCATTTGCTCTTATCGTATTCATCCTTTTTCTTGGTCTTATTGCGAGAAATATCGTAGGCAGAAGGCTTATTGCGCTCGGGGAGAGAATTCTTGCCAGACTTCCCATTATAAGCAAAATTTATACGAGTGCTCAGCAGATAGGTCAGGCTTTTCTCGGTGAGAGGAGAACAAGTTTTAACAGGGTTGTCCTTTTCGAGTATCCACGACCCGGTTTGTATTCTTTTGGTCTTGTTTCAGGTAAGGCAAGAGGAGAGATTCAGGGTAAGACGGGCGAAAAAGTTCTGAATGTATTTGTGCCAACCACACCAAATCCAACTTCCGGACTTTTTATTCTGGTTCCGGAGAAGGATGCCATCCCGCTTGATATGACTGTCGCAGAGGCATTGAAATTATTGATTTCGGGAGGAGCAGTTACGCCGGATTACAAACTGAAGACTGATGACTGATAGCTCATGGACAAAATAACTAAAGTAAAACAATATTTGGATAGAGGAGATAAAACGGCTCTGAGAAATTTCCTGCAGAAGTTCCATCCGGCTGATATAGCTTTTATGTTTCAGGGATTGGAGTTTGAAGAAAAATTGTCGCTCCTGACTCTTCTCAATTTTGAAAAAGCAGGTTCAGTGCTTGATGAACTTGACCCGGGTGAGCGGAGCGAGATCCTCTCTTCACTTAAACCAGAGGTTCTTTCCCATATTGTGGGGGCAATTCCTTCTGATGAGGCGGCAGATATCCTCTCTGAAGTTTCGGAGGAGAAGGCAGAAAAAACCCTTGAACTTATGGAGGAAGAAGAAGCAGAAGATGTTGAAGAACTGATGAAATATGCTCCCGAGACAGCCGGGGGAATAATGACTCCTGAGTTTTTCTCTCTCAGTGAGGGAACAACGGTAGATGATGCAATTATTGCTTTGAGAGCCGAAGAAAATGTTGAGATGCTTTCATATTTATATGTTGTTGACGAAGGGGGGAGACTTTGTGGTGTTGCCTCGCTGAAACGATTGATTACAGTGGAAGGCAGCTGCCGGTTGAAGGAAATCATGAACAGAAATGTAATAAGTGCTGAAACAAGTATTGACCAGGAAGAAGTTGCGAGATTAGTCCGCAAATATGATTTGCGTGCTTTACCAATTGTTGATGAGGGAGGTAAACTCGTTGGGAGAGTGACAGTTGATGATGTGATGGATGTGCTTGAAGAAGAGGCTACTGAAGATATATACAAAATGGTAGGGACAGATGATGAAGAACTTTCCAAAAAATCTATTCTCAATGTTGCAAGGTTGAGACTCCCCTGGCTTCTTATTTCACTCGTAGGTGGTATAGTATCAGCGAGAATAATGAAGGGGTTCAATATTACTCTTGAAAATGTAATTGCACTTGCTTTTTTCGTCCCTGTGATAATGGGTATGGGTGGAAATATCGGGATGCAATCGTCTACAATTGTTGTAAGGGGGCTCGCTACCGGCAGGATTGAGCTCGGGCATGTCTGGGGGGTCCTTTTCAGGGAAATTCGCACAGGCGCTCTCATGGGGTTGATATGCGGAGCGGTTGTAGGTATTGCTGCGCATATTTTTCAGGGAATGGCTGTACTTGGAGCTGTGGTAGCCTCTTCCATGTTCATTGCAATTACAGTAGCCGCAGCAGTAGGAGCACTCATGCCTCTTTTCCTCAAGAGTTTGAAAATTGACCCCGCAATTGCCAGCGGACCTTTTGTCACCACAGCCAATGATATAACGGGGCTTCTTATCTACCTCTTCCTCGCCACAAGTTTTGTAAAGTATCTTGAATGATGGGGATTGAGAAGACTGAGGCGATTGTTATTAATAGCAGGGACTGGAAGGAAACAAGCAAGATTGTGACCTTTTATACATCCTCCAATGGGAAACTTGCGGCAATTGCAAAGGGGGCGAGGAGAAAAAATAACCCGTTCAGAAACTGTCTTCAGCTTTTTGCATACCTCAATCTTGTCTATTATGAGAAGGAAGGAAGAGAACTTCAGGTTGTCAGTCAGTGCGCTGAGTTAGAATCCTTTCAGGATTTACGTGAAGATCTTGCGAAAACAGCTTATGCAAGTTATTTCATCCAACTGGTTGACGAGATGGTAAGGGGTGGAGAAGGAAACGAGGAGTTGTTCATGCTCCTGCTCGCCGCTCTTTACTGGTTGAAAGAAGAAGGCAGCTCTGAAATGCTGGCGCGTTTTTTTGAACTTCATCTTCTGCGGGTTTTAGGGTATAATCCAATGCTGCGAAGTTGCGTAGTATGCCAGAAAGCCGTTAAATCGCCTGCAGGGGGACTTAAACTTTCGCCTTCCTCCGGTGGGATAGTATGTGAAAGGTGCCTTAATGGAATCGGGGATTGTAGAACTCTATCGGGTGGAGTATATTCTGCGCTTCTGCATTTACAGAGTGTTGATATCGTGAAACTCAAGCGCCTGCGGCTTTCACATGTTTTGAGTGAGGAGTTGAAATCTGCAATGTATTACTATCTCGGATATTTTCTTGAGAAGAGGTTAAAATCACAGGATTTCCTTGAACGGGTCATTGCCCCTATGGGGGATGGAGTAGAAACTAGAGAGAGGAAGAACAGTGGGTAACGATGTGATGGGGAAAATTGTCTCGCTCTGTAAACGCCGTGGTTATGTTTACCCCTCAAGTGAGATATATGGGGGAATTAACAGCTGCTGGGATTATGGACCGCTTGGTGCGGAACTCAAGAAGAATATCAAGGAATCCTGGTGGGAATCAATGACATATTACAGAGATGATATAGAAGGACTGGATGCAAGTATCATCATGCATCCTATGGTGTGGAAGGCATCAGGACACGTTGACGGTTTTACTGATGCAATGGTTGATTGCAAGAAGTGTAAATTGCGGTTTCGCATGGATGAAACGAGTGGCAAATTGTGTCCTGAATGTGGAGGCGAATTGACGGAAGCAAGGCTATTCAATCTTATGTTTAAAACTCATATTGGAGCTGTTGAGGAGGAAGCAAGCACTATTTACCTTCGCCCGGAAACTGCGCAGGGAATATATGTAAATTTTCAGAATGTTTTGACCTCGTCCAGAAGAAAAATCCCGTTCGGCATTGCGCAGATTGGCAAAGCATTCCGCAATGAAATCACTCCCAAAAACTTTATCTTCAGGATGAGGGAGTTTGAACAGATGGAGATGCAGTATTTCGTTAAGCCTGAGACTGCTGAGGAATGGTTTGAGACCTGGAGAAAAGAACGAATGCAGTGGTATATTGACCTTGGGATAAAAGAAGACAGTCTCAGGTTCCACAAGCATACCAAAGACGAATTGCCGCATTATGCAAGCAAGGCTTATGACATACAATATCAATTCCCATTTGGCTGGGAGGAGATTGAAGGAATTCATAACAGGACAGATTATGATTTGAAAAATCACAGCAAATTCTCAGGTAAAGAACTTGAATACTTTGATGACTCTACGGGAAAAAGATTTATTCCTCATATTATTGAGGTTTCTGCGGGTGTTGACCGTGCACTTCTTACCTGTCTCGTTGACGCTTATGATGAGGAGGAAGATAGAGTTGTTCTGCGGCTGTCGCCGAAAGTTGCCCCAATCAAAGTTGGTATTTTCCCGCTTGTTAAAAGGGATGGGATGCCTGAGGCTGCAAAGAAGATAGCTAAGGAACTGCGCAGACATATGAAAGTATTCTATGATGAGGGTGGTTCTATTGGCCGGCGTTACAGACGGCAGGATGAAGTCGGGACACCTTTTGGAATAACAGTTGATGCTCAGACTATTACGGATGATACAGTAACACTGCGCAGTAGAGATGACATGAAACAGGTCCGGTTAAAGATTGCTGAACTCAGCTCTTATCTGGTTTGCAGGCTTTAATACAGATCCCGCAGATGTGGTGCCCGATATTGCATGTTCGTCTGAAAATCTCAAGCTGTCTGTAACAGGCTAAATAGTCAAAATCTTCCGGATTTTCTTTGATTGCGTCTGCAGGACAAACATTCAGACATTTCTCGCATGTCCCGCAATCCAGTGTAAGCGGCTTATCAACTGTTAAAGGTAAATCCGTAAGAATGGTTACAAGTCTAACTCTCGCTCCAAATTCCGGGTTAACTACAAGGTTGTTTCTGCCAAGCCACCCGAGGCCTGCCTGAATAGCAACTTTTTTATGTGAAAGGTGCCCAATCTGTTTTTCCCTGTCTATAACCTGGGAGGCAGGTATCGGAAGTGCCTCATACCCCAACTTCTGAATAAAATCCATTACTTGAAGAGCAAGTCTATCAAGGAGATAGTTAACCTGTTTGTAATGGTGAAAATATATCCGGGTTGGTCTATCCACAATCCCTTCAATGATGCTGGTAGACAATCTGAATCCGATTGAGATTCCATAGCCGAGTTTCTCCACAACCCCGTTCGGAAGATACGGGAAATCTTCTTTAAGTTTTCTCAAATCAGCAACGCCAAAGAGAGAGGCACCATTTGAGGTTGAGAAAGATTTCAGACTCTGATAATTTTCTTCCCGGCTCATTTCTTGAAGTAAAGTATAAAACCTTCAGCTCGATAAATCGAGCAACTACAGCAGGTTGCCTAAGGTGTAGTTGTCTTATTATAAGCCTCCTCAACAGAAAAACAATATAATTAATTGTAATTCAGACACTGGACACCATTTTCTCGAATGAAGAGCATGTCTGCGAAAGAGATATTCAGAAGGCATCCGAAGGGCAAAAAAGACTATAGGTAGGAGAATTTTGAAGCAATAGTTATTTTGTGCCTACGGAGGGACTCAATTCAGTCTTCTTGATCCTTATCTTTTCGGCCTAAAAACTAATATGCCTAATAACCCCGCTCCCAGGAGTAGTAGTGCAGATGGTTCGGGGATCATAGCATTATTATAATGGCTCTTTATCACTGTGTCACTTAATGCCTCATTGTAAATCCTGACGTCGTCAATTATGCCGTTGAAACCATAATACGTAATTCCTCCTGATACTAGTCTTCCCATGTAAAATTCAGCAGGTGTGTGCAAACTTCCTGCTCCTGCACCTTCACCATCCTGAACTCCATTAATAAATAATTTAGCAGTAGTGCCATCAAACACGCCAGCAACGTGATACCAGGTGTCCGTAGCAATAGTTGTACTGCTCTCTGCTGTTGCATCTGTAGTAGTAAGGCAAACTTTCCATTTCAAAGCACCACTACCTATGATGTCTATAGCTCGTGTGTACGAACCCATTGCACTATTCCTCGACACTATTCTTGCAAGACCGCTACCTGCTTCTCTATAAATCCAAAGTTCCCAAGTCATGGCTGAAAAATTACCTATATCCCCAACTTCAACATAATCATCTGTGCCGTCAAAAGTCAAAGCGCCGTTCAGGTAAGGAGGATTACCACTACCTGCGTGATGGGCTTTGGTGTACTGTCCCGGAGTCCCGGGGTCATACAGTGTTCCGTGGTAGTCATTGCCAGAGAAATCTTCAACTTTTGTATCATATGGCTGACCGCTCGCAATGTTGTCATCCATCTTCCACCAACCGACAAGCACTGCATCTGCATTAGAGTTGAATACAAATAGCAGTGTAGCAATAACACCTACTATTATAGCTAATTCTTTCTTTATCATTTTCCTACCCTCCTTCATCTTAACCATTTATCATCATTGATGAATTATACCACACCCCAAAAGTTTGTCAAGTAAAAAATTTAAACGGTTAGCATTTTGAGGATTTATGAGCATTTTCAGTAGTTGCTTTATCATCTCCCAATGGCTCTGACGAATGAACTTTCTTCTCGTTTTTGACACCTCTAATTTCCCTCTGAGAACGGCAGTTTCTTCGAGAAACTGAAAGTTCCCTTGACAAAAGCGCAAGGTTGTGGTAAAAAAATAATGGTTCTTTCTGAAACAAAGTTTTATAGATTATCAATAAGTTAAGCGGTTAGATTTTTCTAAGGAGGGAGGACAGATGGGTGTAACTATACACCAGGTAGCTGAAATAGCAGGAGTTTCCACATGTACAGTCTCCCTGGCATTGAGGAATAGCCCTCGAGTGAAGGAGAGGACAAAAACACGAATTGTTGCGGTGGCTAAAGAACTCAATTACCGACCTAACGCATTAGGTAGGGCATTATCTTTACAGAAAAGCTCGACAATAGGCGTTACCCTTCCCGACATAAGTAATCCTTTTTACTCACGAATTACCCAGGGGATTGAAGAAGTTACTTCTAAATTCGGCTACCATGTCATTCTCTGCAATACAAAATATGACCTGGAAAAGGAAGCAAACTCCGTTCATGCCATGCTGGGAAGAAAAATAGACGGGCTAATCATTTCCCCTGTTGAGAGTGTCAGTTATGACTATCTTAAGGAATTGAAACGGGAAGGAATTCCGTTTGTATCTCTCCGACGTTTACCAGTGGAGGAGGTTGATTATGTAATGGCTAACGATGAAGAAGCGGCCTATGAGTTGACCAAACACCTGATTAGTTTAGGATACAAGAGGATAGGATATATAGGAAATACTAAATGTGGTTTTACAGACCATGACAGGTTGTTAGGGTATAGAAGGGCTTTGCAAGATCAGGGCTTAACTTACGATGAAACCAGGGTTGTGGAAACAGGCTTTGGGATGAAAGATGGATATAGAGCATCTATGAATTTGCTAACTCGGGATAGTAAGCCAAGAGCCATCATTGCCTTTAGCGATATCCTAGCGATGGGGATTTTGCTGGCGGCCAAGGAGTTGGGAATAAAGGTACCTCAAGAATTAGCTGTTGTGGGATTTGATGATATAGAATTTTCTCAATCTTGCCTCGTTCCTCTTACCACAATGGCTCTTCCCAAATATGATATTGGGGCACGCGCCGCTGGATTGCTGATAAGAAAAATTGAACAAAGACAACAAACCGATGCTGGTGAAATTTCATTGGAAGAAGTTCATCGCATCGTTTTGAAATGCAAATTAATCATTAGGGAATCATGTGGAGCCTATTTGAAAATAAAAAAGAGGTAAACAAAACCTTAGCCGAAAAATGGTGAATATGAAATTAAAAAAGTATATCAATAATCCTATTCTGTCTCCTGTAAAGAAGAATAAATGGGAGAGTTTATCTGTTCGTAATCCCGGTGTTTGGTATGAGAAAGGAACCTTCTACCTTTTATATACTGCAGCAGGAGAGGATAAGGAACATATATCTCGTTTCGGATTAGCTACAAGCCATGATGGATTTCACTTTAAGAGAGTTTCTGCTCAGCCCATTCTCTCACCTTCTTTAGATGGTCCGGATTCAGGATGCATTGAAGACCCAAGAATTACGAAATTTGGTGACTATTTCTATATCACTTATGTTTATCGTACTTTCCCTCCAGGTCAATACTGGTTGCATCCAGAAAATGAACCGTGTATGCCTTTTGAGCCTGAAGAAGCGCCACGATTTATTCGTGAGAACCTTGCTGCTACTGGAGTGCTTATGACAAAAGATTTCAAAAGTTTTCATCGATTAGGAAGAATAACCAGAGCAACTTCTGATGACCGAGACATAGTTTTCTTCCCTGAGAAAGTGAATGGTAAATATGCAATGCTTCACCGCCCAAAAGAATGGATTGGGGAGAAATATTCCTGCAGATCTCCCTCCATGTGGATTTCATTCTCTGAAGACTTTCTTACCTGGGAAGAAGATTATCTTCTGGCTCCAACTATTTTCCCCTGGGAAACTAAAAAACTCGGTGCTGGTCCTCCTCTGATAAAAACAGAAGAGGGTTGGATTGTTTTATATCATGGTGTAGATAAAGAGGGTGTTTATCGGGTTGGAGTGATGCTTTTAGACTATGATGATCCAAAAAAGGTTGTTGCTAGTGTAGTGTTTCATAATTAATTTACCTTATCCAAGACACGTCTGGCACGGCGAACTTTTGCAAGAATTTCTTCCGCTTTCGCCGTCCATGAAAACGATTTGGGATTTTCATTATGCTCGGCTATGTAATCCGTGATG
>JAUWGW010000024.1 GCA_030606215.1 bacterium
TCAGGCGGCATTAGACCGCGAATAGATGAAGACAACCTATAAGGAACATCTACCAGAAAAGAAAGGTTATTGAAATGTAATAAGTTCAATTCATTCTCCTATCACATACGGTGTTACAATAGCAACGCCGACATAGATGAAGCTTTTCATGTGTTGACTCGATACATTTATCCGAAAACTGTGCTTAAACAAATAAGCCGCGTTCCGTAAAAATCTTTTGCTCATCTTTATAGTCACCTCCTTTAGATAACCCTTAAATTTTACCCTATTTCCCTAAAGAGTCGTAAAAAAATAACTTTTACATTTCATATAAAGAAATATCTTTTGATATCCTGTTGGGAATCTTAAATAAATCTCGTTTTACTTCAAGGTAATAGAGGTAATTTTCATAAGGAACATCTGCTTGTACTCTATGGTCAATATGGGGTATATATCCTCCTTCATCAATAAAAGGTTTCAGTTTTAAAAGTTCTTTTTTAATGTTTTTCTTGGTGTCCGGAAGAATAGTTTTATCCACACCTCCCATCATTCTTACCCCGGGATTTTCTTTTCGTAACGTTCCAGGGTGAACTCCGGCAGCAACTTCTAAAGGAAACATTATATTTACTCCGTTGTTAAGCCAAGTGGGTACTAACTTTCTAAAATCTCCGTCACAATCTACATATCCGTATTCTGTTCCAGCAGCTCTATAGATATCCATAACTTTTTTGTATACTTTACCGCATTTTTTATTAAACCATTCAGGAGTAACAATAGGGCCATTTTTAAAAGCCATATCTTCCCACCATGCTACTAGGTCAATTTGTAAGTACTTTGTTAATTCTTTTGCGACTGATGCACTTGTATTACTCATATCTTCAAGTATTTCATCTAAAAGTTCTGGTTGGTCATAAATATTGAGACATATATTTTCAAAACCCATCCAATTTCTGATTATTCCTGCAGTACTGCCACCCGGTGCTTCTAATATATAGTTTCTATTTTTTACCTTTCCAGCCAATTCTTTGATGTTCATCTTTATTCTCTGCTCAAGTTTTAGCTGAAGCCTTTCCTTAAAGGGTTTGTAAGATTTGTGGTCTTTGATGGGATAGTCAAGATAATGGGGAATTGTATCTTTTCCGTCAGAAAAAACTTCGCATTTTACCCTATGCGCGTCATAGATAATCTTATGTTCTCCATCGTCAGATATCACCTCGGGTTCAAATGAAGGTTCTAAATACGGGTTTACAGGTATACTCTTTTTCCATTCATCAAAACTAAAATAACTATCTGCTTTGTCATTATCGTCCACATATTTTGGCAAGCCCTCATTGTGCCACCTTTTTAGAGTGTCATTCCAATACCCGAATTCAGTGTCAATAATTCTGTCTGGTTTTTTAAAATCCATAATCGATAAAAATCTTTCCCGGGGTGACATTTCATTCCTGCCAACAGAAACATTTTCAAAACTCCTCCGCTTACTGAATAACTCCTGAAATTCTTCAGCTTCCATTTTTGGGCTCGCTAATCTTATTCCATTTGCTTGTTCCGGGAGGATAGTGACAAACTGTTATTTCCATTTCAGTTTCGTTTGCCAACTTTTGTAATTTTACTTTCCACAGCCTTACTCTATATCCGTTACTGCCACCGCTATCTGCGTAAATTTGCTCCACAAGATTTTCTGACTACCAGAGTGGGCTTCAGAATAATTTTCTGTGTATCTTCTCTCTCCTCTCTCTCCTTTCCTTCAATCTCTTTGAGGATAATCTGAACTGCTGTTCTGCCCATCTCCATTACTAGCTCCCTTACAGTAGTAAGCGGTGGATCAACAATCGATGCTGCTTCAATATCAGCAAATCCGACCACCGCCATATCCTCCGGCACCTTCAATCCCCTTTCTTTGAGAGCCTGCATAGCACCTATAGCAGCCATATCCGTCACGGCAAAAATCGCTGTCGGTTTCTTATCCAGTTTTAAAAACTTCTCCGCTGCCTTATAGCCATCCTCCCGCTGAAATCCGTTCTCCTCTACCAAGCTAGGGTCGAAAGCGACATTATTATCAGCCAGGGCTTGACGATACCCTTGTAATCTACCCTTCGCAGTTGATGCGCTTTGGGGGCCTCTTATATGAGCAATGTGCCTATGACCCAAATTGATCAAATGAGTAACCGCTTCATAGGCACCTGCCCTGTCATCTGTGCCAACAAAATTACATTCTATGCCGTTCAGACACTTATCCACTAAAACAAAATTCATTCTATCATTCAGCAACTGTATGTAAATGTTGACATCCTGACGATCATGAGCGGGGCTAACAATCAAACCAGCTACTCTATACTCCAGCAATAAATTTATCTTCTCCACTTCTCTCTGACAATCATCATCCATATGGCAGAGAAGTATATGGTAACCATTTTCACGGGCGGTTTCCTCAACACTGCGTGCAAGTTGAGGCCAAAAGGAATGGGTAACACAGGGAATAAGCAGACCTAATATATTGGTCTTTTTCATTACTAAGCTTCTGGCTATGTTGTTGCGCCGGTAGTTTAATTGCTGAGCAGTTGCTTGGATTCTTCTTCTGGTTTCTTCACTAATGCGTTTTTCTTTCCACTTGTCATTCAGGACATCAGAGACTGTCTGCCGCGAAACTTGCGCCTTTTTTGCTATGTCCATCATTGTCACAATCATATGTCAACCCCTTCCGTACAAGAGTAAAGACTGTTGCCCGCTCGTGCGGATACGGACTCTAAAAAAATCCCCTTTCCCATCTAAGGATAGATAAAAGGATACATTTAGTAACACTTTCCTTCTCCCATCAATTCAATTATACCGACAGATTCAAGTCCTGTCAAGCCTTATGTGATTTGGGTTTGGATTTTATGATTCTCAGGCAGATTTACTAAGTTAAGGCAAGCATTTTCCCTTGACATCTGACAGAGCCATAGTTAGCGTTGAAACCGGTTGAATAAAAGCTTTCTTTATTTTCACTATCCCAATAGCCCCAGAAAACGCCAGGCTGAAACAACATATCTATTGTCTGGATATGCCTCAACAATATCGTAATCCGATACCAATTGATAATAAGGGATCTTCAAGAGCTTATTGAAGTAAGCGCCCGACTTCGAGATATTGGTCTCGCCTTTTTTGGCCTCAAACAAAGCAAAAGGCTTTCGATCCTTTATTACTACAAAATCAACTTCCTGGCCTTGCTGATTCCAGATTTGCCTCAACTCAAATTTGCCAAGCCCCAGCTCGTTCCATCGGCAGACCAAACGTAACAAGAATACCGCTATCGCATTCTCAAACCTTGTTCCTTCACCATCGGCCATTGTCCAGTCAAAAAAATAGTATTTCGCCTCTTTTTTGATAGCCTTTGAAATACTCTTTGACCAGGGCATTATTGAAAAAACCAGATAAATTTTTTTCAATGCCTCAAGCCAGCTCGAAACCGTTTTGTGACTCACCTGTAAATCATCCTTAAGAGAATTGACGCTAAGAGGTGAGGCTACTCTTTCAGGTAGAAGCAAGAGCAATTGTTCGATTCCCTTAATATCCTGAATACGAGTCAAATCCCTTAAGTCTTCATGTATCAGAAGTGACTTGTAATCTCTTTTCCATTTGTTTGAAAAATTCCTTTTGGCTTTGAGAAAAGGTTCGGGGAAGCCTCCATAAGTCATCAATCTCTCAAAAGGTCTCTTGAATATTTTCTCACTCATTTTTTGGACAGTGCGTAAAAAGTTTTGTTTATCCGGATGTGTCAACATAGTATCGTCTGCAAGTACAAAATCAAAATTTTCTGCCGCCTCAGCTAATCCAAAGGGAAGTAATCTGTAGGAGAAATATCTTCCAACCAGACTATCACCTGATTGTCTGAAGTAATCCAGCCGAGCGCTTCCAGTAACAATAAACTGAGCCTCTTCAAAGTGTATATCATAGAGTCCCTTTAATATGTTTTTCCATTTTTTGTGCTTATGTATTTCGTCAAAGGCTACCAGGGGGAACTTATTCTTTGCCCTGGCCAGGCGGGCTTTCAAAAAATGAGGGTTTTTTGTGTATTCTCTTCTTACATAGGGGTCATCCCAATCGAAGTAGAGTTCTTCGTTCTTAAGCTCTCTCAGTTTATTTTTGACAAATGTTGTTTTACCAACCTGGCGGGGACCAGATAAAAATATCATTTTGCCCGCATTGATTTCAGAGTCAAATAGATATAGAGACTGTGTCCTTTTCATGTGGATAATTATACACCATAGTATAAAATTGTCAAGATAAATTTATACAGTTGTATAAAAATCAGTTTTGTCAGTAGAATGCTATGGCAAGGCTTGAAATTTAACTTGACATATTAAATATTAAGGGTAAAACAACAATCATGAAGCCCAGAGTTTTAGCCAGTCTATTTTATGATGTTGCTGGACCAAATGTTTTTTCTTGTAGAATGAAATTTAATTTTTGGTGAACATAAGAACGTATTCTGGGATCGGGGACTTTTTCTGTCCACTCATTTACTTTCTTGAGACTAAATGACTCAGGAAAGTGCAATTCAGGAAAGTGCCCAAATTGTTTTTTCCTGCGCGCCGAAAGATATAAACTGTCAATCAGTGCCTTCTCAGGCTCCGCGATCAAGAAACTGCCTGTTCCTTTATACCAATTAAATCCATCAAAAAACAGAGGTGTGAGCTGATGAATGGAAAAAGTCCCTATCTTGGTATGGATTATCTTTGTATGAGAAGTTGATGCCAGGCTAATTTCCTGAGGGATTTGTTCAATTATCCCGTGTAAATGCAAGGCACTTATAAAAGAAACATAGGCGCGGTGCCCCGGGAGTAAAAACGGTATTACTGTGTAGGGACTCAAACGTTCATTGCCAGTCTCAGCCCAAATGCCTCGATATATCTTGAAAACCAATCCTTCTCTCTGGAGAAAGTTAAGTGCCTGTGTTGTAGCTGATGAGGATCTCCCGGAAAGGATAGCCAATTCATATGTTGTAAACACTGGCCGATTTAATTTCTTAATGGATGTCAGAACAGAATGTCTACGCATGTTTCCCCCGCAATTCATCAATAAAGTTGGCTACCTTTAACTTAATTTCGTCCCACGAAGATGATGAATTATATACAGTCTGCTCTCCAGCAGATAAATAAAAAATTACTGTATCACGGAATTGTTGAAAACCCACCTCAAACAGATTTTCACATGCTTTTGTCAGGTGAGCATCATTCATTTTAATCTCTTCTGTCTTAACTGGCTCAAACTGAGAACTTAAAATGTACAGGTCGAAAATGTCCCTGGCTTGAATTATAGCTCTGTTTGCCAGAGCCCCTATCTTTTGCATTGCGGCAGATTGGATATCATAATGTGCCATCAATAACGGCGGTAATTTATATGCACGTAAGATAAGATTTGAAACAGGTTGAACAATAACCCTGCCCTTAAATCCTCTGCGTGAAAATTCAACTTTGGCGGGGAGATCTTCGCCGGCAGAGGTTATTAAATGGATTTTAAAACGTTGCGTTGTCTGCGTCTGTTTTGCCCGGCTAATATCCGGCGGGACAACCCTTTCCACGCCAAATGGTTTGAGGTTATCCTGAAAAGATGTAGACTGTAATATTTTCATAACTATATCTTTGAGAACAATTATATCTACGCCGGATGCATCCAAATCCATGTTTTCTGAATAGCGAAAACTCTGGAAGAAAAACCGAAGGTTTGCTCCTCCTTTGACTGCGTAATACTCTGGTTTAATTTTGCGACCCAGCCACCTTACGAATTCCAGATGAAATATTTCCCTTAATTGTAATGAACTATATACCATCTCTGCCCCTCATAATATGTATGGTAATTTAGTTGTATCTAACTAATAATACATTATTAGTTAACCATAAAAAATCAGTTTTGTCAATAGCTTGATTATTTGCAAAAAAAGGATTTGCCTTTTCACTGAGAAAGTTTATAATAAAGTGTTGTAGTTCGCTGAATATTTACGATTTATGAGAGATGGGTTAGATGAAGTCTGATGAATTAAGAAAAGTATTTCTTGATTTTTTCAAGGACAGGGGACATTCGGTAGAAAAGCCGGCATCCTTGATACCCGAGGATGACCCGAGTTTACTTTTCACAGGCGCGGGGATGAATCAGTTTAAAAAGTTTTTCTTCGGGAGAGGTAAGTCAGACCTTAAGAGAGCCGCTACTTGCCAGAGATGTTTCAGGGCAACTGATATAGAAAATGTTGGGAAGACAACCAAACACCTGACTTTCCTTGAAATGCTTGGAAATTTTTCTTTTGGAGATTATTTCAAGAAAGAAGCTGTTTCCTGGGCATGGGAGTTTTTGGTAAAAGTGCTTGAGATTCCTGAGGAGAAATTGCTGATAACTGTGTATAATGACGATAATGAGACTGTTCGTATATGGGAAGAAATGGGTGTCCCGCACGAGAAAATTTTCCTTATGGGGGAGGAACATAACTTCTGGAATATGGGGAAAACCGGTCCATGCGGTCCCTGTTCGGAAATAGTTATTGACAGAGGCGAAGAGTATGGTTGTGGAAAGAGCTCATGCGGTCCAGCCTGTGATTGTGCTCGGCATGTTGAACTCTGGAACTTAGTGTTCACTCAATTTAACCGCCGTGAGGATGGTAAGCTTGAACCACTGAAACAGAAGAATATTGATACAGGTATTGGGCTTGAGAGACTCGCATCTATAATGCAGGATGTACCATCTGTATTTGATATAGATATCATTCAGCCCATTGTATGTGAGGTCCAGGGTCCAGAGTCCAGAGTCCAAAGCGCTCGCATTATTGCAGACCATGTAAGGGCAGTTACCTTCTGCATTGCAGACGGAGTCCTTCCATCAAATGAAGGGAGAGGTTATGTCCTGAGAAAACTCATAAGGAGAGCTGTTGAAAATGGGAGGAGTCTTGGGAAAAAGAAGCCGTTTCTGTATAGACTGGTTCCACTTGTTATAAGTGGGATGAAAAGTTTCTACCCGGAACTGAATGGTAGAGCGAGTAATATTGGTCTCGCTGTGAAGTCTGAGGAAGAAAGGTTTTTTACGGTATTTCAGAGGCTTCCTGAACTGGAGGAAGAAATCAGGAAACTTTCCCAGAAAGGCGACAAGCAGCTTCGGGGAGACCTCTACTTCAAATACTATGATACATACGGAATTCCACAGGAGACTATCAGAGGAGTGGCTGGAGCCGCGGGTATGCAGGTAGATGAAGAAGGTTTCAGAAAAGCTCTGGATTCTCAGCGCCGGCGTTCGCGTAGCGCGAGTGGTTTTGCTGCTTCTCATGAGGAATTCTTAGAAATAAAAGGAAAAACAGAATTCACAGGATATGAAAAATTGGAGGCTGAGGCTAAAATACTTGCCATTATAAAAGAAGGGAAAGAGCTCTTGGAAACCAGGAAAGAGGAGGGTATAGACCTTGTTACTGATAGAACTCCATTTTATGGTGAAGCTGGCGGACAGGTTGGTGATGAGGGGGAGATTACGGGGGAAAAATGGAAGTTCAAGGTAACCAATACTGTCAGATTCGGAGAAACGATAGTGCATCGGGGAATTGTTGAAGAAGGAGTCTTGAGGAAGGGAGAAAAAGCGAAACTTTCTGTTAATGGTGAGAGGCGTTCAAGTATTGCGGCTAACCATAGCGCGACACATCTTCTTCACTACAGTTTGCGGGAGGTTCTCGGCAAGCATGTTCGTCAATGCGGTTCTTTTGTTGGTCCTGATAGATTGCGTTTTGATTTTACACACACAAATGCAATTTTCCCCGAAGAACTTTCAAGAATAGAAGAATTGGTCAACGAACTGATTATGAAAAATTCCAAAGTTGAAATTTTAGATTTACCCATACAGGAAGCAGAAAGAATGGAGGCAATTGCGCTTTTCGGGGAAAAGTATGGTAAAATTGTCAGGGTTATGAAGATAGGTGATTACAGTCTTGAGTTGTGCGGTGGTACACACGTCCGCTCTACTGGTGAGATCGGGATTTTCCTAATTGAAAATGAGAGTTCAATCGCCGCTGGAGTGAGGAGAATTGAAGCGGTTACTGGCGGTAAAGCTTATTCGGGGATTAGAAAAAGCAGATTGATTCTCTCTGATATGGGGCAGATTCTCAGGACATCGCCTGTAGATTTGCCGCAAAGAGTGAGTAAATTGGTAAAGAAGATGCATGCTCTGGAGAGGAAGGTGGAAAACCTTCAACTGGAAAAAGTTATCTCTAAGGTTGGTGAGTTTATCTCACATGCAGATGTAGTTGGTAGTATTAAGGTTGTCGCTGATGTAGAGAAAGGTCTATCAAAAGATGGACTGCGCAAGCTTACTGATGTTCTGAAGGTAAAGTTGGGTTCAGGGATTGCGGTTTTTGGAACGGTGGCTGATGGGAAGGTGCTTCTCTGCGCAGGTGTAACTGATGACCTGGTAAAACAGGGATTACATGCGGGGAAATTAGTAAAGGAAGTGGCAGACATAGTTGGGGGCAGTGGTGGAGGGAGAGCTGATTTTGCTCAGGCTGGCGGGAAAGATGCAAATCTACTGAAGGATGCTATAAAGGCTGTTCCTGAAATTGTAAGGAAACAGATAAATGAGTAGAATAATCGGATTGGATGTTGGGGAGAAAAGGATAGGGGTTGCTCTGAGTGATGAGCTGGGGATAGCTGCACATCCTTTAACTGTCATCATGAGGGATGGATTAGAGAAAGATTTGAGAAAAATAAAGGAAATAGTTCAGGAATATTCTACTGTACAAATAGTGGTTGGGATACCTGTAAATATGAATGGAACAATTGGTGAGAGTGCGAGGAAGATGCTTTCTTTCACCGATTTCCTTAGGAAAGAACTGCCGGTTTCTATCGAAACCTGGGATGAAAGGTTAACGACTGTATCCTCCGAGAAAGTTCTGCTTGAGGCAGACCTTTCTCGGCGGAAGAGGAAGAAGGTGATTGATAAAGTAGCCGCAACTCTTCTTTTGCAGTGTTACCTTGACAATAGGAGAAGTGAAAGTGGAGAGAGAAAAACACGGTAAAATATGCGACCTGGTCATCGGATTCTTCAGGATAAAGAAGAAGTTCGGAGAGGAATTTGACCATTACGAGAAGAGCGGAAAACTCAATTTCAGAAGTCTGGATGAGCTGGAAAAAGCTCTCTATCAGCTTAAAAATGAGACTCATGCTGTATTCAGATATGACGCAGAAGAAACTCTTCACAGGGAGCACCTTTTTGATCTGATCATTGGTTCAATATTCCATGAAGCGCTCCACCTGAAAGAGTACGTATATACACTTGAGAGGTATGAGCCAAGATATAAACTTTTCGCAGAGAGACAGGGGCGCATGAGAATTGACAGCCGTCAGGACACTTTCCTTCAACACAGTAGAGAGATATTGAAGGAAGCAGAGGAAAATCTTCCAAAGAAGGCGGTTGAGGTGACAAACCTTTTTAAAGATGCGCTTTCACTAATTGAGGGTGTATTAAGAAAATACCGAGCCGGTAGAAGACTTATAAGGGTTCTCTATCTGGAAAGGGAACTTCTCAATAGTATCTATGGAGGGAATGGTCTTGAAAATGTATATAGAATTATGTATAAAGGTGGTCCCATGGAAGGATATTTCCGCGTAGGAGCAAGTTTCCTGAAGGATGGTTTTTATGAGCTTGCCGTGAAAACTTTTGAAGAGGCTCTCAATAAAGGTTGCGGGAGTACGCGCGAACATGAGTTGCGGGAGGAGATTAAGAAAAGGTGCCGACTCCTTCAGAAAAAACGGCCTGGAATGGCAAAGAAAATACTTGCAAGAATAGGTTAATTCCATTCCTGGCGTCTCTTTTTATATATCTGGTTGGGAAGACTATCAAGTTGAAGGTGGTTGGTGAGGAAAAGATAAGAACTGCAAGAGAGAAGGCAGAAAATGTTATTTATGCTTCCTGGCATAACAGGATATTGCTCCTTGTTTATACACATCGTCATCAAGGAATAAATGTAATTGTCAGCCGTAGCCGCGATGGGGAATTAATAACCCGGACTATTCAGCGATTCGGGTTTGAGACAGTGCGCGGGTCAAGTTCGAGTGGAGGCAGTTCAGCTTTGCTTAGCTTGTTGAAGAAACTGGCAGGTGGAGTAGATGTTGCAATTACCCCGGATGGTCCACGCGGTCCCAGATATCATGTGCAGATGGGCGTGATTCATCTTGCTCAGAAAAGCGGTTGTCCTATTGTCCCGTTTACAGTGGGTGCAAGCAGGAAATTGGTTCTCAGAAGCTGGGACGGGTTTCTGATTCCCTGTCCATTTGCAAGGGCTATCCTTATTTATGGGGAGCCTGTTGAAGTTGGTCCGCATTCCAATCTTGAAGAGAAAAGACGTGAACTTGAACAAAGACTTATGGAAATTACTCAAAGAGCAGATTCATACTACATATGGGGGTGAGAAATGGATATTGATTTTTTGAAAAAGCTTGTGACAACACCAAGTCCATCGGGGTTTGAACAGCCGCTTCAGGAATTGGTGAGGGGGAAGTTTGAAGGTTTTGCGGATGAACTGAAAACCGATGTCCATGGGAACGTCTTTGGTGTCAGGAACCCTGGAGGTAAGCCGAGAATAATGCTCGCCGCGCACAGTGATGAGATTGGATTCATGGTAAAACATATTACAAATGAAGGATATATATATTTTGCGCTTGTTGGCGGCGTTGATGTGAATCTGGTTCCAGGGCAGAGTGTTGAAATTCATACTAAGAAAGGTGTTGTGCCGGGTGTGGTTGGGAAAAAACCTATCCATCTGATGGAAGAGGAGGATAAAAAGAAAAAGCAGGAAATTTATAATCTTTGGATTGATATTGGTGCAGGCAAGAAAGAAAAGGTGGAGAAAATAGTGAGTATCGGTGACCCTGTTACCTTTTCAGGGAAGTTTAATATCTTGCAGAATAAACGGTTAGCGGCCAGAAGTTTTGATGATAAAGCGGGAGTTTTTGTGCTGACAGAAGTGATGAAAGGACTTAGAGGCAAGAAATTTTCTGCGGCTGTTTTCAGCGTAGCAACCGTGCAGGAAGAAATTGGTCTGCGCGGCGCAAGGACAAGCGCATATGCTATAGAGCCCGATATAGGGATTGCGATTGATGTTGAATTCAGTTCAGATTACCCTGAAATTGATAAGAAGAGGGTTGGAGAAATTTCTCTCGGGAAAGGACCTGTGTTATACAGAGGTGCTAATATAAATCCTGTTCTTGGTGAATTCCTCATTCAGACCGCTGAGAGGAGAAAGATTCCTTATCAACTCTCAGGCTCGCCAAAAGCAACGGGAACGGATGCAAATGTCATGCAGTTAACGAGAAGTGGAGTGGCAACGGCTGTTATCGGCATACCAAACAGGTATATGCACACTCCGGTTGAGGTTATCTCTACAATTGATCTGGAAAATGCTGTGAAACTTCTTACATCTTTCATCCTCAAGGTTAAAAAGGATATGGATTTTATTCCAGGGAGGTGATTTGAAATGGAGGCAACAAAACGACTCCCTGTGTGGTTTAAGCAAAGAGTTAAAAGTAATTATGAGATGGGTAGAGTTTTATCTGTCCTTGATGAACTCAAGCTTAATACTGTATGCGAGAGCGCCTGCTGTCCAAACAGAAGTTACTGCTATAGTCAGGGGACAGCTACTTTTATGATTCTTGGTGATACCTGCACGAGGGGATGTCGTTTCTGTGCTGTCAGGAAAGGCAAACCGCAGCCGGTGGATGACGAAGAGCCTGAGCGCATCAGTCTGGCAGTGAGGAAACTTGGATTAAAATATGTTGTTATCACTTCAGTTACGCGTGATGACCTTGCTGATGGTGGAGCAGAGCAATTTGCAAAAGTTGTCAGGGAGGTGAGAAAATTAACTCCTGCTGTAGCAATTGAGCTTTTAGTTCCGGATTTTCAGGGGGGGGGAGAGCTTTTGAAGATTGTCCTGGGTGTTCATCCTGATGTCATAGGTCATAATCTTGAAACTGTTCCCAGATTATATCCCTATGTAAGGCCGGAGGCTGTGTATGAAAGGTCAATTAAGTTATTGATGCATGTTAAATTGGGAAACAGCTCAATTTTAACCAAATCCGGATTGATGCTTGGGCTTGGGGAAACAAAAAGTGAAGTGGAAGAAGTTATGTGTGGACTTCACAGTGTTAGTTGTGATATTCTCACGCTCGGGCAGTATCTTCAACCATCAGAGGAACATCTCCCTGTTGTGGAATATATAAGCCCGGAACAGTTTCAGCAGTACCGAATGATTGCTTCCAACTATGGGTTTAAAGCGGTCGCCTCAAGCCCGCTTGTGCGTAGTTCATATAATGCGGAGGAGATTTTTAATGAGCTTGCTGACTGTAAGGAAATACGGTGACCCGATACTGAGGGAGACCTGTCAGCCTATGAATGAAATTAGTGATTCTGTCAGGAATTTGATAGATGACATGGTAAAGACGATGTATGAATATAGGGGAGTTGGTCTTTCTGCTCCTCAGGTTGGTGTGAAGAAAAGAGTAGTCGTTGTTGATGCCGGTCGGGAATTGATTGCTCTTGTTAATCCGGAAATTCTATCTAAGGAAGGCAGGGAAGTTGCGCTGGAAGGATGTTTGAGTATTCCGGATGTTCAGGTTGATGTTGAACGGGCGGCGAAAATTATTGTAGAAGGGCTTGACCGCGAGGGGAAACATGTAAAGTTGGCTCTTGATGGATTGGCTGCACGGGCGATACAGCATGAGGTTGACCATCTAAATGGTATTCTCATAATTGATTATTTGAGTTTTGTAAAACGCCAGCTTATTAAGAAGAAGCTTTCAGCTATCGGCTCTCAGCAGTCAGCTTAAAGGGGGAGGAAACCATGCTTACAGAAGTTCTGGAAGAGGATTTAGTTATAACCGAACTTAAATCGAAAAGGAAAGAAGATGTGATTAAAGAGATGGCAGGCAGATTTGTGGAAGTGGGAGTGGTTAAAGATGAGAATAAGTTTGTAGAAGCTCTAAAGGAAAGGGAGAAAATAGAGACTACAGCTGTTGGAAGTGGTGTAGCCATACCACATGCTCGCTCGGATACAGTGGAGGGGTTAACTGTTGTTTTTGCGAAATCTGAGGAGGGAGTTGATTTTGAATCTGTGGATGGTAAACCAGTACAATTAATTTTTATGATTGCCTGTAGCCTGGATATCAACAGAGAGTATCTTCAGATACTGGCAAGAATTGCAAGACTTTGTAAGAATTATAAGATGAAGGATGGACTTATAAAAGCTAAGGATAAGAAGGAAATTATGCACCTTATAAAAGGTTTTGATGCAGGTTCCGGTAAGTTTGAAGAGATAAAACTGAAGAGAGGAAGAACAGTTTATCCGAATAAAACAACAGACCAAAGACAATAGACCATAGACTGTAGACAAGAGAAAGTAGTGGCTGGTATATGAATATATATTTGGCATGCGGGCTAATTTTTCTGTTCGCTTTAGTTTCCTCTAAACTGCTGAGCCGGTTAAAGTTCCCGGTGGTTACTTCTTATCTTTTACTGGGTATTTTAATCGGTCCATTTGGATTAAAATTAGTCCCTGAAAATTTGGTTAGGGCTACTGATTCCATTGGTTATTTTGTTCTGGGAATGGTTGCCTTCACTCTCGGACAAAATTTCCTATGGAGGGAATTCAAGCGGGTTGGCAAGGAGGTAATAGCTATCTCAATAGCTGCTGTGCTTGCTGTTTTAGTATTTGTTAGTGTAGGCCTTTGGGCAGTTGGACAATCATTTTCAACAGCCATTATTTTAGGAGCAGTTGCTACCGCCACAGCGCCAATGGCTACACTTATGGTTGTCAGAGAATACCGTGCAAAAGGTCCTTTTACTAATATCCTTCTGAATGTAATAGCTATTGATGATGCCTGGGGGATGATTGTTTTTGCTGTAGCTATTGCCATTGCAAAGATTACAAGTTTCCCAGGGATAGAAAACCATTTTGCTAAAACATTAATTGGAGTGGGGGGGGGGATATTTGGGGCTTTGGTTTTGGGGTTAACCTTAGGAGTTCTACTCTCTATAGCATCCCGATATTCAAAAACTCAAATGGAGACATTTATCTTTGCACTGGGTTTCATTTTAACTACTACAGGAATAAGTTTAAAACTTGGTTTCTCACCCCTTTTAGCCAATATGGCTTTAGGAGTAACAGTGATAAACATAACCAGAAGGCATCTTTTCTTCGATGTTTTAAAAAGAATAGATTGGCCGTTTTATCTTCTTTTCTTCGTCCTGTGCGGCACTTCACTCCAGATACCTTTTTTAAAAAATTTAGCCCTGGTAGGTGTTATTTACATAGTAGCCAGGATACTCGGTAAATACGCAGGCGCTTATCTGGGAGGGAAAATCACACACGCACAGGAGAATGTAAGAAGATATTTAGGTTTTGGGCTCATACCTCAGGCTGGAGTAGCTCTGGGATTAGCTATCATGGCTAAGGCTGAATTTCCGTCTTTTGGCAATTTAATCTTTACTACTATTATAGCCACGACCGTAGTCTTTGAGATAATTGGACCATTCTGCACTAAATTTGCTATCGCTAAAGCAGGAGAGATAAGGAAATGAAAAAGGAGGGCAGGATGAGACTTCTCATGATTATCCTCAACAAGGAAGAGTTCCTGGATGATATTCTATCAAGTCTGGTGGAGTTTGGAATAATGGGGGCAACAGTGATAGAGTCTACCAGGATGAGCGAGATTCTTATCCGCGAGATACCAATATTTGCCGGATTAAGGGAAATGAGGAGAAGTAGTAGAGCGTATAATCGTGTGATAATCGCCCCTGTTGAAGAAAGGGAAACAGTAAGCGAACTTCTGAAATTGCTCAAAGAGATAAATATTGATTTCAGCGATTCTGAGACAGGGTTTCTCTTTACTATTCCTGTTGAGGATTTCAGCGGCAAACTTGACGATTATTTCTAACCGGAATGGAATCAGTAGTCGGGCGCAACTTTCTAAAGGATTGACGGAAAGAAGCAGCTGTGTTATAAGATTTCTGGTAAATATGAAAGATAGATGATGTGGGAGACCTTTCCCACAAGTGTAGGGAGGGATGAGAATGGCGGCGGTAGTTGACGAAGCAAAATGCACTGGATGTGAAATCTGTGTAGATGCCTGTCCTGTGGAGGCTATTACTGTTGACGACATAGCTAAGATAGACCCTGAGGTATGTACTGACTGCGGTAGATGTATTGAGGAATGTCCGAATGATGCTATAAGTAGCGGGGAATAATGAGCAGGAAAGTTAGAAGGTTCAATTTTGTAGTTGCGGCCGTTTCGCTGGCCGCTGTTGTATTGATATACTCCGGTGGGTTTGCCACTGTTAATGGAGTTTATCACAGAGTGAGAAAGGGAGAAACGGTCTGGCGAATCAGTCGTGGATACTGTGTTCCCATTGAGCAGGTAAGAAAAGCAAACAATCTCCCATCTTCTATGAAGATTAGAGCTGGGCAGTATCTATTCATACCCGGTGCGGAGAAAGTTGTCAAGATTGAGCCCGAGGATTACCAGATAAGGTACATCCTGCGGTGCGGAACTTCAAACCGGTGGAAGTATGTCGTTATCCATCATAGTGCAACCGATAAAGGGAGTGCGCGCGTATTTGATAGAAATCACCGCAGGCAGCGTCATTTTCGCCATGGTCTCGGATACCAATTTGTAATATGTAACGGTAGTTACGGGAGAAAAGATGGGCAGATTGAAGTTGGATGGCGTTGGAGAGAACAATTAGACGGGGCGCACTGTAGAGCAGGTAATGGCAACAGAATTGGAATTGGAATATGTCTCGTTGGTAATTTTAATGAAACAAGACCGAGTCGGAAACAGTTCAATTCGCTCATCCATCTTGTAACGCATCTGTGTTATATGTATAATATTCCTGTTGAGAATGTTAGAGGACATGGTGAAATGCCAGGTGCGAATACTGAGTGCCCTGGCAAGAATTTCCCCTGGAGTGAGTTTAGAAAAGCGCTCTATGAGCGAGTTTGTAAATAACATATTGGATAGCGCTGGTGGTGGACGTAGCTCAGTTGGTTAGAGCACCAGGTTGTGGCCCTGGGGGTCGGGGGTTCAAATCCCCTCGTTCACCCCAATTCATTTCTATTTAACCATGATAGAATTTAATTTTTACTGGCCCACAAGATTTGTGTTTGGTAGGGCTAAGATAAGAAATATTGGTAAGCTCGCACGGGAAATGGGCGGGAAGATGTTACTTGTAACAGGTAGAAGTAGTATGAGGAGAACAGGTATTCTTGATATGGTTATTAATAGTGTGAAAAGTTCCGGAGTAGAGGTAGTTCTCTTTGAAGGAATTGGTCCAAATCCAAAAGCTGAGTTGATAGATGAGGGAGGTAAGATTGCAAAGGATGAGAGGTGCGAATTTGTGACGGGGATTGGCGGTGGAAGTGTAATGGATGCGGCAAAAGGAATTGCAATTTCTGCAACACATCTCGGCTCCATCTGGGAATATATAAATTCTTTCTCTGAGTTTAAGGAAGTTACATCTTTAGCTTTGCCGCTGATGGAGGTGCCGACAGTTGCAGGAACTGGTTCTGAGGGAAACGGGACTACTGTTATAACAAATGAAAAAACACATGAGAAATCTTTTGTTAAGAGCGAGTTTATATTTCCGAAGGTTTCTATCATTGACCCTGAGTTAACTTTATCAGTCCCCCCTGAAATAACAGGTGAATGCGGGGTTGATATAATCTGTCATGTTCTTGAACCATATCTTACAGCAACTTCCCAATTTTCTGCTTCATTCCGCATAACCGAGGCAATTATAAAAGTAGTTGTTGAGAGCTTGCCGGTGGCAGTCAAGGATGGGAGTAATATCAATGCAAGGGAAAATTTATCATGGGCCGCTACTCTTGCATGTTCTCCTTTCAGAGGGCTTGGTCTTTCTGGGACCGGTCCCCTTCATCATATAGAACATGCAGTAAGTGGCTGGTTTGATATATCTCATGGAGCAGGACTCTGCGCGCTCCTTCCTCACTGGCTTGAATATATCGCAGATGATATTTCCGAAAGACTCAGAGAATTCGGGATGGAAATATTCGGTGAGGAAGATGCAATTAGAGCACTGAGAAAATGGATTGAAGGGATGGGGATATATAAGACTTTGGGTGAACTTGGGGTTGATAAGAAGCTTTTCAATCAGATGGCAGTTGATACAATAAGGGTTTGTGGGAGGGGAGAAGATTTTATATTGGGTGGAACAAGAAAACTTTTTGTTAATGACATCACCAGAATATATGAAAATGCTTTTTAGATACTTTTCATTCCCCTTTTAATTCTCCTCATATATTCCCTCAAAAATTCTCTCAAAACTTTTCCTCATTGTTGGGATGTCCTTATGATATAATCTTAACAAAGATGGATAGAAAAGAGGTAGTGTATCATCTAACCAAATAGATACAATTCTTAAGTAAAAATAGGAAATGATTGTTCGGTGAAGCTGTGTTATCTAAGAAAAGATTTGAATTAGTTGTAGCGCATAAAGAGGTGGATAGGCCTATAGTTGATTTTCAGGCGGCAAGGGAGATTATAGAAGGGCTGAAAACTCACTTCCAGGTAGAAACAGAGGACGAACTCTTAGATTGTCTACAGGTTGATGTCCGTAGTGTTGCCCCGGATTATATAGGTCCTCCTTTGAAAACATTTCCTGATGGAAGCAAGGAGAGTATTTTTGGAGTGAGAACAAAGGAGATTAAAAACCCCTCTGGAGTAAGTAATGTGGAAGTTTATAATCCTTTATCTGAAATTGGTACGATTGACGATTTCCGGGAAAGATATTCTTTTCCTTCTTATGAGTATTTTGATTTTGAAGGAGTGAAAGAGAAAGTGCGCAGATACAATAAGTATGCTTTGAACACCGGGTGGATGAGTATTTGGTATCTTTATTTTTTTCTGAGGGGGATGGAGAAAGCTATGATGGATATGCTTATAGAAAAGGAATTCTTCCGTTATGTCATGAATGAATGTGCTAATTTTTATAAAGGTTATATGAAAAGAGTTCTGGAGGAAGCTAATGGAGCTATTGATTATGTAATGACTTATGAGGATTTTGGGTCAACAGAAGGGCTCTTAATCTCTTTAGATGATATCAGAAATGAAGTGCTTATTTATTACGAAGATTTTGCACAAATTTTTTCTAATTATGGGGCAAGATTTGCTTTTCATTCTTGTGGAAGTGTACATGAGGTAATACCTGACCTTCTAAATTTAGGAGTTTCTATTCTGGATCCGGTTCAAGTTTCAGCCAAGGGGATGGATATTGAGTTATTGAAAGAAAAATATGGAGATAGGCTAACCTTCAGAGGAGCAATTGATACAACGGAACTTTTGCCTCGTGGGACAGAAGAGGAAGTGAAAGAAAAAGTGAAGCATACAGTTGATGTGTTAGGAAAAGATGGAGGTTATATTTTTTGCTCCTCAAACGATATTAATGCAGATGTTGCTTTAGAAAATGTTTTGGCTATGTATGAAGTTGCATTAGGAGATAAATTCTGGGAAGGGAAATGAGTCAAAAAGAAAGGTTACTCACTGCTCTTCAAGGCGGAATTCCTGACAGAGTGCCGAATTTTGAAGTGTGGTGGGGAGGGCACGGAGAGATAGAGGAATATTTCCTGGGTCATCCAGTTGGAAATGAGGAAGATGTAGTTAAGTTTGCTAAGAAAATTGGCTGGGGTTCGGTGAATGGAGGATATTTTGGACTGGGCGGAGGAGTTTCTCAGGAAGCTTCTGATGGTGAAACACATTATGCTGGTGGTTCCTGGAGAACCTGGGAAGATTATGAAAAGCTGGAATTCCCCTTTGATTCTTTAGAAGAGAAATTAATCTACCTTAAGAAGATTTCTAAAATTGCCCGGGATGAAGGTTTGGCAACTCATATCTACATTCTTTCCTCTTTTCACGCAGTGGCTACTGGAATGGGGCTGGAGCACTTTTCCCTTACCTGCTATGACGACTTGAAGTTAGTTGAGGCGGTTATGGATAAGGTTGAGGAGTACAATCGTTTGGTTCTGGAAAAAGTCTTGAATGAAACAAAAATAGACTTTATAGTTCTTGATAATGATTGCGCTTTTAAAAATGGTTTAATGGTTTCCCCGCAACTTTTTGAAAAGTTATGGTTTCAGCGCACTAAAGAGACTATTCAGATTTTGAAAGATAAAGGAGTAGTCTGCACAATGCATACTGATGGTAAAGTAGATGAAGTTATTCCTCTTGTTATTAAACTTGGTTTTTCGGCTATTCACGGGATTGAGGCGGCGGCTAACGATTTAGGTGAGATAAAGGAGAAGTTTGGAAAAGAGATTTCTCTGTTAGGCAATATGGATATAGTTGATTTGACTAAGAAAAGTCCTGCTGAAATTGAAGAAGAAACTAAGGAAATGCTTGTGCAGGGCAAACAGGACGGTGGCTATATAGCTGGTTGTAATACTCTTGTAGCGAAATATATACCTGTACAGAATTACTTGGCAATGGTTAAGACTATAGATAAATTTGGCTGGTACAAATAACGATGTCTTATAAAAGTGGTATGGCGACCTTAAACTTGGAATTCACTGATAGAGTTCCAAGAACAGAGTATTCAGCGCAAAATTATCACTGGCCACTGGTTCAAGCAGTGATGCGAGTATGATACAGTTATCTGCCTGCGAGCCTAATCTTTGCGTTAGTCTCCCCGCCGTTCTGGATGTAGAGAAGCGGCATAGGTCTGTCCGCCCCTTCAACAAACTGTGGTCTCCCCTGCCATGGTGCTGCCGAGAGCACATTGTTCAGGTCCATCCAGTACTCCAGCCTCGCCGGATTTAGTCCCCATGTCATATGGAAATGATTGGCGGGGGCAAACTGTTTGTACTCACCCATAGTAGCATATTTAGGAACTACAAAAGTATGCGGCCAGGTGGGTGTAGATGTTTTGCATACTGCTTCTGCCAATTTTCCCGGCAGGTCAACTGTAACTGCCTCATCCCAGATGAGCGAGAACATACCTGACAGGGAGCTGTAAGCCAGTCTTCCAGCAGTACCTTCAATCCCACCTGGCGAAACAAAGCTTACCGAGTTGCCCAATCCGGGGAAATAGAACTCATCTGCTAATGGCATGGAAACTCTGGACATAATCTTCTTTACGGATGAGTTGGGTTTAGCTGCCCAGTTAAAAGAGGCACTGCCTGAATTATCACCGTCCACAAAACCTTTCCTCTCCCAGAGCGTAGTTTCACTGAGCCCATTGATTTTTAATCTATGCGCGAGGGTATTTATCTCCCATGGTTCCCAGACTTTGCGAAAGTCCATGAAGAGTGGTGGATTGCCCCCTGTGAGATAGGTGAAGAAAAGCATTGTGAGAAGACCCTGGACATCAGCTTCAGTGGCATATGGCACAGGCGGTTTTGGCCCGTTGTGGTCGAAGGTTGAATTAAACAGGGACTCCATCACATCAGCAACAGGGAGTGGAATACCGCGCATATCGGAACCCCACTCTAACTGGCTCATAAATCCGCCGCCGACAGCATTTAGTTCTATCATCAAGTCGCGCTTAATCAGGTACATAGCTAAGCTCTGGTTAAGACGATGGCTATCCTCTTCATTGCGCAATTCAATTCTGTTCCCGACCATTTTATCAAGCCAGGCGCGCAGACTAACAAGCTCGCTCTTGGAATATGCTTGTTTCTGGAGCATATCCGAGAAGAGTTTCATATCAAGTCTTGTAATCTCTATTCCAAAGACATTGCGCGTGGGGATGATATGCGCAAGAGCTGTTTCCATGCCCATTGAGTCATGACCGAAGATGACAACGCGCCGCCCTTTAAGCGCCCGGGTTGTTAGCGCTGCATAGCACCAGTCAATGAGTTGGGTAGCTGTGTCTTTGGTCATCTTTGGTCTGGCTCCCCTGTCCGGCCAGGTCCCGACATTTATGTGGACCAGCCGCCCGTACTGGGAGATAGCGCCGCTGGCCGCGTGTGTGAAGACAACACCTGGTTTGGGACCGCTATTACCGCAGGTTAGATTGAGAGGTGTGTCAGCAGGAAATTGCTGCAGGAGTGAAATCAGGCTTAATTGGGGGAACGCCCATGTATCGGGTGCGCAAACCAGGATATCTACACCTGCCTGGCGAAACTGAGTTGCAACAATATCCGCTTGAGCCTCCCCGTCCACCAATACTGGTGACCACACTACCCTAACCTGCGTCTTATCTGGTAAAGTTAGAGCACCAGCAATAATATCGGCGGTCATTTCCACAATGTTTACTGCTCTCTGCCGGGAAGCAGTATCAATACGCGGGTCACAAGTTGCGAACACACCGAAGGCGGGAATATAGGGTTTAATTTTTCTCGTAACCGGTAAACGTTGTGCTTTAGACATAACATTTCCCCCTCTCACATTATTTATCACGAATTATACAAGAATTAAGGTCTTCTCTCAAGTAAAAAAACTGAAAAATTTTTTGCATTTTTTTGCGCCCCAAAAATTAACTCTTGACCTGGAGTATTTGGTTCAGTAAAATTGTAACTGTTCGGCGAATCACGTGTCATTGCGGGGGACGGAGTCCTGTGGCAATGACGTGACTGTATGCCCCCATAGCTCAGTTGGAAGAGCACCTGACTCTTAATCAGGGTGTCCCAGGTTCAAGCCCTGGTGGGGGTACCATTTGCGAGGGTGGTGGAATTGGCAGACACGCTAGCCTTAGGAGCTAGTGAGGGAAACCTCTTGCGGGTTCAAATCCCGCCTCTCGCACCACAAACGGCAAATAGTATTTAGTATTGCGGGCGGAAGTAACTCAGTGGTAGAGTACAACCTTGCCAAGGTTGGAGTCGCGGGTTCAAATCCCGTCTTCCGCTCCATTAACAACTAGTCACTATATTTTACCGGGGGAGAGAATGAAGGTAACTGTTGGAGAACTGCCGCAAAGTAG
Organism: bacterium; assembly: GCA_030606215.1. Taxonomy (GTDB): domain Bacteria; phylum NPL-UPA2; class JAUVJM01; order JAUVJM01; family JAUVJM01; genus JAUWGW01. The sequence goes on from JAUWGW010000024.1 coordinate 21,907, forward strand.
AAAACAAATTCAGATAGAGTTGGAAGAGGAAGAAGTTAATAGACATTTTGATAGCTCGCTCAATCAGTATGCTAAGGTGGCGCAGATTCCGGGTTTCAGGAAAGGGAAGGTTCCTCGTCCTGTTCTTGAGATGAAGTTTGGAAAGAGTTTGCAGGCGGAGGTTCTTGAGAAAATTGTCAATGAATCTTATGAGAAAGTCCAGAAAGAGGAAGGAATAGAGCCCGTCTCTCCTGCATCTATCGATACAAAGGATGTCATGCCTGAGAAGAATAAACCGTATTCATTTAAGATTACAGTTGATGTAACGCCGGCAGTTAGAATAGATGAGTACAAAGGACTGGTTCTTGAGAGGGGAAAAATTGAAATTACGGAGAAAGATGTCAATGCAGTTCTCAAGCGGAAACAGGAGGAACATGCCGAGTTTCTGCCCGTTGCAGATAGACCTGTTATGAAGGGCGATTGGGTCTTGCTGGATGGGGACATTTTACTTGATGGAAAAGTAATTCAGGATTTGTCCGGTCAACTGGTTGAAGTCGGGTTGGATAATCTCCCGAAGGAAATGAGTGAGGCATTGATTGGCTCTTCGGTTGGGGATGAGAGAAATGTAAATTCTAAAACAGAAAGTGGTGAGGAGATAACTTACAGATTCAGGGTAAAGGCAATAAAAGAGAGGCGGCTTCTGATTGTGAATGATGAGTTTGCGAGAGACCTTGGAGAGTTTCAGAGTCTTGATGAATTAAAAGCTGATATAAGGAAGGAACTTTCTGCAATTGTTGATATAAGGGTTAAAGAAGGTTTAAAAAAACAGATAATTGATAAACTTGTTGATAAGGTTGAGGTTGAGTTTCCTCCCGCGCTTACAGAAAGACAGATAGAGCGTATCAAGGTGTTATCAAAGGTCAGAGGAGATGGCAGTGTTGAGAAGCTTGGCGAGAAAGAGCTTGGAGAGCTTGCAGTCAGGAAGTTAAAAGAATATTTTATCCTGGATGAAATTGCAAAAAGAGAAAATATTACCGTGACGGATGAGGAGCTTGAGAAAGTAAAAGCCAAGATTTCGGAGGGGAGGAAGGATGCAGAAATAGATATGGAGAATGTGCGCTCAAATCTTATGCAGGGGAAAGTTTTTGATTTTCTGCTTTCAGCGGCAAGCATACGTGATAAAGAGGAGTCACTGATTGTGAAACCTAATGATGTAAGTTTTATCAGGAGGGGAAAAGATGAATTGGAATAGGTTACCCGGTGTAATAGAAGAAGACAGTCGCGGCAGAATAACTGTTGACATATTTGATAGACTTCTGAGAGACAGAATAATTTTTCTCGGAGGTTCAATGACAGTTGTTAGAGGCGGTTCTGCAGTCATTTCCGACCTCGAGGCAAATATTCTGATTTCTCAGTTGCTTTACCTTGATTCACGGGACCCGGATAAGGATATTGACCTCTATGTCAACAGTCCTGGAGGTTCAGTTACAGCAACGCTTGCTATCTATGATACAATGCAGCATATAAAGGCAGATGTTCGCACAATCTGTGTCGGTCAGGCCGCAAGTGGAGGAGCACTTCTCCTTGCAGCTGGAGCAAAGGGGAAACGCTTGGCACTGCCGCATGCGAGGGTTCTGATACATCAGCCAATGGGAGAAGTTGGAGGGCAGGCGAGTGATATAGATCTTCAGGCGAAGGAGATACTCCGTCTGAAAGAGGAATTGAATCAGATATTTGCAAAACATACAAGTCAGCCAATAGATGTGATTAAAAAGGACACAGATAGAGACTTTTTCATGTCGGCTGAGGAAGCAAAGAAGTACGGTATTGTTGATGAAATAATAACCACAAGGAAGAAGTAGAGAGGAGATTTTTATGAAGAAGAAATATCTTTTCACACCAGGTCCTACAACAGTTCCGCCGGAGTGTCTCCTAACAATGGCGCAGCCGATTATTCATCACAGGACACCTGAATACATGAAGATTTTTGGTGAAGTAAGGGAAGGTTTGAAGTATGTCTTCAAGACAGAGAACGAAGTCCTCACATTTGCCTCCTCAGGAACAGGTGCGATGGAAGCAAGTGTTTCAAATCTCCTCTCACGCGGTGATAAGGTGATTGTTGTTAAGGGAGGTAAGTTCGGGGAGAGGTTTGCGGAAATTGCTGCAGCTTTTGGTGTTGATGTGATTCCGGTTGATGTTGAGTGGGGGAGAGCGGTTGAACCTGAAGTGGTCAGGAAGAAACTTGCCGAAGATAGTAATGTCAAAGCAGTCTTCACCACTCTCTGCGAAACTTCAACAGGCGTTGTGAATGATATTAAGGAGATGGGTGAAATTGTCAGCAAGTTCAATGCTGTCCTTGTTGTGGATGCGATCAGTGGTCTTGCGTCAGTGGAACTGAATACCGATGAGTGGCAGGTGGATGTTGTTGTGTCAGGTTCGCAGAAGGGTTTGATGATTCCGCCCGGGCTTTCCTTTGTAAGTGTTAGTGATAAAGCGTGGGATTTGGTTGGCGTATCAAACTTACCGAAATATTATTTTGATTTCAAGAAGGTAAAAAAGGCGCAGGAGAAATCAGATAGTGCATTCACTCCGGCAATCTCTCTGATTATTGGTTTGCGTCAGGCTCTCGGGATGCTTAAGGAAGAGGGGATTGAGAATGTCATCTCCCGCCATGCGTGTCTTGCTGAGGCAACACGGCGAGGTATGAGTGGTCTTAATCTTGAACTTTTTGCAGACAGACCTTCCAATTCCGTTACTGCAGTTAAAGTGCCTTCTAAGATTGACGGAGCTAATTTCGTAAAACGGCTCAGGGAGAAGGGAGTAAGTATTGCGGGAGGACAGGCGCAGCTCAAGGGAAAAATATTCAGACTGGCGCATATGGGTTATATGGATAAATTTGACATTCTTCAGATGGTTTCAGCAGTTGAGGTAGAGCTTCGGGAAATGGGTTATGAACTTCAACTCGGGAAAGGTGTGCAGGCAGCCGAGGAAGTTTTTTTGAAGGAGATAGTTTGATGAAAATACTTGTTGCAGATGCTCTTTCTAAGGATGGTGTGGAAATTCTTGAGAGAGAAGACGGGCTGAAAGTTGATGTAAAGACAGGACTTCCCGTGAATGAACTCATAGATTGCATCTCTGATTATGATGGTCTTATAGTCCGCAGCAAGACGAAGGTTACAGGGGAGGTTATTGAAGCTGGTAAGAATCTTAAGGTGATCGGGCGCGCAGGAGTTGGGGTTGATAATGTGGATGTTCCCTCAGCTACAGAGCGTGGAATCGTAGTGATGAATGCTCCGGCAGGAAATACGATTTCTACTGCTGAACATACAGTAGCAATGATACTTGCCCTCTCCCGTAATGTGCCGCGGGCAGTTTCCTCTCTCAGGGAAGGCAAGTGGGAACGGAAGAAATTTATGGGAGTTGAGCTCTTCGGGAAGGTTCTCGGTATTGTGGGACTCGGGAGAATAGGGAGTGAGGTCGCAAAGCGTGCAATTGCTTTTGGAATGCGTGTAATCGGGTATGACCCATACATCCCGCCTGAGAATGCAGGGCGAATCGGAGTGGAATTCGTGGAGTTAAAGGATTTGCTCGCCAGGGCGGATTACATAACAGTGCACGTTCCTCTCACTTCTGAGACAAAATACTTTATCGGGGAAAAAGAGTTTGAGCAGATGAAACAGGGAGTGAGGATTATTAACTGTGCTCGTGGAGGTATCATTGATGAAAAGGCTCTGTACGAAGCTATTAAAGACGGGAAAGTTGCAGGAGCGGCTCTTGATGTGTTTGAGGAGGGTCAACCTGTCAATAATCCCCTGCTTGAACTTGAGGAAGTTGTTGCAACTCCGCATCTCGGGGCATCTACCGAAGAGGCGCAGGTTGGAGTTGCTGTTGATATTGCGAATCAGATGGTTGATTTCTTTAAGAAGGGAATTATCCGCAATGCGGTTAATCTTCCTCCTGTAGAACCCGAAATTTTTGAAGGGTTGAAACCTTACTTCAAATTGGCAGAAAAGCTCGGCAGTCTTGAAAGCCAGCTTGTGGAAGGGAGGATGAAAGTTGTAAGGATTGTTTATAGCGGGGAAGATCTGACTGGAGAGGTTAGTGTGATAACTCCTGCTCTTCTGAAAGGGCTTCTTGAACCTATTCTGAAGGAAGCTGTCAATTATGTCAACGCACCGGTGATAGCAAAGAAAAGAAAGATAAAAGTAGTTGAGAGCAAAAGCAGTCAGGTTGAGGATTATACAAATCTTTTAAAGGTTGAACTTGAGACTGATAAGTCAAAAGTAGAAGTGGCAGGGACGCTTTTCGGGAAGAAAGATGCCAGGATTGTCAGCATAAGTGGCTACCATGTGGATGCTATACCTGAAGGTTGCATGCTGATATGTTCTCATGAAGATAAGCCTGGCATTGTTGGGCAGATAGGAGTGGTCCTCGGGAAGGCAAGCATAAATATTGCCGGTATGACTCTTGGAAGGAAAAAGCGTGGTGAAAAAGAGATGACTGTTCTAAATGTTGACAGTCAGGTTCCTGAGGAAGTGCTTCGGGAAATTGAGAAAGGTCAATACATTCTTGATGTGAAACAGGTTAAATTGTAATTATGGCTACGATAATTGTTGTGGGAACACAGTGGGGGGATGAAGGTAAGGGGAAGATTATAGATATTCTGAGTGAGAGGGCTGATATTATAGCCCGCTTCCAGGGTGGGGATAATGCAGGGCACACGGTGATTACCAAAGATGGTGAGTTCACTTTCCATCTCATTCCGTCGGGTATACTGCATTCTGGTAAGAAATGCGTCATTGGAAGTGGTGTTGTGATTGACCCGCAGGCTCTGATTGAGGAGATGGAAGAGCTT
>JAUWGW010000002.1 GCA_030606215.1 bacterium
CCTGCATAGGCACGAAGCAAACGGCCCAGCGGGCGGTGCCTATGAATTATTTTTTTTCTGTAAATTCTTTTTCTTGCAGTTATGGATCGTATTGGGTAAAATTATTGGGATGGTTCGTTGAGATTCCGAATCCGGAGCCAAACAGGACACTCAGGCAAATTTTTAGCCTTAGTGGTTAGCGCCCCACAGTTTTCTGTGGGGCGTTTTGTCCAGGGGTTACCAGCAAAAAGCTTTCCAAGGGCAAGAGAAGGTAGTATAATTCGTAACATCCTGAACATTCCATCACCATGGAGTTACAAGTAAGATGAGCGGAACTTATACTGCCGAAGAGCTTGCAGAATACCTAAGAGTCCATCCCTATACAGTCAAAAGATTAGCCGGGCTAGCAAAATCCCAGGCTTTAAAGTTGGTGAGCAGTGGCGATTCGATGTTAAGGAGACAGAAGATTGGAAAAGAAATCGACGCAGGGCAAAGTCTATGAAAAAGCGATAAAGCATTGGCCAAAAGATGAAAGACCGAGAGAAAAACTTTTTAGAGAAGGCGAGCATAAGTTATCGAATACAGAATTGTTGGCCATTCTTCTAAGATCAGGAGTCAAGGGTCAAAGCGCCATAGATTTAGCCAGGAAGATAGTCCAGAAGTTCAAAACCTTTCGCAATATGAGCCACACTGATATAAGGGATTGGAAGGAATTCAAAGGGTTAGGCGATGCAAAGATTGCCCAAGTCCGTGCCGCCATGGAAATCGCGAGGAGATTTGGAGAAGAGAAAATAGAGGATAGGCTTAAGATAGAGTCTTCGAAAGATGTCTACGAGATTATGTTATTACGGATGCGGGATCTAAAGAAAGAAGTATTCAAAATATTGATGTTAAATTCCCAAAACAGAATTACTGATGTTTTTGAGATAGTGCAGGGTAGTGTAAACCAGGCAAGTCCCATTGTAAGAGAGATCTTCCAGAAAGCTGCCCAGAAGGAGGCCGTTTCAATAATCTGTGTCCACAACCATCCATCAGGAGATCCCTATCCGAGTAAGGAAGATGAAGCGTTTACCCAAGAATTGATTCAGGCAGGAAAGGTCCTTCAGACAAAAGTGTTAGATCATATCATCATCGGTGACAACTCATATTATAGCTTCACCGATAAGGGGAAAATTGCAGCCCAATGCTCTAAGGAGTAAATATAAAGCGTTCAATATATTGGGGGAGTTTTATGTGTAACGAAGCGGATACCTGTAGAAAATATGTACTGCCTAAATTATATACAGCGGGCTGGACCGATGATCAAATATCAGAGCAGAAATATTTTACCGATGGCCGCATAATAACTTTCGGTAAAGTCTGCAGAAGGAAGAAGCAAAAACGGGCGGATTATTTGTTGCGTTACAAGAGGGATTTTCCTATAGCGATTATTGAGGCCAAGGCAAGTTACAAGAACGTTGGCGATGGGATGCAGCAGGCAAAAGAATACGCTGAAATTCTTGGTCTTAGATTTGCGTATTCAACAAACGGAACGAAATTTTTGGAGCACGATTATACGACAGGGTTTGAGCGAGAGCTTGATGATCTTCCTTCCCCGGATGACTTATGGCGCAGATACCGAAAATCAGAAAATATTGTTGAAGATGCGATTGCAGATAAACTTTTAACGCCGTATTTCTACAATCCGGATAAAGAGCCCCGATACTATCAGCAAATCGCAATCAATAGAGCGGTGCAGTTCGCATTAGAGGGGCAAAAGCGCATTCTTATAACGATGGCTACGGGAACAGGAAAGACAGAAGTTGCCTTTCAGATAGCCTGGAAATTATGGAATGCCAAGTGGAATAAGAAACAAGATGGAAGGCGTCCGAGGATTTTATTCTTATCAGATAGGTCGTTTCTGGTTGATGATCCAAAAGATAAGACATTCATCCCGTTTGGTGATGCCCGTCATAAAATCGAGGGAGAAGCTGTAAAAAGTCGCGAAATGTATTTTGCCTTATACCAAGCAGTGGCGCGTGATGAACATCGTCCGGGACTTTATAAAGAATACGCGCGGGATTTTTTTGATCTTATTATTGTTGATGAGTGTCATCGTGGCAGCGCTTCTGATGAAAGTAATTGGCGGGAGATTTTGGAGTACTTTGAACCTTCATATCAAATCGGGATGACAGCAACCCCTTTACGTGAGGACAATAAAGACACCTACAAATATTTCGGCAATCCGATCTATACCTATAGTTTAAAGCAAGGTATAGATGATGGATTTCTTGCGCCGTATAAAGTTTATCGTGTAATTACTGATGTTGATGCAGCTGGATGGAGGCCGGAACGAGGGCAAACCGATCGTTATGGGCGGGAAATTCCTGATGGAGAATATGGCACAAAAGATTTTGGACGCACCTTAGCTCTTAGACCTCGCACGGAAGCTGTTGCGCAACATTTGACTGATTTTTTAAGAAAGACAGATAGACTGGCGAAAACAATAGTATTTTGCGAAGACCAAGAAGGAACGGAAGAAATGAGGAAATTATTAGGCAATCTGAATGCCGACTTGGTTCAGCAATATCCTGACTATGTCGTTCGTATTGTATCTGATGAAGGCGTTGTCGGGCGCGGACATTTAAGCAGGTTTCAAGAACTTGAAACAGTAACTCCGGTTATTGTCACAACCAGCAGATTGTTGACAACGGGCGTCGACATTCAAATGTGTAAAAACATCGTTTTATATAAAGTCGTGAATTCCATAACAGATTTTAAGCAAATCATTGGCCGTGGAACGCGGGTAAGAAGTGACTACGGAAAATTGTATTTCAATATTATTGATTATACCGGGAGCGCAACACGAAATTTTGCTGATGAATCTTTTGATGGTGAACCGGCACTTCTTACTCAGGAAGAAATTGATTCGGCAGGAAAAACAAAAGACGGTACAGAAGAAGTATTAACTCCGGAGGACACAGAAAAATATCAGGAGGCTGAGGAAACGCTGACCCCCGATGTTTCAATAAGTGATACGTATGACTCAGCACACGAAAAGAGGAAATTCTATGTTGATGATGGTGAAAAAGTATCCATTGTTTATGATTACGAACAGCATTTAGATGTCGATGGGAACAGGTTGCGCGTGGTTAAGTATGCGGATTATACCGCTGAGAAAGTCCGCTCGATGTTCCCTTCCGCGGCAGCTTTGCTTTCTAAGTGGCAGAGCGCGGATGAGCGTTCAGCTATTATTGACACGTTACAGGATAAGGGAATCAATTTTGAAGAGCTTGTTAAGATAACAGGGCGTGAAGATACCGATCATTTTGACCTTCTTTGTCATGTTGCTTTTAATGCCCCTTTACGTTCGCGTAGAGAACGTGCTGAGCGTCTACGCAAGGGAAAGGTTGATTTCTTTGAATATTTTTCAGCAGAGGCACGGCAGATTCTTAATGAAATTCTTGATAAATACATTGAATTTGGCACCGAACAGTTCAGGATACCGGATATTTTGCGTCTTGATCCGATTTGCCAGCATGGTAATGTCGTAGAAATAGCAAAGATTTTTAGCGGCCCTGAAAAACTGAAAGAATCGTTGGACGAGATGCAAAAGCTTTTATACGCATAATTATTACAAATAATGTAATATTCGTGTGTTGTAACTCCATGATAATGTCCCCTTGTAACTCTTTTAAAATGTCCCTTTTGACAAGTTATAATGTTCTCCAAAAAGGAGGGCATTATGGGCAGAAAGGACATTATCATGATGAGTCCAGAAGAATTAAGGAGGGTAAGCGTAATAAATCAAGCTGTAAAGAAGTTGATAACACAGAAAGATACTGCTGAGGTGATAGGGTTGTCATATAGACAAACTAAAAGGCTTGTAGCAAGGGTAAGGAAGGAAGGCGACACTGGGATTATACACAAGTCCAGAGGCAAGCCAGGGCACAGAAGGATTGACGATGAGATAAAAGCTAAAGCTGTGGAACTTTGCAATGAGACGTACTGGGATTTTGGTCCCACATTAGCGAGTGAGAAACTTTATGAGCGAGATAATATTGAAGTTGACCATGAAACTCTCAGGCGTTGGCTTCTATCTACGGATAAAAGCAAATGGGAATGGCAGCGCAAGGCGAGGCCCCACAGACAATGGAGGCAGAGGAAAGATTATTTTGGTGAGATGGTGCAAATGGATGGCTCGCATCATGATTGGCTGGAGGGGAGAGGTCCCTGGTTGGTACTTATGGGCTATGTAGACGATGCTACGGGCATTACCTTTGCAAGATTTTATGACTATGAGGGTACTATGCCTGCCATGGATAGTCTTTACCGTTACATTCTAAAATACGGCATCCCACAGAGCATCTATATTGACAGGCACACCACATACAAATCACCGAAGAGGCAGACGATAGAGGAGCAGTTGAGGAATGTGATTCCACTGACTCAGTTTGGAAGAGCAGCAAAGGAACTCGGGATAATCGTAATATACGCTAATTCGGCTCCGGCGAAGGGAAGAGTGGAACGTGGATTTGGGACGCATCAGGATAGACTGGTAAAGGAGATGAGGTTAGCAGGGATAAAGACCGGGGATGAGGCAAATGAGTTTCTGGAATGGTATTTGCCCAAACACAACAGGAAGTTTAGTGTTTCTCCGGCAAAGAAGGCAGATTTACACAGGAAGTCTCCAGGAAAGAAAGAATTAAAGAAGATACTGTGTGTGCAGACGGAAAGGCATCTGCGTAAGGATGCGGTGATAGCGCATAACAAGAAATTTTACCAAGTAAAGGGTATTCCCAGCAGGAGAATAAGAACAGTCATGATAGAGGATAGATTAGATGGTTCTATGCATGTAAGAAACAACGGCTCGTATTTCAAGTACAGGGAGATAGCTCCGGAGCTTATCAGAAGAGCAGAGACAACAAGAAAGATACGCAACAGGGCAAGGAAGATTTACGTTCCTCCGAAGGATCATCCATGGAGACAATTCAAGTTAGTGAAATATACAGGTACTATGAATCGTGAATGAAGTCAGTATGCCTTGTGGAAATGCCATGATTGATGCTCCTGTGGAAAACCTGATGGACAGCAAAGCTGACCACAGATTTACCACATTCGCTTGGAAAAGTCTCCGACTTTCCCACAATCATTTGGATAAATGTTTCTCATTTATCCACATTCCCACAAGGCCGACTGCTACTAGTTTGATATTAAAAAAACAAAACCCCAAAAGGGACATTTCTATTAAGTTAAAAAGGGGACATTTTAAACGAGTCTTGACATAATGTAATATTCGTGTTGACAGCCTACCCTGTATGTGGTATATTTATTACACAAAACGTAATAAATATGCATATGAAAAATATTGAAGATAAACGAAAAAATCTCTTCCAAATTGCTGCAAGCCAGCAAGGGCATTTTACAGCTAAACAGGCCCTTGTGTGTGGCTATTCCCATCGTACGCAATACTACCATAAAGAGAAAGGGCATTGGGCTGAAATTGATAGGGGGGTCTTTCGCCTGACTAATTACCCGGTTTCTCCAGACGAAGATCTTGTCAGGTGGTCGCTGTGGAGCAGAAATCGTGAGGATGTCCCTCAGGCTGTGATATCTCATGAGACAGCCCTCAGCGTTCATGAACTTGGTGACGTTATGCCGGCTAAGACACATCTTACCGTGCCGCCCGCTTTCAGAAAGAAACCATCGGGTGGATGTGTTCTTCACAAGAAAATACTGTCCCCTGAAGATATAGAAAAGAGGGATGGTTTTATGGTCACGATCCCGCTTAGAACCATTGTTGATGTCGCCGAAGAAGGAATGAGTAATGAATATATTGAGCAGGCGCTGCGCGATGCTTTTAGTAAGGGGATTCTTGTGTCGGCTCATATTATTGAAACTCAGATGACATTAAAGGCAAAAGAGAAGCTAAGAATTATTTTAGAACAGATAAAGAAGAACCCAATGCTATGAGCGAAAAACAAAAGAATAGAGTATATGATTCAGCCCAAAATTTTAGGCAGGCCTTAGAGGATAGAATCCGTAACATCTCATTAGCAGAAAATGTGCCCATCGACCGCCTGCGTAAACGCATTGCCTTTGACAGGTTGCTCGCCCGACTTTTTGAAGGTGAAGACAGAAACCGTCCTCACTGGCTGCTTAAAGGCGGCTATGCCTTGGAAGTGCGTTTTTCTGATATCGCCAGAGCAACTAAAGACGTTGATATGGCTATACCGGTTATGCGTGGCCCATCGCCTGAAGCAGTGCATGAAATGCTACGATTGGCAGTTGGTAAAGACCCGGGAGATTGGTTTGAATTCATAATCGGCACAGTGACACAGGATTTACATCTGCCCAACTATGGTGGTTGGCGTTATCCCGTTGAGGCACGTTTGGCGGGCAGAAGATTTGCTTCATTTCGTTTAGATGTAGCGGTAGGGGATGCTGTTATTTCGCAACCTGAATGGCAAAAAGGTTCCGAGGTGTTAAGCTTCGCCGGTATTGATCCAGCAACTATTGCTTTATATCCAAAAACACAACACTTTGCTGAAAAAATACATAGCTTTACGTACCCGCGCGACAAACGAGAGATGTCCAGGGTAAAGGACCTTGTAGACCTTGTGCTCTTAATCGAAAGTGCTTTACCGGACAGTTCTGAAGTGATGGCAGCTATTGAGGCAACATTTAAACGTCGCAGGACACATGATATTCCCACCTCACTTGAAACCCCACCGGACAATTGGCGTGATTCTTACGTTGAAATTGCCGAGGATTGCGGCGTGAAATGTAGGACCGTGGAGGATGCCTTTATTCTGGTATCAGAATACTGGAGAAATCTACATAAGTAAGAAAGAGAGATAGTTATGGCAAAAAAATTTAAGAAAAAGTTGCCGCAAACAACAGCCGCCAGCTTAAGCGCGATAATTAAGTCATGCCGTGACATTATGCGCAAAGACAAAGGTCTTAACGGTGATGCTGACCGTCTTCCGATGTTGACGTGGATAATGTTTTTAAAATTTCTTGATGATATGGAAATAATGCGAGAAACTGAAAGCAAAATGAAGGGGAGAAAGTACATACGGCCGGTGAAACCGCCCTACCGCTGGCGCGATTGGGCAACAAAAGAGGATGGCATTACCGGCGAAGAACTAATTTCATTTATCAATAATCAGGAATGTGTCCGCCCGGATGGTACGCGGGGCACTGGGTTATTTCACTATTTGCGTTCTCTGGAAGGTTCATCTGTCCGGGGTGACAGGCGATATGTTATTGCGACAGTATTTCGGGGGACAGCCAACCGGATGTTTAACGGATACCTCCTGCGGGATGTTATCAACAAAATTAATCGAATTCATTTTACCTCAACCGAAGAGATTCACACACTTTCCCATATCTACGAAAGTATACTTAAGGAAATGAGAGACGCAGCTGGTGATTCTGGAGAATTCTATACCCCCCGGCCGGTTGTGCGCTTTATGGTGAAGGCGGTCAGTCCGAAACTTGGTGAAACCATACTTGATCCGGCCTGCGGTACGGGAGGATTTTTAGTTGAGACACTTGAGCATATAAAGAAGCAATGTAAGACAGTTGACGATCATAAGCGCCTGCAAGAAGAGACAATCTTTGGAGGTGAAGCGAAATCCCTCCCGTATCTCTTGTGCCAGATGAACTTACTTTTGCATGGCCTTGATTCTCCAAATGTTGATTCGGGTAATTCCCTTAGACATTCATTGAAGGAAATCGGAGATAAAGACCGGGTGGATGTTGTCTTAACCAATCCTCCTTTTGGTGGAGAGGAAGAAAAAGGCATTCAGGGAAATTTCCCGCAAGACAAACAAACCGCGGAAACTGCGCTTTTGTTTTTACAGCTCATTATGCGAAGACTCAGGCGGCCCGGGCATCTGAGCAAAAAAGGAGGCCGTGCCGGCGTAATTGTGCCTAATGGCACGCTTTTCGGTGATGGTGTCTGTGCGCGGATTAAAGAAGAACTATTAAAAGAATTCAATTTGCATACGATTGCACGTCTGCCTAATGGAGTATTTTCACCCTACACGCCGATACCAACAAATATTTTGTTTTTTGACCGTACCGGACCGACCAAAGAAATCTGGTTTTATGAACACCCGCTTCCTGAAGGAAGAAAGAATTACACCAAAACCAAGCCCATACAGTTTGAAGAATTTGCTCCTTGCCTTGAGTGGTGGAAGAAGCGTGAGGAAAATGACAGGGCATGGAAAATCAAAGTTGAGAATGTATTAAAATACGATGATAACGGAAATCTCGTAAGCGCGAATCTTGATATCAAAAATCCTAGCGCGCAGGACGTTTTTGAGCACATGCCTCCAGAAAAGCTGGTGGAGGATATTTTAGAGAAGGAAGAGAAAATGATTAAATCAATGAAGGAAATTTATAAGATGTTAGGGAAGTAATATGATCGACATTAAAAGTAAATACAAATTGGCTCGTTTTGATGAGTTCCTAAAAAGAATTGAGAGAAAAATAATTGTCGATGATATAGGAGAGTATTCATGTGTTGGAGTCAAGTGGTACGGTTTAGGTGCTTTTATTCGGGCGAAATTGCTCGGTATTGACATAGCAAGAAAGCAGCAGTGGGTGATAAAGAAAGGTGATGTTGTCTATAATAAGCTATTTGCTTGGAAAGGTTCATTTGCTATCGCTGATGATAGTGTGCATGAATGTATAATCTCCGATAAATTTCCTACCTATTCGATTAATACAAACATTATTGACCCGAAATATCTGGGCTATTTCTTTAGAACCAATTTTATCTCTCAGCAAGCTGAATATTTGTCCAAGGGAGCAGCGGCGATTAGTAAATTAACTTTAAATCCTCCTCAGTTTTGGGATTTAACAATCACTCTCCCGCCACTTCCTGAACAGCACCGGATTGTGGGGAAAATACAGAAACTATCGAAGCATATTGAAGAAGCTAAAAAACTGAAAGAAACGAACAATAAAAAGATTCATTCTTTGCTTGACGCTGAATTACGAAAGATTGTTCGTAGAGCTAAAGAGAAAAAAGAATGGGAATTTGGACCTATTCCACAATATGCTGAGGTTAATCCGTCGAGAAAAGGCAAGATAGATTTATCCTCTGATTGTCCGGTTTCTTTTGTCCCGATGTCAGCCGTTGATGGTATAACAGGTGTAATAAAAGAAAGGTATGTAAAAGAATACTATAGAGTTTCTAAGGGATACACTTGGTTTAAGGAAGGAGATGTAATCTTTGCAAGGATCACACCGTGTATGCAGAATGGCAAATCAGCAATCGCAATTAATTTGGAAAGTGGTCATGGTTTTGGTTCTACGGAGTTTCACGTCTTAAGACCAGGGCCTAAAATTATATCTGAATGGTTGCACCTGCTGGTAAGGAGTAAAGACTTCCGTCACGATGCTAGTTTGCTTTTTAAAGGTACCGCTGGACAACAAAGAGTACCTGCAAGTTTTCTTGAGCAAAAAACAATAGCAGTCCCGCCGATACCAGAGCAAAAAAGGCTTGTCGATCATTTGGAGAAAATTGCAGGGCAAGTTCAGAATCTAAGAACTATCAATGATAAGCTTGAGATTGAATTAAATGCTTTACTACCCTCAACTCTTGACAAAGCCTTTAAGGGGGAATTGTGAATATGGATGTTGTTCCATTACCAAGTAAAAAATGAGAACGGCTGCCATAAACCTATTGGGGGATACGAGCTTATGAAAAACGTCTTTGAAATCTCAGCGGAGCATGTGCAGTACTTGGCTAGGGAAAAGATGAGTAGAGAATCAAGTACCGAAGAGTTGCATCAGGTCAGGAAAGGAGTGGAACTTGGACTTGAGTGCTGCTGGGAACAAGTCGTAGTCACTGCGATAAGGGAAACCGTGGACGATAGGTGATTTTAGGGTAGGATGTTAAAAGCAAAAAGAAAAGCTATGGAGATGGAAGATGATAGAAAGTCTATGACCGGCGAAGCAATTGTTCTATTTCTTGATGTGTTAGGATACAAGGGCCTTGTCAAGAATGGCATCTACGACTCCAAACTCGTTCAAGAACTTAAGGACTTATGGGTGGGAATTATTCGCTTATCGAAATATGAGAATCTCCCAGAAGGTGCCCCACATCGCGATTATATACACAAAGTTGTCCGAAGTGCGATGAGCGTGCGGTTCATCTCAGACACCTTCCTATTCAGCTTGAGATTATCTGACATAACGCCCGATTCTGATTTCAATGATAGTGAAAGTATTGCAGCTCATATCTGGGTTTATTTGTATTCCATCGCAATGTTTTGCCCTACTTTTATAGGTAAAACAGGGCTTATCATGAGAGGAGGTATTGCAAAAGGTCCACACTATGAGAAGGATATCGACAATAACATTTTCCTGTTCAGCAAGGCATATATTGACGCTTACGAGTTGCACGAAAGGAACCAACAACCGAGAATAGTTGCGGATGACAAGCTGATAGCATATTTGCGGGAGATACAATTCAATTATCTTGATGCGTTTTTCTACAAGGAGCATGATAATACCATATGTTTTGATTGGTATTTCTTTTTTGAGTTTGGCGATCCAAGAAGTAAGAAATTACTGAGAGATATTAAATCTGGTCTCATAACAAATATCAGAGCAAGTGTTGCTGATGACAGCGCCAGAACTAAACTGAAATGTTTTGTCGAATACCACAATCGAAAAATGAGTGAGGCTGGGGAGGATTACAAGGAATTCACCATTGATACCGGTATTTTCGAGAAGGAAAGCTGAGAGGGTAAGCGAAAGTGAAAATGTGGCCGGAAGAGACTGAAGAATCTAAGAGCCTCCTCAGCCTTAAATTTGGTAGGACACGCGAGGAGCTCTTGGGCAAGTACCACCGAAAAGCAGAGGAGAAGAAAGCCGAGATTCAGAAGAAGGGATACTCAGACTCCGGTCTTGCCCAAGCTCAGGTTAGACACATCTACATCGCCATGGCCCGAGAATTAGCGAAGGAGCGAGTTAAGATAATCCAGGAACTGTATGGCAATCCTCCGGATAAAGAAGGTATTGATTGGATTGTCGAAGATGTCAAAGCTTGGGTATATGGCCAGACGCATTCGTTGCACGAAAGTGCGCCAGGATCCAGTAAGAAGGCCATCAAGCAGGAGATTCAGGAAAATGCAGACGCCATTGTGTCGAATAACAGGAGGGATCTCTTGATCGCCCTGCATGAGCGTAGGGCAGAAACTAAGAAGAGAAAATCAGAAATCGTGACAGAGAGGGGAATGCCAATTCCCCCAAAACCGTGGCAGGAAATCAAGAAAGAGTACGACGTTAGTAAATTACAGTTTGGCAAGAAGATTTATTTCATCTAGGCTGAGATTCCTTAACGATGAAACACAGGTGGCGGTTTACAGACGTGAGCAGGGAATATATCACCTCGCAGAAGTTTATAACGCTGGACCAGAAAACATTCTCGACTCAAAGGTAACTCTTGATTGGGAAAATTATCAGGGGCAACAAAGTATAGAAGTACACAAATTTATTGATGATGATGCAGACCCTTTATGGGCAACACCTCATGATTGCAGTATTTTGCAGAGGGAGACAAAGATACTAATAGTGGATTTTCCTACCAAGGAAGTCAAGGGATTAGTCAAAGTCAAGGTCACAGGGAAAACACATCTTTCGAGGCGAGAGATAGATGCAAGGTTTGAAATATAGGCAGGTTAGAAAACCGGGGACGTAAACCTATTCTTTGTTCCCGGAAGAATCTGTAAAGGAGCTTGCCAGGGAAAATTCCGCTGACGCGGAGGTCCAAAACGAGCTTGATAGTAGCTGGTTGATTTGTTCAGTTTTTCTTCCTCAGATGTGGCTTTTCGGGCAGAGGGATGCCTAAACTGATAGCAAAGCTTTTCCCCCGGCGCTTATACATCTTTATGAGTAACCATATTTCCATGGGTTGTGTAATTTGCCTACTGTCTCGTTCGGGGAGCCAATCTGAACGATATTCGAACTATGCGGATAGCCCCTCTGCGACAATAAATGTTGCAGAGGGTTTTTGTTTAAGGTACAATTTTAACTAATGAAAAACAGGAACGTTTATATAATAGCTGGGCCAAACGGTTCGGGAAAAACTACATTTGCAAGCAAATTTTTGCCAGATTATGTCAAATGTCCCAATTTTGTGAATGCTGATCTTATTGCACAAGGTTTATCGCCCTTTTCACCTCGTAGTGCTGCGATAAAAGCGGGTAGACTCGTCTTAAGTCAAATACATGAATATATGAAAATGAACGTTGACTTTGCATTTGAATCGACACTTGCAGGAAAGCTATACATAAATCTTTTTAAGAAATTAAAAACAAGAGGATATAGACTTCATCTTTTCTTCTTGTGGATTCCGGATGCAGAACTCGCTATAGCACGTATTAAGGATAGAGTTGCAGAGGGTGGACACGATGTGCCGATTCAAGATGTAAAACGCCGCTTTAAGCGTTCGACCTGTAATTTTTTAAAATTATACCAACCTTTAGTAGATTCCTGGATGTTGTTCAATAATGCTGGTTCCATACCAGCTCTAATTGCCAGGGGAAAGAATAATCATGTTTGTGTCATCAATCAGGAACTGTTTGATATAATAAAAGCATTAGCGAGGTAGGATATGAAAAAGCGAAGATCACTTCAAGATAAAGCTGTCATTGCCTTGAAGCAGGCTGTAAAGGAAGTCGTCGAGCGGCATAAAAAGGCTGGGCGTCCGATAGCTATCTGGGAACATGGAAAAGTAAAACGAATCGCTGCCAAGTGAAATAGGTAAACCAAGTAGCTTAGCTCTTCCGATAAGTGTTGCACAAGTATAACCAATTGTTTTGTAAATAGCATTTTTCGTTCTGCTGTTTCTTTTCATTAACTTCCTAATCAGCCACTTTCATTAATTTCATTAATTGCTTTATTGACAATACCAATGAGAGTAGGATAAACTACATCGGTCAGGAGGTAGCACTTGAGTTGGTTAGGGCTTTGGTAATAAAAGAGGGGAGATATATGGTTTATTAATCGCAGAGTATGGAGGGGGGGGATATGTTTACGATTATTGCAGAGCGCATCAATATGACACGGAAAAGAATCAGGGAAGAAGTTTGGAAGAGGAATGCTGATTTTATTGGAGAAGAGGTTCGCAGGCAGGTTGAAGCAGGAGCAACTCACATAGATGTGAATGCGGGAGGAGACCCATCCAAGGAAATTGAGGATATGAAATGGTTGACTGAAGTAATATCTGAAGCATCGGAACTTCCTCTTGTTTTCGATTCGGCAAATCCTTCTGCTATTGAAGAAGGGTTAAAGTTATGTAATAGAGAAGGCACAATAATAAATTCTATAACGGGGGAAAAGGAGCGAGTTGAAAATATCCTGCCAATTGTGAAGAAATATGGGACTGGTGTAGTTGCTTTAACAATGGATGACAGCGGCATGCCGGAAGACTACGATGGACGAATGGAGATTACAAGGAAACTGGCAGGAATAATTAAGGCTGAAGGTATCTCACTGGACAGGGTATATTTCGACCACATGGTGCGTCCAGCATCAACCAATCCAGGGCAGGCAGGGTTTATACTGGATGCTATCACTTCTACCGGAAAGGAATTTCCGCAGGCTCATTTTGCGCTCGGGTTATCAAATATCTCTTATGGATTTCCCGCTCGCAATAATCTAAATAAAGTTTTTCTTGCAATGCTTATTGCGGCAGGTTGTGATGGATTTATTATTGATCCGTGTGAGCCCGGGATGGTAAACACTTTTCTTTCAGCCAGAGCGGCGATGGGGTTGGATGAATACGGGATGGAATATATTGCAGCATATCGTGGGAAACGGTTGTGATGAGGATGGGATTGGAAGGGCAAGAAGAGACTTGATAATCTGACAAGAGGAGAGTAGAATTATGCCAATTTACACTTATGTATGTAAAGATTGTGGCGAGAAGTTCGAGTTATTATTAGGGATGACTTCTGAAAAAACGGAACTAAAATGCAAGAAGTGCAATAGCAAGAATATTGAGAAGACTTTTGGGGCGTTCAGTGTAGGGAAGGGCGGTTCAGGTTCTTCCGGGCCAAGTTGTCCTACGGGAACCTGCCCTACCTGTTTTTAAATGAAGAAACGAGCCAAAGACATACCTGTAACTACTATTTACCGCTCATCCTATTATTATAGGGAATTGCCGGAATCCGGGATATCAAGAACAGAGGTTGGAACTGAAGATAAAGAAGACATTGCTATCTGGGTAAAATATATAATTAGTATATAAAAATGAGGGTGGTGATAGGGTCTATATTGAATGAGTGAAATGTGAGCAGTGAAACTTGTGAAAATGGAAGGGGGAAACGATAATGAAGAAGGGAGTAGTGGTAATAGGTGGAGGACCTGCTGGGATGGTAAGTGCACTTACTGCACATAGATATTACCCAGAAAAAGACATAACATTAATCAAAAACGTAGAAAAGGGCGTAATTCCTTGTGGGATCCCCTATATGGTTTCAAGCATGGGAAATCCTGAAGAGAATGGACTCTCAATGCTTCCTTTGGAGAAAGCAGGGATTGAGATAATTATGGATGAGGTGAAAAAAATAAATAGAAAAGAGAAGTCTGTTAGCACGGAGGAAGGTAATGACTTCCCTTACGAGAAGTTGGTTCTTGCTTTAGGTTCAAAACCTTTTATTCCCCCTATTTTAGGAGTTGAAAAAGAAGGAATCTATCAAATAGAAAAAGAGATGGGATATCTCAAAAAGATGGTAGCAACAATAAGGAAATCCCGAAATGTTTTAGTTGTAGGTGGAGGGTTTATAGGAGTTGAGTTCGCTGATGAAATTTCTAAAATAAAGGGGACAACTGTCTACTTGGTTGAGATGTTCCCTCGTTTGTTGCTAAATTCTTTTGATTTGGAGTTTGGTTCATTAGTGGAAGAAAAATTAGAATCAGAAGGGGTGAAAGTTTTAACAAATAAAAGAGTAATAGAGTTTGTAGGAGATAAAAGAGTGGAAAAAGCAAAATTTGAGGATGGAGAAACAGTAGATGTGGATTGTGTTATTCTGGGCATAGGCTCTATCCCAAATTCAGATTTAGCGGTTGAATCTGGATTAGATATGACGAAAAAGAGTGGAATATGGGTCGATGAATATATGAGAACAAACGACCCAGATATATTTGCTGTAGGAGATTGCGCATTAAAAAGAGACTTTTTTACACGGAGAGAGGTTCTTGTCATGCTTGCTTCAACTGCAACATCTGAAGCAAGGGTTGCAGGGGCAAGTCTCTATAATCTAAGAGTGGTGCGTGAAAACAAAGGAGCATTAGGTATATACTCGACATATGTGGATGGTTTGGCTTTAGGTTCTGCAGGGTTGACGGAAGGAAATGCACGAAAAGAAGGCTTTGAAATTACTATTGGTAATTTTGAAGGGATTGATAAACATCCAGCAGCTTTACCCAATGCAAATAAGATAAAAATTAAATTAATTTTTTCAAGTTATTCAGGAATTATCATGGGAGGGCAGGTTGCAGGAGGAGAAAGTTGTGGAGAACTAATAAATGCAATTGGAATTGCTATACAGAAAAGAGTCTCCTTTTCAGAACTTGAAACTCTTCAGATTGCAACACATCCGCGGCTAACTTCTGCCCCAACGAAATATCCAATAGTTTTAGCGGCAAATGACGCTGCAAGTAAGATGTTAGTAAAGCAGTGATAACAGTTCAGGCTAATCTTCTATGTGATGCTTTATGGTTTTGCCCTTAAGAAAATAGATAACATCTTCAGCAATGTTCGTAGCATGATCAGCTATCCGCTCAAGGTGTCTTCCTACCAAGATAAGTTCTATCGCCCTTGTAACTGCCTTAGGGTCCTGCATCATATAGGTCAGGAGTTCTCTAAATATTTGGTCGTTGAGATTATCCACTTCATCATCTCTTTTGCATACATCTCTGGCTAATGTCTCGTCCTTATTGACCAGGGAATCAATGGAATCCTTTACCATCTTCTGGGCTAACATTGCCATACGCGGAATATCAATCAATGGTTTGAGAAGAGGCTGTTTAATTATCTCCTGAGCTCGTTCAGCGATATTAACTGCCTGGTCAGCTACACGTTCAAGGTCGCTATTGATCTTCATCACGGAGGTAATAAATCTCAAATCAATAGCTTCTGGCTGATAGAGAGCTAAGAGCCTAAGGCACAATTCATCTATTTCTAATTCTAATATGTTTATCTTTTCTTCATGTTTGATAACTTCACGTGCTAAATCATCTTTACGCTCCACTAATGCTTTTACTGAACGGCTGATAGCTTCCTCAACAAAAGCGCTCATCCTCAACAACTGTTTGTTCAACTCTTTCAATTCCTCATCAAAATGCCTTTCCATCTTTCGCTCCTTCCTTGGGGGTTGTGCGCCAACCCCTTATCCAAATCTTCCAGTGATATAATCTTCAGTAATTTTCTTAGAGGGGGCAGTAAATATTTTATCAGTCTTATCATATTCTATTAGCTCCCCCAGCATAAGAAAAGCACAAAAATCGGAAATTCTGGCTGCCTGCTGCATATTGTGAGTCACGATAATGATAGTATATTTCTTCTTTAAGTCTTGAATCAATTCCTCAATCTTAGCCGTAGCTGTTGGGTCCAGAGCAGAACAGGGTTCATCAAAAAGAACCACTTCCGGCTCAACTGCCAGAGCGCGGGCAATGCACAGGCGCTGTTGCTGCCCTCCCGATAAATCAAAAGCCGAATCGTGCAATCTATTTTTAACTTCATTCCATAAAGCAGCACCTTTTAAGGATTGCTCAACCCTTTCCTCAAGCAGGTTTTTCTTTTTAATGAGCCCATTGATTTTAAGTCCATAGGCAACGTTTTCAAGGATAGATTTAGGGAAAGGATTAGATTTCTGAAAGACCATCCCTACTTTTCTTCTTACCTCGACTACATCCATGTCACTGCTGTAAATATTCTCTCCGTCCAAAAAGATTTTTCCTTTGACCTTTGCGTCAGGGATAATATCATTCATCCGGTTAATAGCTCTAATCAATGTAGATTTTCCGCAGCCCGAGGGTCCAATAATAGCAGTAACTTTGTTTGCCTCAATATCAAGAGTTACATTTCTGATTGCTTGTGTATTTCCATACCAGATGTTTAAATCACGAACTGAAATCTTGATATCTTTATCCATTCTGTCAGCCTGCTCATTCTGAATTCTTAACTTTTCATTTTGAATCCTAATTACCATTTCTTCCTCCCTCTGAACCGGTTGCGCATGACAATTGCAATTAAATCTATTCCTAAGACTAAGAATAGCAGGACCAGCGCTGTTCCATAAGCAATTGGGACCTGGGATTCAGGGTGTGTTCCCTCGGTCATCAGAGCATAGATGTGATAGGGAAGCGCTTGCACTTCGCTAAAGATTGAACGGGGAAGTCTTGTTGTATAGAACGTTGCGGCGGTGAAAAGTATGGGTGCAGTTTCGCCGGCAGCCCTGCCTATACCGAGTATTGAGCCGGTCATTATCCCCGAGATGGCATTTGGAAGTACTACTTTGTGAATAGTTTGCCACTTAGTTGCTCCCAGAGCCAGAGAAGCCTCGCGAAAAGATTGGGGGACGACCAATAACGCTTCTTCAGTGGCACGAATGATTGTAGGCAATATTAATATCCCTAACGTAAGACCGCCTGACAGGATTGATACTCCAAAACCAAAGAATTTAACAAACACTGCCAGTCCAAAAAGTCCAAAGACTACGGAAGGAACCCCCGCAAGGTTATTTACCCCAATGCGAATTATTCTTACTAACCTTCCCTGTCTCGCATACTCAGTCAAATATATTGCTGAGGCTACTCCGAGAGGTAGTGAAAAACAAATTGCACAGATAGTTAGATAAAGCGTGCCCAGGATTGCCGGTAGAATTCCACCGGCAGTCATTCCATCACGAGGCATTTGAGTCAGGAATTGCCAGTTGACTACCCTTATTCCCCTTGTGGCGATAAAATAAAGGATAACAAAAAGTGTTAATAGAATAGATACTGCGGATAATCTTAAGGTTCCGAAACCGATAAATTCTTTAATCTTTCTTGGCTTCATCCCAATCTTCTCCTGAATCTCTGAGCTAAGAGGTCAGCGATAATATTAAAGGACAAAGTTATCACAAAAAGGACTATGGCAATAGCAAATAGAGCGTGATAATGGCTGCTCCCCACAACTGTCTCTCCCATCTCAGCGGCAATAGTAGCAGTCATTGTCCGGACAGGTTGAAAAAAAGAACGAGGGATAACCGCCGCTCCGCCAGCAACCATCAACACAGTCATTGTCTCACCAATAGCTCTGCCCATACCAAGAATAATGGCGGTACTTATCCCACCCGCTGCTGCGGGAACGGTTACTTTAACAGTTGTCTCCCATCTATTTGCTCCTAAGGCATAAGATGCCTCTTTGAAACTTTGGGGAACTGAAGAGATGGCATCCTCCGAAATACTGGTTATAGTCGGGATTGCCATAATACCTAAAAGGATGGAGGCAGTAAAAGCATTCAATCCCACAGGTAAACCAAAAAATTCCTGCACTAAGGGCGCTACAATTACTATTCCAAAGAAGCCATAAACCACAGAAGGAATACCGGCGAGAAGTTCTATAACCGGCTTTACGAGTTTTTTTATTTCAGGGTGAGCTACTTCTGAAATATAGATTGCTGAGCCTATCCCTAAAGGCACAGCAATAATCAATGCTCCAGAAGTGACCCAGAGAGAACCTAAAACTAAAGGCAGGATTCCAAAATCTGGGGGTTCATATGTTGGATACCAGCTCTTACCACAAATAAGGTGAAAAACACCATACTCTTTGAAAATAGGGCTGCCTTCTTTGACCAGAATAATGATTATTCCCGTCAGAAAAAGAAAAGAGACACACGCAAAAACCAAAAAAGTATCCCGGATTAGTTTTTCCTTAAAGCGTCTCTGCATAGTATTTCAGTCGACTGTGTTCCGACCTGTCATTCTGAGCACATTCGTTTCACTCAGTGTAAACTCCGCGAAGAATCTCTATAGATTCTTCGTCGCTAACGCTCCTCAGAATGACACACGGTTCACCGAATATTTACTATTTCACTGAGACAAAACCTACTTCCTCCACAAGTTTCTGCCCTTTCGCACTCATAATGAATGAGATGAAACGGCCGGTCAGTCCTTTTGGCTTTCCATCCGTATACATATACAGCGGGCGGGCTATTGGATAGGTGCCGTTAGAGACCGTTCTCTTTGAAGGGTTTACTCCATTCACCTTTAGAGCTTTAACTTGCGGACTGAGATATCCAATTCCTACATAACCTATTGCTCCAGGCGTTTTTGATACTGTCATAGCTACAGTCTGGTTAGAAGCCTGGAGAAGCGCGTCCGGCCTCACCTTTTCTTTCTTGAGCGCCATTTTGTTGAAACACTCAAACGTCCCGCTTGCTGAATCACGGGAAACTACAACAATTACGCCTCTCTTCCCACCTACTCTTTTCCAGTTGGATATCTTTCCCGTGTAAATGTCTTTGAGCTGAACCATGCTCAGCTTATCCATAGAGTTTTCAGGATGAACAATCACAGCAATACCGTCCATTGCTATTACATGAGCAACAGGGTCTATTCCCTTTCCTCTTGCTTTAAACAGCTCTTTCGTTTTCATTGGGCGGGAAGCATTGGCAATGTCGCATGTCCCATCAATGAGAGCCGCAACACCTCCCCCGGAACCACCTCCACGCACTGAAATTTCTACCTCAGGGTGGTTATCACAATAGACCTCCGCTGTTTTCTGAGCAATAGGGAAAACTGTTGTTGAGCCAGTTAATACCAGTTTGCTACCTCCAGCCATTATTGGAAGTGCACTGCCTATGAGAAGCATCACCCCCGTTAACCCTGCTATAATCTTCTTCATTTAAGCACCTCCTTTGCAAAAAGTTACTCTACCAGGAAAATTTTGTCTGAACTCTCCAGATATTGGCATCTGATTTGGTTTCTTTATCCTCGCGTTGATAGTTTACCTGGAGAAGAACGTTCCTTGCCAGGTCATAGTTAAAACCGGCAATGTAGCATTTAGTCTCCTTACCTTCTGCATCTTTGTCTGCATCCCATCGGTCAAAACGTCCGGCGATTGACAGCTTTTCCGTCAAATCATAGTCAGCAAATACTGAGTAACCTCCCCCATTTTTATCTCCATCTTCAGACCTCAGGTATTCAAAGAAGCTTGAAAAATCTCCTTTGGCAAACCGCGCTACCGTTGCATAGCGTCTCATATCTTCCTCATTTTCATTTTTCTTGCCTGTATAAGCAGAGGCGCGGAGGGTAAACCCGGGTGTGGGAATGACTGAAATGCTTCCGCACACAGCCTTAGCATCGTTATCCTCAATGTGCTTGTATCCTGTTCCGTTGTACACTGCCAGGGCATATTCTCCAAACCCTGCCGGAATGTAACCAACTACGCCTACACCTAAATCTGCACTGGCAAGAACTTTCTGCTTATCTTCAAGCGCTTTTTCAATCAAGGGGTATTCCCAGGTATCAATCACACCGAAGTAGGTTTTCTGCAATCCAATTCTGATTTTTCCATCCGGAATGTACTGTCCCAAATCTAAATAAGCATACTTCACAACCGTGCTCCAATCCGCTATTGACTTGTTGGATTCTTTTTCTGCATCATATTTAGATTGGGCATAGTGTTTGTTCTCCATTTGGAGAGTTACCTTTGCATCTACCTTGTCATCAAGTTTCATTTTCCATCTCAGATATACTCTCGGGATACTGAACTCGTTTTCACTCTCCCCTCCATCTTCTTGCTCATAAGTGTAACGCACCCATGTATAACCGTAGAATTCACTTTCACCTACATCCAACGCAGAAGTGTTACTAACCCAGATAGTCCCTGTTAGGAACAATACACCTACTACCGCAATCAACTTCCTCATTTCCCTTTCCCTCCTTTTCATTTTCGTCTCATCCCACTTTGCCTCTACGCATTTTCACCCTATATCATAATTCATCACTCCCTTCTTTCCTTTTTTTCACTCATGAGTATACATTATGAGTATTACAGGAATATTACGGGAAGGTTAAATTTTGCGAACGACTTGATGGTGGAATTTTATGAGGAGAACGGATTTTTAGGAAGAGTGAAGAAGAACTTTGAGCCTTTGTCAGGTTTGCTTTCTACCCCTACCTTTCCACCGTGTACCTGAACAATATGTTTAACAATGGCTAATCCCAAACCTGTCCCCCCGAGTTCTCTTGAACGCGCTTTGTCCACCCGGTAGAAGCGTTCAAAAAGGCGGGGTAGATGCTTCTGTGGAATGCCAATACCTGTATCGGATATTTCAATCTGTATATCTTTTCCTTTATCAATTGCTCTGATACATATCCTCCCTTTCTCAGGAGTAAACTTAGTTGCATTATCAAGCAGATTACTTAAAACCTGTTCCATCTTCTCCGGGTCCGCTTTAACTCGAGGAAGGTTAGCAGGAAAATCTATCTCTATTGTGTGCCCTTTTTGCTCTACGGCTTCTTTTAAATTTGAGATTACATTTTCCACTAACTCTCTAAGGTTTATCGATTGAAGTTCCATCCCAATCTCTCTGGATTCTATTCGGGAAAGTTGAAGTAGATCATCTATCAGGTTGTTAAGCCTTTCTGCATGCGTCTCAATGATGTTGAGAAATCGGCGATTATTCTCAGAGTCATCAATGGCGCCATCCTTTAAGGTCTCAATAAATCCCTTGATTGAGGTAAGAGGAGTGCGTAATTCATGAGAAACATTGGCAACAAATTCAATCCGCATTTTCTCAAGTTTCTTAATCTCTGTGATATCGTGTAATACAGCCACTACACCTGAAATACCTTCTTCACTTTTAATGGGCAGGGCATGAACTTCAAATATCTTCTCCTGAGGGAGAAAAAGAGTTAATTCTTTCGTCTGAAGTTTCCTTTTCTCCGCCGCTTCTTTTAAGAGGGTATTCAATTCATTGTTTCTAATTACTTCCCAGAAAAATTTTCCTATTGCTTTGTCCCTGCTGAGATTGAGCATTTCCTCAATGGCAGAATTAAAAAGTATCACTCTCTCATCCTTATCAATAGCTATTACCCCCTCAATTACACTGGTAAGCACTGCTCGCATTTCGTTTCTATCTTCAGTAATAGTCTGTATTTTCGTCTTCAGTTCTTCTGTCATCTGGTTGAAGGTCTGAGCGAGCTGTCCTATCTCATCCCCAGAGCGAACCTTTATCTTTCTGGTAAAGTCTCCGCTGGCTATTTCACTGGCTAAGTTTGTCATATCCCGTAGAGGTTTAGTGATCATTCTAGCTGTCATAAATCCAATTCCCAGGGCAACAACTGTAGCAAGTGACGCTCCGAGAATGGTTATCTTATGGATATATGCTATCTTTGTTCTTACTTCCGTCAATGGCAGAGAAAGGCGAGTTATTCCCATGACTTGACCATTCTGCATGACGGGAATAGCTAAATACATCATATCCATCTTGAGGGTATTGCTATAGCGAATACTTCTTCCTGTTTTTCCTGATAGAGCCTCTTTTATCTCCGGTCTGTCAGCGTGATTCTCCATCCTGCCCGGGTCTTCCTGAGAATCCCCTAAAACAATTCCTTCTTTATCTACGATGGTAATTCTTGTGCCAATCTCTTTGCTCAAAATTTTAGTCTGAGAGTCAATATTTGATAATTTCCCGGAGGATAAGTCTGGTTTTACAAGATTCCTAACCAGGTGGGCGTTGGATTTAAGATTGGATGTTATTCCTCCTAAGTAGTAATTCCTTAATGACACTGTCGAAAAAATGCCAACAGTCAACGCGCAGATAACAATTAGACCTATATAGGTCAGGAACAATTTCCAGACAATTTTGGTTCTTATCATATCCTATTCCCTGAATTTATATCCAATGCTTCTAACAGTAACTATTAGACCGGAGGCTCTCCCTAATTTTTTACGTAGTCTTCTTATGTGAACATCAACCGCTCTGTCTACTATGAAGGTTTCATCACCCCAGACTCTATCCAACAACTGGTCACGGGTAAAAACTCTCCCGGGGCTTCCTGCCAGGCACCTTAACAACTTGAACTCGATAGAAGTGAGCGCCAAAAGTCTCCCTTTCAAAGTAACCTCATATTTAGTGGAGTCAATTACCAAATCATTAATCTTTATCAAATCCTTTTCCTGAATAGCAGTAGATGCCCTTCGTAATACTGCTTTCACTCTTGCTGCTAACTGTCTCACGCTAAACGGTTTGGTTACATAATCATCTGCTCCCAATTCTAAACCTACCACAATATCAGTTTCCTCTCCCTTAGCCGTGAGCATAATAACAGGAATACCTGATGTGCGGGAATCCTTCTTTAATATACGACATACTTCTAAACCATCCATCCCGGGCAGCATTAAATCCAGAATAATTAAATCCGGCAGCTTTTTCTTAACTAAATCCATAGTTCTTTCACCGTCACAGGCAGAAATTACTCTGTAACCTTCTTTCTTCAGGTTATACTGGACTAACTCTACAATATCTTTCTCGTCATCAACAACCAATACCTTTGCCTTTGGCACATGTTCCTCCAAATTTCTACTAAAATCATGAATTTTGCTATGTTTATCTAATCCATATTAGTAATTTCTGGAGAGAAAGTCAATTTAAAAGGAAAATGTGTGATTTGTCGGCTCCTCGGTTTTCCTATTTTGTCTTGACACCCCCGCATTTTTTTCTTGACAAGAATTTGTTTATGTTGTATATTTTTAATGGAAGTGAAAACCATTACCAATAAGGAGCGTGAGTATAGTGGTTGGAGGTCCTCCATGGTGGCACGGTAAATTTGCAGGCTATGGATATAGAATGACGGTGCCCAGGCAGGCAATTCTAAGTACTTTGAGTAAGTCAAAAAAACATCTTAGTGCCGAGGATATTTATCTCAGTGTTCACAAAGCATATCCTGGTATAGGACTTACTACCGTCTACCGGACCCTGGAACTTCTTGTTCGCATGGGTTTAGTTTTCAAATTTGACTTTGGTGATGGAAGAAGCAGATATGAGCTGGCTGAAGGTCCAAATACAAACCATCACCACCATTTAGTGTGTAGAGGTTGTGGAAGAATAATTGATTACAGCGAACTTGTTGATGAGGAAACAAAAATATTGAAACAAATTGGACAAACTCTCTCAAAGAAATACGACTTCAGTATAGATTCTCACCAGATTCATTTTCTGGGTTTGTGTAATAAATGTAAGTAGGTTTTTGGGGAATTGAGTGATGATGGTTCTTAGTGTAGCAGAAAGGGGGTGAAAGATTATGCCAGGTGGTAATGGAACTGGACCAGGGGGTATGGGACCTATGACCGGAAGGGCAGCAGGGTTTTGTGCAGGTTATCCTGTCCCCGGCTCTATGAATCCCATAGGCGGTAGACTCGGACTCGGCTTAGGTTGGGGAAGGGGCTTTGGTAGAGGTATGGGTAGAGGTATGGGACGGAGACCGTTTTATGGGTACCCGTATTCGCCAGGATATGGTGCATATGCACCATATGGAGGCTATGGGATGCCCTACGGTCAGTCAGGCTATGGAATGATGCCAGATATGGGAGGTTACGGAGTACCTTACGGATATCGTCCCTACTAGTGCAGTGTGTCATTGCGAACGAAGTGAAGCAATCTCTGAGATTGCTTTGTCGCTATCACTCCTCGCAATGACCCCAAAAGATGCTGCCAGAGATGATGATGGGTTATTACTTTAATAGAGCCAGGTGAAAATGCAAAAAACCATGGAAGAAAAAAAGAAACAAATTGACGAGCAGGGAAAGAGAGTTAATGAACGTATGAGCAGGATAAAAAGTAAGCTCCTTGTTCTGTCCGGGAAAGGCGGCGTGGGGAAATCAACTATTGCAGTTAATCTTGCATGGGCGCTTTCTCAAAAGGGTATGAAGGTGGGGCTTTTAGACGTGGATATACATGGTCCCAATGTTCCCAAAATGCTTGGGATGGAAGGCGTACATCTCACTGGTTCAGAACAAAGTATAGAACCTGCTTCTCTCGGCGATAATTTGAAAGTAATTAGTATAGCTTTCCTGTTAGATTCCCATGATACACCGGTTATCTGGCGGGGGCCTTTGAAGATGACTGTAATAAGGCAGTTCTTAGCTGATGTAAATTGGGGCGGACTTGACTATCTCATTATTGATGCTCCTCCGGGGACAGGAGATGAACCACTTTCAGTCTGCCAGCTCATAAAAGATGTAACAGGAGCAATTATAGTGACTACTCCGCAGGAAATCTCTCTTCTGGATGTAAAAAAGAGCATAAATTTTGTTAAACAGTTGAATGTTCCTCTCACTGGCATAATTGAGAATATGAGCGGTTTTATTTGTCCTCACTGTGGTAAAAGTGTTGACATTTTCAAAGCTGGAGGCGGACAGAGAATGGCTCATACCTTAAAGATTCCTTTTTTGGGAAGTTTGCCTATCGAGCCCAGTATAGTGGAAGCTTCTGATGAGGGTAAATCCTTCTTGAGTTCGGATGTAGAAACTGAAGGTGGAAGAAAATTTATGGAGATAGTGAATAAAATTATAGGGGTTACTCAAAATGGAGATTAAAGTACTTTTTGACAAACTTAATTTGGATGAAAGGTTCTTGACAGGGTGGGGATTCTCAGTCCTGGTTGACGATTGCATACTGTTTGATACAGGAGAAAAACCATCTTTGTTGCTTAAGAATATGGAAAGTATGGGTGTGGATATTTCCAGTCTTACGGCAGTTGTTATATCCCATGACCACTGGGACCATACAGGAGGGTTGTGGGAAATATTGAGCTCAAAGGAAAGGCTGAAGGTTTATGGCTGTCCGGGTTTTAGTGCGGGATTTAAAAATAAAGTTGGTGGACTTAAAGGAGAGCTTATTGAATCGGATAAAGTTACTGAGATTGCTAAAGATATATATGCTACAGGAGAGATTACAGGGGAATACGAGGGACAGTATATGCCTGAACAGGCACTTGTAGTTAGAAGCGATAATGGGCTCTCGGTAATAACAGGATGCGCTCATCCAGGGATTGTTAAGATTCTCGGGAAGGTGAGAGAGACTTTTAGCACCGAAGATATTTATCTGGTACTTGGTGGTTTTCACTTGATGGGTAGCGACAGAAGGATGATAAATGTTATTGTAGATGAATTTAGAAAGTTAGGGGTTAAGAAGGCAGGGCCATGCCATTGCAGCGGGGATGAGGCTGAAAGCATTTTCAGGGATAAGTACAAGGATGATTTTGTTCAAGTAAAAGCAGGAGAGATTATACAAATATAGGAGAAGACCTGTTTAGATTATGTTTCTTAAACAATGGAAAGGAGATTGTCGAAGTGAAAATCCCAGATGAAGTAAAGAAACTATTCAATAGGGAGCCTGTAGTTGCTTTTGCAACAGCGGATAAAGAAGGGAATCCAAATGTTGTCCCAATTTATTGGAAGACAACTCTTAATGATGAGACAATTTTGCTATTAGATAACTTTATGAAACAAACGAAACAAAATATTCAGGAGAACAAGAAAGTTTGCGTATCCTTTTGGAATCCGGACCCGGAAGAAGCTTACAAAATTAAGGGAACAGCAACATATTATTCAGAAGGGGCAATTTACGAGAAGGGGAAAGAATTTATGCAGTCAAAGAGGCCTGGACAGGCTCCTAAAGGAATTGTTGAAATCAGAGTGGAGGAAATTTATACAATAAAATCGGGTTCTGATGCAGGCAAAAAATTATGAGTCGGGGGATAGAAATATGAAAATAGCGATTTCAAGCGGGAAAGGCGGAACAGGTAAAACCTTTGTCTCTACAAATATAGCGGCAACTCTTGCTAATTCCGGGGAGAGAGTGTCGTATCTTGATTGTGATGTTGAGGAGCCTAACGGGCATCTTTTTTTGAAGCCGGAGATTAAAAAGGAAGAAGATGTAGAAATTCTATCGCCCATGGGAGTTGATGAAGAAAAATGCATCCACTGCGGAAAATGTGCAGAAGCCTGTAATTATAATGCCATAGCTGTGGTGAAGGATAAAGTTCTTTTCTTTCCGGAGCTATGCCATGCGTGTGGAGCATGTAAGATAGTCTGCCCTGTAGATGCAATTGTTGAGAAAAAGAGGAAAATAGGAATCATCAGGCATGGGAAGAGTGGGGATATAGATGTTCATTATGCGCTTCTTGAAACTGCTGAAGGCGGGATGGCTCCGAGATTGGTCAGGAAGGTTAAGGAATGTGCAGGCGGAGGTATAAATATATATGATTCTTCTCCCGGAACTGCATGTCCCGTTGTGGAAACTGTGAAGGATGCAGATTTGTGTGTGCTCGTTACTGACCCGACTCCTTTCGGCGTTAATGATTTACAGCTTGCGGTGAATATGTGCAGGGAGATAAATCAGGAACCAGTTGTCCTGGTCAACCGTGCTGAATACAGAAACAGCGAACTAAAGGAATATTTAAGGAATGCAAATTTGGAAGTAGTAGGGGAGATTCCAGATGACAGAAAAATAGCAAAGGTTTACTCTGTTGGGGATATAGTTGTTGAGGGGCTTCCTGAATATAGGAAGTTATTCCGGACTATTGCCGAGGAGATGAAGAAGAAGGCAAAAGAGAAAAGAGTTGTGGGAAAGGTAGTCCGGACAGAATTTCCCTCTGGTGGGATTACAAAGCTTGAGACAACTACTTTTGAGAAGAAACCGCTGGAACTTGTTATAATAAGCGGGAAAGGTGGAACCGGAAAAACATCGGTGGCTGCTTGTTTCGCAGCTTTAGCTGAAAACAAGGTGATTTCGGACTGCGATGTGGACGCTGCTGACCTGCATCTTATCCTGGAGCCTGAGGTCCGGGAAAGGGGGGCGTTCAGCGGCAGCAAGTTAGCTGAAATTGATGAGGCTAAATGTACTGGATGTGGAAAGTGTATTAAGGAATGTAGATTTTCCGCTGTTGGGGAAGTGGAAGGCGGGAAGTGCCGTATTAACCAGGTATCCTGCGAAGGTTGTGGTGTGTGTTATCTTGTGTGCGAAGATGAAGCTGTGAAATTGAGTGATGCAATCAATGGAGAATGGTTCATATCAAAGACAAGATTTGGACCTATGACTCATGCGAGACTTCTGCCAGCAGAGGAAAATTCAGGTAGACTTGTTACGTTGGTGAGGATGAAAGCCGTTGAAGAATCTAATCGTGTGAATGCTAATAAGGTGATAATAGACGGTTCTCCCGGGACAGGCTGTCCTGTAATAGCTTCTCTGACAGGTGCAGACTACGCTCTCGTTGTAACAGAACCGACCGTTTCGGGAATCCATGATATGAAGCGCGTTCTTGATGTAGCGAGACATTTTGGAATCAAGGCAGGAATTGTAGTTAACAAGTCTGATTTGAATGATGAGATGACAGAGGAAATCAGAAAATTTGCCGAGCAGTCTATGGTAGAATTCATAGGAACAATACCGTATGATGAGAAAGTAACAGAAGCACAAATAGAAAAACTCTCTGTAGTTGAATATGGAAATTCTCCAGCAGCAAGAAGCACAAGAGAGATATGGGAGAAGATGAAGCATCATGAGGAAATAAAATGAGCATAAAAGAAAATTACCAAAAAATCAGAGAGCAAATTCCAGATAATGTAACCATAGTTTTAGCTTCTAAGATGCGGACTCCAGAAGAAATTGAAGAAGTTATAGAGGTTGGTGCTACCGACATAGGGGAAAATTATGTACAAGAAGCTGAGAACATGCATGATGCTTTAAGTGAGAAAGCAAGAAGAGTTAGATGGCATATGATAGGGTATTTACAAAAAAATAAGATTAACAAAGCGGTTGAAATTTTTGATGTAATCCAAACGGTCGATTCTTTAAAGACGGCGGTGGCAATTGATAAAAGAGTGGAAAGAGCAGGGAAAAAGATTTCTGTTTTAGTAGAAATAAATATTGGCAGCGAAATGACAAAAGCCGGTGTAAAACCGGAATATGAAGTGATTGAAAATTTAGTTGGAGAGATTTCAAAACTTGAATATCTCCGTTTGGAAGGTTTGATGACAATGGGGCCTCGGTTTGGGAATCCTGAAGACAGCAGGCCCTATTTCAAGAAAACAAAAAACATATTCGGAAGAATTAAGGGTCTTAGTTTACCAGGAGTCAAGATGGAAACATTGTCTATGGGAATGTCAAATTCATATAAAGTAGCGGTTGAAGAAGGAAGTAATATGGTGAGGTTGGGAACAGTTGTTTTCGGAGAAAGAAAAGGAGGAATTAAAAAATGAAGACAGGGCTAACTTGTCAGCAATGTGGACAGAAGTTCTCAAATGCAGAAGAATATTGGAAACATTGGAAGAGTGTAAATGGAAAACGACTGCGTAACAAAAAAGAGACATGGGAAATAGCAAGAACAATACAAGATATGCAACAGCCACTTTTGTGAAGGAGAGTCATTCAGATAATTTTTGGAAATTCCCTTGAAGATACTAGTTCTGTTCAGGATTGGAAAAATGAAATGCTACTTCTTGCAAAAACCGGAATTGATAAAAAATCTGGTGGGAATACTGAAGGGGGGTAGTTAAAATGCCATGGGTAGACAAGGATGAATGTGTAGGGTGTGGCGTATGTGTAGAAGAATGTCCGGTAGATGCAATCTCACTGGTTAATGAGAAAGCAGAAATAAATATGGATGAATGTATCCGCTGTGGCAATTGCCATGAGGTATGTCCTCAGGAAGCCGTAAAACATGACAGCGAGAGGATACCTCAGGAAGTAGAGTCAAATGTAGAAAAAGTGGAAGGATATATGAGACATTTTGACAATGAGGAAGAAAAACAATCCTGTCTTAAGAGAAGTATGAACTTCTTTAAATTCAAGAAGACTGTGGCTGAAAAGACGTTGGAACAACTTGAAACACTGAAAAAAGGATAAAATCGGATTAGAGAATAGGGAATGAAATGGCTGATTGGATAAAGGATCAGGAGCATCTTCGGGAAGTATAATACAATAATAAATGAGTTAATTGGAAAATATATAGAATAATAAGAAGAAGCTGTTGAATGAAGTTTATGAAGTTTTAAAACCCGGAGGGATCATTTTTATCTTGCCAACACATATGGAAGAACGCAATTTGTCCTTAGAAGATTTTATAGCGGAGGTAGAGATGTCAAAACTCTACCTCGAAAGCAAATTCACCGAAACGCTGGTCCATGATAATAAATTACAGAAGTGTGAAATTCTGAAGTTCCAAAAACAGGTATATTAAAGATGACCCATTCGGTTAAGCTAACTTTTAAGCCGGAAAATAGAACCGTTTATGTCCTGCCGGGCACTCCGGTGGTGGAGGCGGCAGCGAGGGCAGGGATCACTGTGGAGACTCCCTGTGGCGGACAAGGCAGCTGTGGAAAGTGCCGGGTAGAGGTATTGCAGGGTGCGGCAGAGCCAACGGCAGAGGAAAAAAGGATGATTTCTGCCGAAGAACTAAAAAAAGGAATCCGCCTCGCCTGCCAGTCGCGGATTTCTAAGTCCACCATCATCCACATCCCCCTTGAATCAAGGTTTTCTGCCCAGAAGATTCTCACTACCGGCATGGAAACGAGAAAAGAGATTCATCCGAGCGTGGAGAAGTTCTACCGAGAACTTCCTTCTCCAACCCTTGGAAAGTCCAAGGCCGATTTAGAGATAATTCGGCAAGCCTTTCCACAAAGCTTTAAGGCGGACATTCATATTATCCGGCAGCTACCCGAGGTCTTAAAGAAAAGCGACTTTAAGGTAACCTGCGTTTTCTCTGATGGAGAGTTAATCAGTGTGGAGAATGGCGATACGGCTAAAGACAGTTTTGGTATCAGCCTTGACCTGGGCACAACAACGATGGTGGCGACATTACTCGATTTGAACAGCGGCAAAGATTTAGCTATCTCAACAAAAATGAATCCTCAGGTTATCTACGGCGATGATGTCATTTCCCGGATAAACTTCTGTCTAAATAATAAAAAGGGGTTGGATGAGCTGCATTATCGAACCATTGAGGCAATTAACGAGATGGTTGAGGAACTGGCCCAGGTGGCAAAGATAAACCCGAAAAATATCTATAAGCTCACCGCAGTAGGAAATTCCACGATGCAGCACCTGCTTCTTAAAATCAGCCCGGAAAACCTTGGCTCTATTCCCTTTTCTTTAGCGGTAAAAGAAGGAGTTGAGGTAAAGGCGAAAAGTGTAGGCATACAGATAAATCCTCAAGGCTGCCTCTGCGTTTTCCCCAACATTGCCGGATTTGTTGGTGGGGATACTGTTTCGGTGATTTTGGCTGCAGGAACATATAGAAATGATGAGATACAGTTAATCGTTGATATCGGCACCAATGGAGAAATTATCCTGGGAAACAGGGAGCGGTTGCTTACCGCCTCTACTGCCGCCGGCCCTGCTTTTGAAGGGGCGAGGATCTCCAGTGGAATGCGGGCCTCAACCGGGGCCGTTGAGAAAGTGGTAGTGGGTGAGGATGTAGAGGTTAATGTGGTTGGTAATGTCCTGCCTTTTGGAATCTGCGGCACAGCGCTGATTGATGCGGTAGCGGGGCTGTTAAGGGTGGGCATTATTGATGAAACGGGAAAGATTTGTTCGCAAAAAGAGCTAAAGGGTAAGGTTTCCGATAAACTCTTAAGGCGGGTTGTGGAAAATGAAAGTTCTCGTGATTTTCTCTTAGTGGAGAAAGAAGGCACACGCAGTAAGCGGCCCATATTTATTACCCAAAAGGATGTGCGCGAGGTACAGTTAGCTAAAGCGGCCATTGCTGCCGGAATGAAGATTCTGATGAAGGAGTTAGGTATAAGTGAAGAGGAAATTAGTGAGATTCTTTTAGCCGGGGCATTCGGAAACTTCATCCGGCGCAATCACGCCAAACAAATCGGCCTGATTCCCGATGTAGTTTCGCCCAAGATAAGGTTTATTGGCAATGCTGCCTCCTCCGGAGCAAAACTGGCGCTGCTTTCGCGCCGTCTGGAAAAGGAGATGGGGGATATCTCAAAGAACGCTGAGTATATCGAGCTTTCTACACGGCCGGATTTTCAGGAAGAGTTCGTTGAGGCAATGAGGTTTGGAAAACAGTCCGGTTAATAAACGGGGCAGTAAAATATTTCATCCCCTCTGATAAAAAAGGAATTGAGATCGGCTCAGGCAGTGGAAGATTTGCTACATTTTACTCCACTTTAGAAGTAATTAACTGGCTAAAAAAGACAAATTTTTCTGGAATAGAAGTTGTTCAGACAATTTTTGGAAATTCCCTTGAAGATACCAGTTCTGTTCAGGATTGGAAATATGGATTTGGCGAGGGCAGTTTTGTGGTGATAAAAGCTGCTCCGAAAGAGCTATCCTAAGGCATTTTTTCAAAAACCTCTCTGATGAGAAATCTGGTGGGAATACTGAAAGGAAATGAGTAATTATTGAGGCAGAGAATGGAAAATGCAGACGAAAACTTCTACGATAAGTTAAAAGAACAGTTGTTCCAAATGATTTTAGAGAAGATAAAGAATGGCGAGAAAGTGTTAGATGTCGGCTGTGGTAATTGCGAGTTAGTCGTTCGTCTTGCTAAAGGAAAGAACGTAAAAGTCATAGGAGTAGATATACAGGACAGCGAATTTAAGAAAACCTTAGAAAAAGCGAGGGGGAAGATAAAGGGGAAAGTTAAATGTATCAAGGGTAATGCTGAAAACCTCAAAGATTTTGAGGATGCGAGTTTCTCAAGCGTAATTAGCAGGTATTCCCTCCATGAGTTTCCTAATCCTTCTCGTGTTCTTAAAGAGTGTGTAAGAGTCTTGAAAAGACAGGGACAAATGATACTTGTGGATTTCATCCCAGATACTCTGGCAGAAAAGTTGTGGGGGGAGAGATATTTTACCATGGAAGAGATCAGGAAAACGATGGAGAAAGCTGGCTTCCAGATTTTAGAACAGAAAAAGATTTCGATAGAAGGTCCGGCAATAACCGTAGGGATAAAAGGATGAGGTAAGCACAGCTTATCGACCAGAAAGGGGGAATTATGTGCCTGTCAAACGTATACCTTAGATGTTAGTAAAGCTCGAGAAATTGGAAGAGGAGCTTGAAAAAGTTGCTTTTGGAAGTTGTACAGCAGGATAAATATGGAACTTTTCATTTATAACTCTAAAGAGTTCAAGTCGTATTTGGAGAAGAATGCACATGAACAAGGAGAAGTAAAATTCCTTCAGTCAATAAATGCAGGCGCATAATTAAGACAACTATAGTGTCAATCAAACATGAAGATGAAAGTGCTTCCTATGGATTGTAAATGGTATGCGGTATGTCCAATGAAGAGATTTTACGAAGAAGGGAGATTAGATAAAAAATGGATTGAGCTGTATTGCAAAGGAGATTGGGAAAGTTGCATAAGATACTGGATGGAAGAAAAGGGAGATCCGCATCCAGATTGTATGCTTCCAGATGGAAGCATTGATGAAAGACTGAACAAATGGGTAGGAATGTGATATGGTGGAGACAATAGGTCTTATTGGGGGGATGAGCTGGGAGTCATCTTTAGAATATTATCGAATAATAAATAAAACTGTAAAGGAACAGTCTCCGGTTATTAAGACAATAGAAATCAGAATTGGGAAGGTTATTTCAGCCCGAAGAGTTGAAGGAACTGATAAAAATAAAAAATGAAGACTTATTTGGACTGCATTCCCTGTGCTTTGAAACAGGCACTCGACGCTTCAAGAATGGCTGGGGCAGATGAGCGCCTGCAGAAGAAAATCTTGGATGAAGTATGTAGACTTATTCCACGATTCCCGTTAAATGCTACCCCTCCGCAGATGGGAGCGGAAATTCATCGGCTGATAAGGAATCTTACTTCTAACAGCGACCCATATAAAAAAATCAAAAAAGATTCGCAAAGAATGGCTCTTGATATGTATCCCGAGCTGGGAGAGGAAGTTAAGAAAGCCGAAGATTCTCTTGCTGCTGCTTTAAAAATTGCAGCCATAGGTAATGTGATTGATTTTGCCATAAATGATTCGGTAAAAATACAGAGAGAATTAGAAGATATCTCCAGTCACGAGTTTGCCATTTTCGAGTACGACAAATTTAAGGAATCCTTAGCAGCTGCACACACAGTTCTCTATCTTGCAGATAATGCAGGAGAGACTGTTTTCGACAGGGTATTGATAGAAGAGATATCAACCGGCAAGGAACTATGTTATGGGGTAAGAGGTGCTCCTGTTATAAATGATGCATTGGAGGAAGATGCAAAGGAAGCGGGTATAGATAAATCCGCAAGAATAGTATCAAATGGTTCAGATGCTCCCGGAACTTTTTTGGAATCCTGCTCTAAGGAGTTTAGAGACATTTTTCTCAATGCAGATGTGATAATCAGTAAAGGGCAGGGCAATTTTGAATCGCTTTATGGAGAGGGATATCCTGTATTCTTCCTCTTTAAAATCAAATGTTTACCCGTTGCGAGAGAACTTAATGGCAATGTAGGAGACTTGATACTAAAACAGGAAGGATAATATTCAAGTGGCTAGGACGGCTCCTTTCGATAATTACTATGAACTCTATGAGAAATGGTTTGAAGACAATAGATTTGTCTATCTGTCTGAACTCAAAGCAGTAAAACATTCCATTCCATCTGATAAAAAAGGAATTGAGATCGGCTCAGGCAGTGGAAGGTTTGCTCTCCCCTTAGGGATAAAAATCGGGATTGAGCCCTCTTTGAAGATGCAGGAGCTGGCGGTATCCAGAGGGATGAAGGTAATAAGTGGTGTGGCAGAAAATCTATCTATTATGAATGAGACTTTTGATTTTGCTTTAATGGTAACTACGATCTGTTTTTTAGATGATATAGGGAAATCTTTCCAGGAAGTGCATAGAATACTAAAACCAGGCGGTTTTTTCATCATTGGATTTGTGGATAAGGACAGTCTTTTAGGGAAAGTATATTCAAAGAAAAAATCAAAAAGTAAATTTTATACAGAAGCAACATTTTACTCCACTTTAGAAGTAATTAACTGGCTAAAAAAGACAAACTTTTCTGGAATAGAAGTTGTTCAGACAATTTTTGGAAATTCTCTTGAAGATACCAGTTCTGTTCAGGATTGGAAATATGGATTTGGTGAGGGCAGTTTTGTGGTGATAAAAGCTGCTCCGAAAGAGTCATCCCCTATCTGCTAGATTTTGGTTGCGGGGCGGGGAACTACGCAATACCTGCTGCGAAAATTGTCGGAGAGAAAGGTTAGAAAGGTTTGGGAAAAAATAGGAGCCAAAAAAATTAACAAAGTTATTGAGGTCAGCAGACTAACAAAGAGATTTGGTAATATTAGTGCTGTCAATCAGATTACTTTCAATGTTATCAGAGGTGAAATATTTGGCTTTCTTGGACCAAATGGGGCAGGTAAGACGACAACCCAAAGGATTTTGACCGGCATAATTGAGGCAAGTTCTGGTTCTGCCTCGATAATGGGGTTTGATATTAAAACGCAAGCTCTTTATGCCAAAGAACAGATTGGGGTTGTTCCAGAAATGACCAATGTCTATGTTGATTTAAGCGCCTGGGATAACTTAATGCTGATTGGGAGTTTATACGGAGTTTCCAAGAGAATTAGGACCACAAGGGCAACAGAGCTGCTTAATCTATTTAATCTTTATGAAAGAAAGAATGAAAAAACAAGAGTATTCTCTAAAGGAATGAAACAGAAATTGCTTTTATGTATGGCGTTAGTACATGATCCTAAAATTCTTTTTCTTGATGAGCCAACAACTGGTTTAGATGTACAGAGCAGTCGATTGATCAGGGAAAAGATTCTTGAATTTAATAGGCGGGGCGTGAGTGTATTTTTAACCACCCATAATATTGCTGAGGCAGACCAGCTCTGCAATCGCATTGCCATTATTGACCATGGGAAAATTGCAATCATTGACAAGCCCGAAAGTCTGAAAAGAGCATTTCAGTCTGTGCAAGCAATTGAAGTGTCGTTCAGTGAACTTATTAAAGACGAGAATGAGCTGAGAGAAATAAAGGGTGTAAATAAAGCTCAAAAGGCTGGCGATAAGTTTAGAATTTATACTGATAACCCTGGTGAACTGATAGCTCACCTTATAAATTTTTCCCGGCAGCAAGGTTTAAGGATCCTGAGTCTTAATACCTTAGGTCCGGATTTAGAAGAAGTTTTCGTGAAAATTACTGAAGAACATAGAGGCTGGAATCATGGGAAAGAAAAATCCAATATTGAGTCAATTTAAGAGTGCCTGTGCAATATGCAGAAAGGATATGTTTATCTATTACTTAAAGGCACCTGTTTTAATCTACGGCCTTCTTTTCCCTTTTTTCCTTTTTCTTGCCTTTGCGATAGGCAGGGATATTTCTTTTGAGTCCTTATTACCAACAGTATTGGGTTTGTCTATCTTTTTCACCTCATCGTCTGTCGGCCCGATAATTGCTCCGTGGGAGACAAGAATGCGCACTTTAGAGAAGTTGATAAGCTGTCCCATTTCTTTAGAGTTTATCCTTCTGGGAGATATATTAGCAGGATTTCTTTATGGAATGGCAGTCACCTTAATTCTTCTAATATTCTTTATTCCTTTTTCTGTTTTTGTTATGGAAAACTTATTTATTTTAATTTTGGGGATAATATTGTCTAACTTTTGTTTTTCCTGTCTGGGAATTTTATTATCCAGCCCTGCAACAGATAATCCCTCTAACATTATGATGCTTTCTTATTTAGTAAAGTTCCCCCTTATTTTTATAAGCGGAGTATTTTTGCCCATCAACAAATTACCTCCCTTAGGAAGATTAATCGCTAAATTTTCTCCTTTAACCTATACAGTTGACCTTTTAAGATACAGTTCCGGCAAAGACCATATTTACCCAGCTGCCTTTTGCCTAATTGTTCTTTTCATATCTATAGCAGTTTTTTTATGTATAGGAATATTTTTGCACAGAAGAAATTTACCTAAAAGATTTTAAAGCTATAAGAATTTTTGTCCCAAAAATTATTGTTGCTCTTGAGGGAATCTACTGATAATATTTACGGCAAATGGCTAAGATATTTTTTCCACAGTATAAGAAGGGAAGAGAAGGGATTGAAACTTTTGAGGGCACCATTTTAGAGCACGCTCAGAAGTTAGGTGTAGAGATAGCCTCGGAGTGCGGGGGGCTTGGTAAGTGCGGCCGATGCATAGTCAGAATTGATAGAGGGACTCAGTACCTTAATCGGAAAACGGAGCTGGAGAAGAAGTTCCCCCTGGGAGGTGAGGAGAGACTTGCCTGCCAGGCGAGGATTATCGAACCGGAGGCGGATATCCATGTCTTTATCAAGGCATTTGGCAAATATTCTATCCTTTCAGAGAGCATGCAGACCAGAGTTGAGGTGGAGCCCTCTGTTTATAAGAAGGGTAACCGCGTTCTGCATCGTTCAGGTGAAGACATGGGGAAGTATGAGGGGAAGATCCTAGGACTGGCAATAGATGTGGGAACAACCACACTGGTAATGCAGGTGGTTAATCTTGAGGATGGTAGAACTATTGGCACTCTGTCTTGCATGAATCCCCAGATTTCCTATGGTAATGATGTCATTTCAAGGATAGGGCATACCATGGCTCACAGGGGGGGACTGGAAGAATTGAGAAGGGTAGTTGTCGAAGCTGTAAATAGTAGTCTGGAAGAGATGGAAAGGGAGAAAGGTGAACTCAGGAAATTTATTTACGATGCGGTTGCGGTTGGCAACAGCACCATGCGTAATATCTTCTTCAATCAAAATGTCAGTTCACTGGGTGTGATTCCTTTTGAACCAGCGAACTGCAAGTCCATAAGCAAGAAAGCGCGTGATGTTGGGCTGGCAATTAATCCAGTAGGGAATGTATATGGCCCTCCTTTGATAGGGGGACACGCAGGCGCTGATGCTCTTGCCGACATTCTTGCCAGTGGTATGCACAGGGATAATGGTATAGTAATGGTTATAGATATCGGGACAAATGGTGAGGTGGCTGTTGGCAATAAGGACAGAATAATGACTGCCTCGTGTGCCGCTGGAGGTGCTTATGAGGGAGCTACTATTAAGTGTGGAGTGGGAGCAATAGAGGGAGCTATAAAGAATGTCTGGATAACCGAGGGCAAGGTAGATTACGAGACAATAGGTGGTAAGCGGGCTGTGGGAGTCTGCGGCTCCGGCTTGATTGACCTTTTGGCGGAACTTCTCAGAAGCGGCATTATGACTAAGAAAGCAAGAATAGAAAGTGAGTTCCTTATCAATGAAAGGATAAGTATTACCCAGCAGGACATTTATCAACTCATAACTGCCAAAGCTGGTCTGAGGTTAGATCAGGATCTCCTGATGGATTACTATGGCGTGGGGCTTGAGGAAATTGAAAAGATATATCTTGCGGGTGGTTTCGGGAATTTCATAAATGCAGAGAGCGCCATCAGCATAGGTTTACTTCCCGGTGCAGGGGAAAAAGTAGTGAAGATTGGCAATGGTGCTCTGGCCGGGGCAAGAGAGATGATTCTTTCCCGAAAGATGAGAATGGAGGCGGAGGATGTTATTGACAAAATAGAACATGTCAAGCCAAATGAAAGGGAGCCAGATTTTGCTTATATGGTAGCTGAGAAGATGTATTTTTAAAGGGGGTAAGATGACTCGTTTGAAAGAAGCGCTTGAAAGCAAAAAATTTGTTGTGACGGGCGAGATTGGGCCGCCAAAGGGAGTTAATGTAGAGAGTTGTCTTGAGGAAGCTGAGAAATATTTAAAAGGGAAAGTTGCTGCCGTTAATGTAACCGATATTCAAAGTGCTGTTATGAGGGTTGGGTCACTTGCAATATCTAAAAAACTGCTTGAAATGGATATTGAGCCTGTGTTTCAGATGACCTGCCGTGACAGAAATAGACTTGCGCTGGAGTCAGATTTATTGAGTGCATATGTTCTTGGCATAAGAAATGTTCTTGCATTGACAGGAGACTATGTTACGCTCGGTGACCATCCTCAATCAAAACCTGTGTTTGACCTTGACTCCGTATCTCTCCTCAAGGCGATGAAGGATCTGGAATCCGGGAAAGATTTGGCAGGAAACGAACTTGATGGTGCCCCTTCCTTTTTCAAGGGTGCTGTCGTAACTCCATGTGCAGACCCACTTGAACCGCAGGTTATGAAAATGGAGAAGAAGATTTTTGCAGGGGCTGAGTTTTTCCAGACTCAGGCAGTGTATGATATAGGGCTGTTTGAGAAATTCATAAAAGAAGTTTCTCATTTGAAAGTCCCAATCCTTGCAGGGATTGTTCTTCTAAAATCGGCCGGGATGGCAAAATTTATGAACGAGAATGTATCTGGAGTCTTTGTGCCTGATGAATTAATAAAAGAGATGTCTGTCCCGAAAGAAGATAGAAGGAAGAAATCTGTTGAGATAGCCGCAAGACTAATTAAGCAGATGAAAGATATGTGTCAGGGAGTTCATCTAATGCCGCTTGGATGGGATAAGGAAGTGCCCAATGTTATAGAATCTGCTGGATTGTAGGATATTCTTACAAAACTTAAGGAGCTAATAAAATGACGGGTTTTATGCCTCCAGAA
Organism: bacterium; assembly: GCA_030606215.1. Classification (GTDB taxonomy): domain Bacteria; phylum NPL-UPA2; class JAUVJM01; order JAUVJM01; family JAUVJM01; genus JAUWGW01. Next base: position 39,527 of record JAUWGW010000002.1, read on the forward strand.
AAAGTTGCAGAAAGTATTGTAGAAATTGGCAAGAAGAAATTAGAGCTCAGCATATTGCCAATGGTGATGCTTGGTATGCTTGCTGGCGTATACATTGGTTTCGGTGCTGAATTATGCACAATGGTTACACACGACCTTTCAAAGTATCTTGGGGTGGGCTTTACAAAGTTTATAGGTGGAAGTGTATTTAGCGTTGGTCTAATGCTTGTTGTTATTGCCGGGGCTGAGCTCTTCACTGGGAACTGTTTGATTTTAACTGGAGTTCTCACTCGGAATGTCCCAATAAAGGGCATGCTCAGAAACTGGTTCTTTGTCTATTTTGCGAATTTCGTAGGAGCGATATTACTGGTTATCATCATGTATTGGAGCGGGCTATGGAAAGTTGGGAATTTGGGAGTTGGGGCTGGGGCGCTCAAAACTGCTGTAGGGAAAGTAAATCTTTCCTTTCTGGAAACTTTCTGTAGAGGGATTGGGTGTAACTGGTTGGTTTGCCTGGCGGTTTGGATGGCTGTTGCTGGAAAAGACTCAGTGAGTAAGATTTTTGGGATTTACTTTCCAATTATGGCTTTTGTTGCCAGCGGGTTTGAACACAGTATAGCAAATATGTATTTCATTCCAATGGGGTTATTTCTCAAAGGAAATACTGCTGTAGTTAATTCAGCAGGGTTGACTGAAGTAATCAATACGCTAACCTGGTCAAAGTTCGTCTTTGGAAATCTCCTTCCTGTTACCCTGGGCAATATTGTTGGGGGAGCATTATTTGTTGGCGGAGCTTATTACATTGCGTATCTGCGAAAGGGTATGCAGCGAATTACTTGAGGTCATACGTGGAGTAGTAGTAAAATATCATTGGTAAGAAAAATTCACTGGGGAATGGTGTAACTGGTAACACGCATGATTCTGGATCATGTAACCCAGGTTCGAATCCTGGTTCCCCAGCCAATTTATACAATTAGTCTCTTTTGCGAGGATGATACTGGACGGTATATTATGTTTAAGCCAAACTTCACAATTACAAACAAAGTAGTTCGCTATCTCTCAGAGATAGCGGAAGCACGAGCAATTATCTTTAATGCCCCGCTTATACCAAAGTGGGAGATAGATTTGAGGCGCCAGGCTTTAATCAACAGCACACACGCTTCTACGAGCATAGAGGGTAACAGGTTATCACTTGAGCAAGTGAGTGATTTAATAGTAGGGCGGGAGATAACCGCTACACAAAAGGATAAAAAAGAAGTCATAAACTATTTTGAAGCATTGAGATATTTAGATACTTTAGCAAAGGAGAAAAGGATTGCAAGCGATGGCATTTTGAAACTGCACAAGATTATAACCAGAGGTGTGTTAGATGACCTGAAAAACAGCGGGCATTATCGCACTCCAGTGGATGAGAAGAATAGGGGCAGGGTAGTTGTGGTAGAGAGAATAGGGATGGCAAGACGCATTACTTTTATGCCGCCAGAAGCTAAAAAAGTGCCTGGGGAGATGCGTGGGTTTATAGCGTGGTTAAACAGCAAGGAGGCAGAAGATTTTGACCCTGTATTAGAGGCAGGGATTACACACTATGAGTTTGTGAGAATACATCCATTTGTAGATGGCAATGGTAGAACAGCCAGAGCACTGGCAAGCCTGATTTTGCTAAGACGAGGCTTTGATACAAAGAGGTTTTTTGCGTTAGATGATTTCTATAACTCTGACAGACCCCGCTATTACGGGGTGTTGAAAGGCGTTGACCAGAAGACGTTGGATTTGACAGTGTGGCTTGAGTATTTCTGTGAGGGTGTTGCAGTAAGTATTAAAGCAGTCAAAGATAAAGTCTTAAAGTTGACAGGTGGTAAGGAGAAAGGGAAGAAAGCCAAGCAAGTAGCATTAGGTTATAAACAAATCAGGGTGGTAGAGTTTTTACAAAAAGAAGGGGAAATAACCAACAGGCAGATTAGAGACCTGTTGAAGGTCAGCAACAAGACAGCTTACAAGTTGTCGCAGGCTTTAGTTGAAAATGGAGTGATAAAGAAAGCGGGAAAGGGCAGAAGCGCCCATTATGTCTTAGGGTAATGATTAGATACGGTTTAGGGTAATGATTAGGGCTAAATAATGCTTGGACAAAGAAGAAATAGAGGTAACGATTATGCCAAAACAAATACAATTACAACAAATTGAAAAGGTATGCCGATGCTTCAATGGCTTGGCAAGAAGCCTTTGGGCAAGGTTAAATACCATTTACAATTATCTTTCATTTAGAAGGTGGGAGGAGCAGTATGGGCAACCATAAGAAATCAAAAGGGGAAATTTTAGATTCTATTTTTAAGGACTCCGAAGTCAAATATGGATTAACGGTCTTTTCTAAAAGAGAGATGGATGCTCTGACACTCCGAGAAGAGAAAGATAACAGGTATTATGTTAGTTGTCCCATATCAGAAAAGAAGAGACTTGCCAAGCCTGAGGAAACTATCCGGCAGTTAGTTCTAAATAAGTTGATAAACGAGCTTAACCACCCCAGAGAAAGGATAGATATTGAAGTCCCGATAAAAATGGGGTCAGCATATGCTTCAAAAGCAGCGGACATTGTAGTCTATAAGGAAGATTCTAAAGAGATTCCCCACATCATCATTGAGGTTAAAAAGCCTAACCGAAAGGATGGGCTGGAACAACTTCATTCTTATATGAATGCTACAGGCGTCTATTATGGCGGCTGGATAAACGGAAATGAGCAAGTATATCAGTTGAGGGTAGAACCTAATATCTTTGAAACTATATCAAGGCTTCCCGCTGTCAATGAAGATATTGATGATATTAGAGAGCCAATAAAGAAAAAAGACCTAAAGCCCATCCATGACTTAAAAGGCAAGAATATTAGCAATAGTGGGGCTTGATGTAAATACCTTCAAGCCTTTTACAGGCACAAAGACCTCTGTTTTATTCTTGCAGAAGTGGCAAAATGAAGATTCCATCCTGGAAGATTACCCTATCTTTATGGCGACTTCTGAGAAGTCAGGTAAGAATAACAGTGGAGATTATGTCTTCAAAAAAGACAGAGGTTGCTCTCTCACGAACTGTCTTAGGTCTTAGAAATATAAGAATAGACCCTTATTATTTAATCGCTTTTCTCAGGTCAAAATATGGTTTTTATCAATTGATGAGAGAAAGAGAGCAAATAATTCAATTTCAACTTACTTTAGATAGAGTGAAGAAAATAAAAGTCCTCATTCCTGAAAGCAAAAAACTTATTCAAGATATTTCAAAAACTATAAAAGAACATTTTATCTCCTTCCGCCTTTCTATAAAGAAATATACTCAGTCTGAGCAGATGCTTTTGGAAGAGTTAGAGATAAATGATTTAGATTTAAGCCACGAACTTTTTTATACCGTCAATCTTAAGGATGCCAAACAGTCTCATCGGATTGATGCTGAATATTATCAGCCGAAGTATGAGAAGCTGATTACACATATAAAGAAGAATACCCCAGCAAAACTTTTGGGGGAATTGGTAACGATAAGTAAAGGTGTTGAACCTGGGAGTGAAGCATATCGGGATAGTGGTATCCCTTTTGTGCGGATAGGCAATTTAACAAGGCATGAAATAAATGACAATAATCAGCAATGTTTATCAGAAAACCTTTATAGTGAGTTTAAGACTTCATGCCAACCCAACGTTGGAGAGATACTGCTTTCAAAGGATGCTACTCTTGGTATTGCTCTTGTGGTTAGGGAAAATCGGAAAATGATTATATCCGGAGGAATTTTGAGGCTAAAAACTATTGATACAATCAACAATGAATATTTAGCATTGGTGCTCAATTCCCTTGTGGTGCAATCTCAGATTCAAAGAGATGCTGGAGGCTCAATAATAAATCACTGGAGACCTGACCAGATAAGGAACACCGTGATTCCTATTTTGTCAAAAGCAGGACAGGAGAAGATAGCTAATCTCCTCATCCAGTCTCACCAAGCCCGAAAGCGAGCTAAGAAACTTTTGGAAGAGGCTAAAAGAAAAGTTGAAGATTTAATTGAAGAAAAGACAGAATGAAGGCTGTTTCATATACCAGACTATCAAGTAGAGGATTGACAGGTTTTTCTCAGGCATAAATATTGAGAGTTTATGATTAGACGTAACCTATCAGAAAAGAGAGTGTGGAGTGTTAAAGCCATAGGAAAATTTGGTAAATAAAACAGGGCACAAATATGATGAGAATTACAGAGGCAAATGTAAAAAAATATGCCGGGAGATACAATGAACGGTATAAGAACGCTGATGAAATTATAGAAAAAGAAGTGAAAAAATGGCTTAAAAGTCAGCGTTATTTAGACAAAAAAAGGTTTCTGAAAATAGGACTGTGGAAGTCAAAGAGACAAAGAAAGAGATACGAAGACAATGACGATTTGATGATAAGGGAAATTACTCGGTTTAGTTTTGCAGCAAAAAGCGAAGAAGCAAGAATTAAATCTCTTTTAGTTTTAAATGGCGTGTCTTATCCTGTTGCTTCTGCAATTTTACATTTTGCCTTTCCCAAGAAGTATCCCATAATGGATTTTAGAGTAATCTGGTCTCTTGGGTGGAAACAGCCAAAATACTACACTTTTGATTTTTGGCAGAAGTATTGTCGCAAGTTGAACGAAATTTCAAAGAAAGTAGGGGAAGAAATTAGAACGGTTGATAAAGCACTTTGGAAACATTCTAAGGAACAGCAAAAATACAAAAAATAGTGGTGAAAGGTATGAATATTTTAGACAAATTCGAGTGGTTGGCACGATACGGGTTTATCGATATTATATTTGGTCTGGGTGTAATTAGTTTCTTGGTGCGGTTGATTCGGAAAGCCTTCCCAACAAATTATGAGCATTTACATATAAACGTATCAATGGGTGGGCATGTTTCTATTCCACCAAATATAAGAGTATCTCAGTCATTTCTTATCCACTTGAGTAATGCTGGCACAACTAACTTATACATAGCACGAGCGTATTTTCGTGCCCAACAACCAAATTACTTTACAGAATACGAAGCACTTATTCGTCCTGGTCATTCAAATCGACAAACCACTTGGCTTGCACTTGAACAGCCAGTAAATCAACAGTTAATCGATAGGCGAGGCTGTGGCGTTCTCTATATTGAATACGCAGCATCAGGCAGGCAAGGAGTGCATAGGACAAAGGTGTGACAAAATCAATAAACATACATAAATAGTGAGTGGAGGGGTAGGGTAAAATTTACATTGGAAATTAAACTTGTGGACTTAGGTCTGGAATATAGATATACTCATTTGACTGTTGAAATACAGTTCTAACGCTGTCCACAATGGTCAGCCAGATTCTATTCTCTTTTTCTTTTGCCGAGGAGGACTGCATCCCTTAATTCATCAATATTTTTTGCTTCGAGCCAGCTCTTTTCGAACTCAGTGTCCTGGGCAATCTGGGCAATGGCGGCTAAGGTTTTAAGGTGGAAATTACGCTCCTCTCTTGTTCCTAAGAGGACAAATACTGTGCTTACTAGAGGCGTTTCTTCATCAAAGATTATCCCGTCTTTACACCTTGCCAGAAGGATATCAAACTTTCCCTCACCGGGAACAATAATATGGGGTATGGCTAAATTGGAAGCAATCACCGTAGAAGATTCCCTTTCTCTTTCCCAGAGGAGTTTGTAGAGTGTTTCTTCTTCCAGACCTATTCTTTTACTTAGAACCTGAGAGACTTTTTTGAAGAATTCATCCAGCGAGATACTTTCCTCAAAATCCAGAATCTGGCATTCATGTATTAACCTATCAAATCTATCCTCAGTAATCTCATCTCTTTCTCTGATTATTTCTCTCAATTCTCTTCTCAGGATACCTCTGGAGAGGCGTTGAGAGAGGAGTCGTTGAACAATATACGTTAGACCTGATTCCCTGGATACCCTGGGACGGGCGTATGTTCCATACCAGATAAATGCTCCCAGGAGGAAAGAAACAGTGATGAGAAGGGAGATAAAACTGAATTCAAGGAGGAGAAAAAAGCCGCCCAGAATACCGAAGATTTGCATCCATGGATAGAGAGGCGCTCTGAACTTTGGGCGGTAATTTGGAATCTTACCTCCTCGCATAATGATTACAGAGAGATTGACCAGGATGAATAGGAGAATCATCAATGCTGAAGCAACTTCTACAAGATGTTCCAGGTCAAGAAATAATATGACTATAAGCATGAAAAGACCTGTTGAGATTATTGAGTAATGCGGGGTTTTAAATCTTGAGTTTATCCTGCTGAAAAAAGCAGGGAACAGGTTATCCCTTGCCATAGCCATTGGATTGCGGGAGGCAGCGAGAATCCCGGCATTCGCTGTAGATATAAAAGCAAGAACCCCTGCGAAGGAAAGAAGTATTAACCCTGGAGTCCCGGCAAAAACTTTTGCTCCTAAGGAGATCGGGGTGTGAGTGGATTTCAGAGTTTCGGGTTCCAGTAAACCGACTGTAACAAAGACTACCGACGCATATAGGAACCCTGTTACAAGCCATGAGGCAATCATGGCTAAAGGGATTGTTTTCCCCGGATTCTTCACTTCCTCAGCCACACTTGCTATTTTTGTCAAGCCTCCGTAAGATATGAAGACAAATCCTGCTGTGGAGAACAAAATTCCAAGTTTTTCCGGGACTATGGGGAAATATCTTTCCCCCTGCACTTTCGGCAATCCGCCTGCTAAGTATAAAAGCAGTAAACTCAAGAGAATGAGAACCATTCCGATCTGCATTCTTCCGGTCTCTTTCACACCAATAATGTTCAGGTAGATAAAGAAGAACAGAAGTACGCAGGCTATAAGTTTAACCTGGAGATAGGATATGCCGGGAATTAATAACTCAAAGAGCACGCCGAGACCAATAAGTGCGAATGCGCTCTTAAAACTTAGAGAAAACCAGTTAGAAATTCCGCCAAGAGTTCCCATAGGCGGGCCAAAACTTCTGTCAATGAAGAAATAAGTTCCTCCTGCCTTTGGCATAGCAGTGGAAAGTTCTGCCTTGCTCAGCATGGCAGGGAGGACAAAGAGCCCTGCTATGATGTAGGCGAGAAATGCTCCGGAACCGCATCTCTGGTAGGCAAAGGAGGGAAGAATGAAAAGACCGGAACTTATCATCGCTCCTGTAGCAATGGAGAAAATAGCAAGAAATCCTAATTCTTTCTTCAAAGTTCCTGCCATACTTCAGGCCCCCTCCGCACTCATTATACAGGAGGTCAACGCAAGAGTGAAGTAGAATTTTCTCGACATAGGGTTCTTTTTAGGGTAAAACTATTTCAGGCTTAATTAACCGAAAGGAAAGGGGATTGGTATGGAGATAGGGGAACTGAAGAAAAAAGCAAAAGCCATAAGAATTGACATTGTTAAAATGATTGGCACAGCCGGGAGTGGTCATCCGGGTGGGGCGCTTTCTTCTGCGGATTTGATGACGGTTCTCTATTTTGACCAGTTAAAGCATGACCCTAAAGACCCGTGGTGGAAAGATAGGGATAGGGTAATCTTCTCAAAAGGACACAGCAGTGCCTTGCTTTACGCCTGTTTAGCGGAATCCGGTTATTTTCCGGTGGAAGATTTGTTGACTTTCAGGAAATTAGGGTCGCTTCTGCAGGGACATCCTGCGAGAAATGGTCTTCCAGGGGTGGAAGTTTCTACCGGTTCCTTAGGTCAGGGGTTATCTGTGGGAGTAGGTATGGCTTTAGGGTTAAGACAGAGCGGGAAAGATTCCAGAGTCTATGTCCTGCTCGGTGATGGAGAGTGTGATGAAGGGCAAATTTGGGAAGCGGCTATGGCTTCGGGGCACTACAAATTGGATAATCTCTGTGGTATCCTTGACTATAACCGTTTGCAGATAGATGGTTTTACTGAAGAAGTTATGAACCTGGAGCCGCTTGCTCAAAAGTGGCAGGATTTTGGCTGGGAGGTAATTAATATTGATGGGCATAATTGTGAGGAGATTATCTCTGCTTACAAGAAAGCAAAGACAGTTAAAGGGAAACCATCTCTTATCTTAGCGCAAACTATAAAAGGGAAAGGTGTTTCATATATGGAAAATGAAGCTATCTGGCATGGGAAAGCGCCAAAAAAGGAACAGATGGAGTCTGCAATAAAGGAGTTAGAGAAAGATGAGTAAAGATAGGGAAAACTGGAGAGGAAGTAGAGACGGGTTTGGTGAAGCTCTTGTCAAGTTAGGGGAGATTAATCCAAATGTTGTCGTTTTAACCTGCGATTTATCCGATTCTGTCCGGGCTGAATCCTTTAAAAAGAAATTCCCTGATAGGTTTTTCCAGTTTGGTGTAGCTGAACAGAATATGATGAGTATAGCCGCGGGGATGAGTCTTTCAGGTTATATCCCTTATGTCTGCACCTACGCTGTATTTTCTACCGGTCGCTGCTGGGAACAGTTGAGAATGAGCGTGTGTTATTCTGACTGCAATGTAAAAATAGAAGGTTCTCACGGCGGAATTCTGACTGGAGCTGACGGCGCAAGTCATCAGGCGACTGAAGATATTGGGGCTATTAGAGTTATCCCGAACCTGAAGGTGGTAGTTCCGTGTGATGCTATTGAGGCAAGAAAAGCTACAATAGCCGCCGCTGATATTCCCGGACCTGTATATATTCGTGTGGGGAGAGAACCAATTCCTGTAATTACCACGGAGGAGACTCCCTTTGCTTTTGGAAAGGCACTTGTCTTGCGGGAGGGGAAAGATGTAACTGTAATTGCCTGCGGCGTGGAGGTGTATGAATCTTTACTGGCGGCTGAGGAACTAGAGAAGGAGGGGATAAGTGTAGGTGTTGTCAATTTGCATACCATAAAACCTCTGGATAGTGAAACAATCGTTAAGCTGGCGAAAGAAACAGGGGCAATTGTTACTGCTGAAGAGCATCAAGCAATCGGTGGACTTGGTGGTGCAGTTGCCGAACTTCTGGGGCAGAGATATCCTGTGCCAATAGAGATTGTTGGAATTAAAGATAAGTTCGGAGTTTCCGGTCCGTCATGGGAGTTGATGAAGCATTTCGGTCTTACCTCTAATGAGATAAAAGAAGCAATCAGAAAAGTTCTTGATAGAAAATAGGGGAGAGAGATGAATAATAAAATAGCGGCACAACTCTATACATTGAGGGATTTCACGAAAACTCCAGAGGATATTGCAACCACGCTGAAGAAGGTTAGACAGATTGGTTACGAAGCAGTCCAGTTGTCTGCTTTAGGTCCGATTGATGTTCATGAACTTAAAAGAATCCTGGATGGGGAAGGGTTGACTGTATGTGTTACTCATGTGGACTATTTTAAAATGCGGGATGAGACCCAATCTGTTATTGACGAGCATAAGGTGCTTGAATGTAAGTTTGTTGCTGTAGGAGGCTTACCCCCTGAATACCGCAAGGATATTGAAGGATACAGAAGATTTGCCAGGGAAGCTTCTCAGGTAGCAGAGAAACTCAAAAAGGAAGAGTTGATTTTTGGTTATCACAATCACAGCTTTGAACTGGAAAAGTTTGGTGGGAAAACTGCCCTTGAGGTGTTATTTGAGGAAAGTAATCCTGAAGTTTTTACTGCTGAGATGGATACTTACTGGATTCAACATGGCGGAGGTGACCCTGCTGAGTGGATTAGGAGGATGAAAGGAAGAATACCTCTGGTGCATTTCAAAGATATGGCTATATCCAATGGCAATCAGGTGATGGCAGAAGTTGGTGAGGGTAACCTGAACTGGGATGCTATACTGGAGGCTTGCCAATCGTCCGGAGTTTTATGGTATATTGTGGAGCAGGATACCTGTCAACGTGACCCCTTTGACAGTCTCGCCATAAGTCTTAATAACCTCAAAAAAATGCTTGATGTCAGGAGATAAACACTGGTGTGGTCAATACTATTGGCCAGGGAGCCACTGGGAAAGCATCAAGGCGAAACTGTCTCTATAATTTTCTGTATTTCTTCCTGAAGCATATAGACAGAGATTGGGATTGCAATTGCCCGGTTTAAAAATTCACCTGTGAGTTGGCCTGGTCGACATTTAAGTCCATGTTCTAAGAGATTAGAAAATCTATTAATATGTAATAATAAAGAGAAAGTGTTTACTCCTCAAGGTTTCTACAACCTCTGCCCATCAAACCCTGAGACAAGAAAGCATATTTTAAGTACAGTGGAAAGGAAGTAACCTTGATGGACAACATGCCATATAGTGAGTCCACGATCCAATAGAGAATACTCAGTACAATATTTTCCATAGTGACGGGGATTTATAACCGGCGTCTGTTTTCTGGGTAGGTTAGTGTGTATTTGCCGGGTTTCAAGTTTCTCTTCAACCCTTTGACTTTTAAATTACCTGTTGTTCCTTCAGGAACGGATATGTCCAGATTTATCTCTCTGTCTTTTCTTTTAAGTTTGATTTCAATCTTTCCAGAGCGTGTCGGGAGTGTAAGATTCAGCCAATCAAGGTTCAAAAGTACGGGGCTTATTGAAAATCTCTCCCAGTTTGGAGTAAGCGGTTCCAGGCCTGCTAGAATATTCGTCAGGTAAACTACTGAGTGGGCACTCCAGGCGTGGCAGAGTGAGTTGTAGCCGGGGATTGGATTCCATATTTCATAGCAGGTTGTGGAACCTTCTTTCAGCATCTGTCCCCACCTTTGCCTTATGAAATCCACAATTTCTCTTTCATAACCACCGACCTTTTTTAAAGCATTCAGGACATAAAAGTAGAAAAATGGAGTTGCCTCAATTATCTTTTTACTGGTTAGCGGAGGTTTTTTCATCGGAGGTAGTAAAATATCTTCAGCAAATTTTTTATGACATTCTGGTTTCAACTCAAGGAGTATTGCAAAAGAATGTGTATGCTGACTTAACTTTTTAATTTGTTTTTTCTTTTTAAGGTCAAATCCGTCATAGAAGACTTTATCTTTTTCAGACCAGAAATACTTTAAAATTTTCTTTTCCAGAACGGCAGCATCTTTCCGGTATTCGTTACCTTCCTTTCTTATAATTTTGCAGATTTCAACCATCTGCCTCAACGTACTCAAATACAGGAAGTTGAAAAAAGCCGAGTAGCCGTTTTTGTATAATGGAGCCCAGTCAAAAAATACCCACCATTCAGGCATTGGTCCTAACATTCCGTTTTCTTTCACGTAATTCTGAAAAAATCTGAGCGCTTTCTGAATTTCGGAAAACTGTTCCTTCAGCAAACTTTTGTCTCCCGTATACCGATAATAATCCATGTGGGTGTGAATCCATGTGAGCGTAAAATCAGGCAGGATACAACCAACTGCCATCGTGGGGAAATGTCCATAAGTCAACCCATTGGGTATTTGTGATTGACCTGCTTGCTTTACTCCTCTTCTGAAGAGCCTCATGTCACCGAAGAGGTGAAAGGTATTTGCACCCTGAACTCTGGCATCTCCCCACCACTGGGTCTGCTCTCTCCAGGGGCAGTCAACATATGCATCAAGGGAACAGTTAATCTGGGTGCGGACACACATATTCCAGATTTTGTTTATGGTTTCGTCCGAACAGTTAAATTCAGCCTTTTTCTTAAATGGATAACAGGTCTGCCTGACATAAAGGTGATAAAGTTTAAGAGGTTTTCTGATATTGCGAAAAGTTACTGCCAGGTATCTGAATCCGTGAACTGCAAAAGTTTCAAGGTTATTGTGGCCTTCTTTCAGAATAAACCTGTCTGAAAAGGCAACTTTGCATCCTGTTTCTGGATCCTTCACGCAGAGCCATTCTCCTTCCAGAGATTCAGCGGTAGTGAAATCAATGACTTCTCCGCCTTTCCCTTCTGCTTTAATACCGAGGAAGCCGGCCACTTCCTCTCCAAAATCAATTATTAATGTAAGCCGCTTTTTTGAGGGGAAAGGCGGAATTCTGGTAGAGGATGAGTCCGGCTTCAACATGTTTTTCTCATTTCTGACCCAGGTAGGGGTTTCGATTCCTCTTTGTTCTTTTAGGTAGATTTCAGTCAAATTACGTGTGTTCTTCCAGTCTGGAGAACAGTCACTGGAATAGATTTTAAGAACTGCCTTGAAATTCTTTATCTCTTCCTTCATCAAAGGAATTTCCCTCTCTTCCAGATTTAACCAGGGTAGGCAACCAACCGGCCTGCAGACACCGTAAGTCCATCCGTCTTTCCCTTCCCTGATGTCATTGCCGGGAAGTTTCCATGGGTCTGCCAGATGCACATCAAAATTTTCCTGGTAGCCCATCTGAATGCTTCGTCTGATAGTGTCCTGCTTATGCCCGGGACATTTTTTCACCAGCCAGGTTTTTGGTTTTGTTCCGATGTCAATCCCGCTAATCTTGCCTGAAACCAATAGACCGCCAGCTCCTGCATATATTGATTGGAAAGTTCCGTGACCAAATTGATGGACTAAAACAGCAAGGACATTCTTCCCCCGTTTCAGGTGATGAGCAATGTTGACTCTGTCAAAGGGATAACTTTCCGGATAGCCGCGGGCAGGTCCATAGCAGACATAATTTCCGTTTACATAGAGTTTGTATCGTGAATCAGCCGTTACTTTTATTTCGGCTATGTCAGGGACTTTTTTCAAATTGAATTCTCTCCGTGCCATCATATATACATTCACATCATCAAATCCATAAGAGCCATACCAGAGCCACCCGCATCCCCGAAACTCGTTGTTTTTCATTTTTTCCAATTTATTTTGTTTTCCTCTTGAAAGAGTTTTCATAAGGCTCGGGGTTTTGTTAGGTATTCTTCTTGCATCGGTTTTCATCTGCAAGTTCACGTACCATTTTATAGACCAAGTCGTACGCAAATGTCAGTTCTTCAATACTACAGTGGCCCTGTACGAAGTGGCTGTGATCTGTTCCTCCAAATTACTTCGCACCCACCCATAAATCGGGACTCGGTCTGGCTTGCGATGCTCAATGACTTCTATGACTCGTTCTCTTGGATTCTATTGTACAGGGAGTCACGTGACTATCCCAAAACTTTGCTTCAATTCTTTATTAAAGATATGGCTATTTTGCAATAGCGTCTATAATTTTCTGTATTTCCTTCTGGGTCATATAGACAGAGATTGGAATTGCGATTGCCCGGTTTAATAGTTCGCCTGTTTTTTCCAAAGGCTCACCATCAGGTTTGATTTTTCCTTTCATATGGTGCCATCTTCCGGCATAATGCCAGTCCATAGCTGATGGTAATATCTTGGTTCCAATTCCTTTCTCAGTTAGAATTTTCTCAAGTTCCTGAGCTTTTTCACTATTCTCAAGGAAAAATATGAGAGTATCTCCACCATCACCCTCCTCATCGGGAAGATATCTGAATTCAATATCCTTTCTTGAGGAAATACCGTCCTTTATTTGCTTTTTATTTTTTCTCTGTTGGGATAGAACATAATCAAGTCTTCCCAGCTGCACAATACCAAGAGCCCCTTGCAATTCATTCATCCTATAGTTAAAACCTATCATACCTTTTGAGTCTTTCCCGCGCGGGACATCTGTGCGGTGTTCATGCCCATGGTCATGGTAGTAGGAAGCTCGCAGGTAAAGGTCTTCGTCATCAGTTACTACCATTCCACCTTCTCCTGTAGTTATAGTTTTAACATAATCAAAACTGTAGCATCCGATTGCGCCGAGTGTCCCGGTTTTCTTGCCTTTGTAACTACTGCCGCACGCCTGGCATGAGTCTTCAAGGACAGGTAAACCATGTTCTCTTGCAATCTCCGTTATTTCGTCCATACGCGCAGGGGCACCAAGCATATGGACTGGGATAACAGCTTTTGTCCGGCTTGTAATTTTTGCGCGGAAATCTTCCGGGTCAAGGTTTAATGATTTATCCACCTCTGCAATTACCGGTGTCGCGCCAGATTCAAGTATAGCTTCAACTGTTGCAACAAATGTGAAACCTTGTGTGATTACCTCATCACCTGGTCCAATACCGAGTGCCGCAAGAGCTACGCGCACAGCCGCTGAGCCGGAAGAAACAGCCAGAGCATACTTTGTTCCAATATACTCAGCGAATTTTTTCTCAAACTCCGCTACTTTGAAGACATTACGCCTTTTCTCATCAAACCCATACCTGAGAAGAATGCCTCCCCGTTCAATAATCTCAACCAATGCCTGTTCTTCTTCCTTACCAATCAGTTCTGAACCACCCATCTTTTCTCCCTCCTTAATCCTGTTTTACAGTGCTTCTCTGTAGATTGAGATTGCATCTTCCCTGCTTACCTTTCTGGGATTGTTTTCCAGGGGCCTTGTGACTTTCATAGCTGCATCTGCCATTTCAGGAAAGTTCTTCTCATCTATCCTCAGTTCACTGAGCCTTCTCGGAATACTAACATCCTCAGACATCTTCACAATAGAGGAGATTGCCTTTTCAGCCGCGGAATCGGTGGAAAGCCCTGAAACTTTTTCACCGAGCAATCCTGCAATTTCAGCATATTTGTCCGTACATTCTCCCACATTGAACTTCATCACATAGGGGAGGAGGAGCCCATTTGCAACCCCATGCGCAATGCGGAAGCTACCTCCAAGTGGATACGCTAAAGCGTGCACAGCTCCTACCCCTGCATTTGCCAGAGCAATTCCTCCAAGCAAACTTCCTAAGAGCATATTCGACCTTGCGTTTAAGTTCTTACCTTGACGAACTGCGGTTTTTAAATTTGCACCTATGAGTTTAATTGCTTCTCTTGCAACAATATCTGATAACGGGCTTGCCTGAAGTGAAGTATAGGCTTCTATAGCATGTGTTAGAGCATCCATTCCTGTGGTGGCAGTTGGTTCTGGCGGAAGTGGAACTGATAGTGATGGGTCAAGCACTGCAATCTCGGGGAATAAATAGCGGCTATTGATCCCCGCTTTCATTTTTGGTTCTCTTCGGGAAAGGACTGCTGTGAATGTCACCTCACTTCCTGTCCCTGCTGTGGTTGGAATCATTATTTTCGGTAGTCCAGGTTTTTTTACAAGCTCCAGCCCTTGATAATCACAGGCTTTACCTGGATTTGTTACAAGGATTGAAGCTGCTTTGGCTACGTCCATTGCGCTCCCCCCGCCAACTCCAATGATGCTATTGCATTTTTCTTCCCTTGCTGCTTTCCCAGCCTCATCTGCTATTTCAACCCATGGTTCAGGTTCAATATCGGAGAATGTAGCCACATGAAGATTTTCTTCTTGGAGGGGTTTTAGAATAAGCTCGAGCAATCCAGCCTTAGAAATAGCGGGGTCAATGACAAGCAGCACTTTCTCGCCAAATTTTTTCGCAGTAACCCCGACCTGCTGTAATGCACCTTCACCAAAAATAATCTCTGGCACAATTTGGAAATTATGTGTCATCTAAAAACTCCTTTCTTTCGCAAGCCCTTTAGTTCCTGAAGCACCTTAGAAATGTCTTCCGGAGTGTCAACCTCAACCGGGTCAAACTGTGATTCAATCACCTTGATTCTGTATCCATTTTCAAGTGCGCGGAGTTGCTCAAGTCTTTCTCTCTTTTCAAGCTCAGTTGGGGACATACGGGTAAGTTTGAGAAGAAAACTTTTTCTGTATGCATAAAGACCAAGGTGTTTAAAGAAAATGCGTTTCTGTGTTTTACTGGAACTGTCAGTGTATGGTATAACCGAGCGCGAAAAGTAAAGTGCATAGCCTTTTCTGTCAACAGCTACCTTGACTATATTGTGATTGTCAATCTCTTCTTTTTTTCTTATACGGTAACTCATTGTAGTCATGTTCAGAGTTTTATCTTTAAGCAGCGGCTTAACAAGTTGAGTGATTATTACCGGTGCAAGCAAAGGCTCATCACCCTGAATATTTACTACGATTGCATCTTTTGACAAATTTATTTCCCTTGCGACTTCTGCAATTCTGTCTGTGCCGGACTTATGTTTGCGGGAAGTGAGCCATGCTTCTCCACCAAAATTCTTCACAGTATGGAGAATTCGTTTATCATCGGTTGCGACAATTACTCTTTCTAAAACTTTTGCTTTCTTTGCCTGGTAGTAAGTCCACTCAATCATGGGTTTACCTGCAATATTAGTTAGGGGTTTCCCCTTGAATCTCGTGGAATGAAATCTGGCTGGAATAATCCCGACAACACTTAACATAACGCGTGAATTATATCACTCCTGTTTTAACCCCGCAAGAAAAACTAAATATTGACAGGGGAGGGAAGAGCTGGGATTATATTATATGGAAGTAATGAACATGGATGAGATATTTAAAGGGATTGGGAGGAATCTTACGAATTATGAGTTTCGTCCACAGCAGATTCAGATGGCCAAAGCTGTGGAAGAAGCTATTTTATCTAACAGACATCTGCTTGTTGAAGCCGGCACAGGTGTGGGGAAGAGCCTCGCTTATCTTATCCCTTTCATTAAATGGTGTGTGAGGAATAATAAAAAAGTCGTTATTTCTACCTATACAAAGACACTACAGGAGCAACTTATAAAGAAGGACCTTCCGTTTCTCCGGGGTGTGTTGAACCTTGATTTCAGATTTGCTTTATGTTTAGGTGGTCGGAATTATCTTTGTCTTAGAAGATTTAATCAGGGTTTCAGTTATGAGCTTTTTGAGGAGGAGAGGGAAGTAAAAGAAATCATGAGGATTAACAAGTGGCAGAAAAGGACAGATACAGGACTTCGTTCAGAGCTGGATTTTGAGCCAGGTGAATCTATCTGGAGCAAGATATGCAGGGAAAGTGAGCTTTGCCTGGGAAAGAAATGTCTGTATAGGAAAAATTGCTTCTATAATAAGGCAAGACTTGCGGAGTACAGGTCTCATATTTTAGTTACCAATCACCATCTCTATTTTGCCAATCTCATCTCCGGCGGCAGGGTATTGCCGAAGTTTGATGCTGTAGTTTTTGATGAAGCGCATACTTTAGAAGACATTGCCACGAGTTACTTAGGAATAGAGGTTTCTAATTTCAAGATAAAATATTTTTTTGACTCTATTCTAAATCCTCAAACCGGAAAAGGGTTCTTATTAAGAATAAGAAGTTTAAATCGGAAGAAAGCAGGGGACGTTGAGAAGAGGTTAGATGAGGCAAGAGTTTCCGCTCAAGACTTCTTTTCCGGGATAATCTCTAAGTTTGGTGAGGATTCCAAAGTTTTGAGGATAAGAACAAAGAATTTTATCTTTAATCACCTGAGGGAACCGCTCCTTGGGCTTACCTCCGAACTGGCAGAGCTTCTGAAAGATGTTAAAGGAGAAGAGGACAGAATAGAAATTAAATCTTTCATATCTCGTGGCAAGGAGATTAATTCAGGACTTTCTGCAATTATAAATATGAGTCTGGATGGATATGTCTACTGGATAGAGATTCTGGATAGACCCAGACGACCCAGGTATAGTCTGTGCGCGGCACCTGTAGATATATCCTCCGAGTTCAAAGATAAGGTTTTAAATAAAGTTAGACCAATTATATTTACCTCGGCTACTTTATCTACCAATGGGAATTTTGGGTTTAAAAAGAGAGGGTTGGGGATAGAAGGGGCAAATGAATTTCTTTTAGGTTCTCCTTTTGATTACAGGAAGAATGCACTTCTCTATATTCCTGAAACCATGCCAGACCCGAGCACAGAATTTGAGCTATATCGGAAGGAGGTAATAGAAGAAATTAAAAGAATTCTCTCCATAATGAAGGGAAGAACTTTTGTGCTTTTTACAAGTTTCAAAATGATGGATGCAGTTTTTAATGTACTCAAGAAGAATTCAGTGGGTTTAAATATTTTGAGGCAGGGTGATGCGCCGCGTTACAAACTGTTAGAGAAATTCAAAAGTCGGAGAAACTGCGTTCTTCTTGGGACAAGCACATTCTGGCAGGGGATAGATGTCCCCGGGAAAGCTCTTGAATGTGTAATTATCACTAAACTCCCATTTGCTGTGCCTGATGACCCGATTGTTGAGGCAAAGATGGAACTGCTTCAGTCTCAGAATAAAAACCCTTTTATCCACTATTCACTCCCTCAGGCAATTATTATGCTCAGGCAGGGGTTTGGTCGTCTTATAAGGAGGAAGGACGACATTGGGATGGTATCTATACTTGACCCGAGGATTAAGACAAGATATTATGGAAGAAGCTTCTTAGATGCTCTTCCGGAATGCCAGAAGGCAGGAAGACTGGAACAGGTTCAAGAATTCTTCAGAAAAGGAGGATAAAAACTGTGTCCGAGGAGAATGTGCCTGCTGATTACACAGAAATGGACTTTCTAGAGGCCAAACGTTTTGATAAAAAGGTTAAAGAGAACTTTATGCCAGCAGTTGTTTCCACCGTTAAACAAATCATTGAGGACTATGGTGTTTTGGAAGGCGTATGTGTGGATGTCGGATGCGGCACGGCTGTTTTTGCAATTGAGTTATGCAGACATTCCAAGTTGAAGATATATGCATTGGAAAAAGAGAAGGCCATATACGAAGTAGCGCGCATGAACATTGAAAAAGAACGATTGACAGATAAAATAATCCCCGTTCTGGGCAATGCCCATGAGCTGCCTTTCGAGAACGAATTTGCCAATTTCCTAATCAGCAGAGGTTCATATCATTGTTGGGAGGATAAGGTGCGGGTATTCAAAGAGATTTATAGAGTATTGAAGAAGGGAGGTATTGGTTTTGTCGGTGGTGGATTTGGGCGATATGTCACCGAGGAAGAACTAAACAGGATGAAATCTCTAAGAGACCATTCCCTGAAAGAGGATGCAAAAGCCTACAGTTCACCTGATAAATTAAGAGAGGTTATATATAAAGCAAATATATCCAATTTCCATATAGTTCATGACAAAGCAGGTCTTTGGGCAGAAATAAAGAAATAGCTATTGATCGGCTTCGAAATTTGAAAAGCGAAAGTTTTATTAACTCAATACAAGTACTTAATAAGAGGTCAGGGTGAAGCAGGGCTCGAGGCGCTCGTGCCCTGGAACGAACCGCCAAGATAAAAAGAAAAGGAGGTGATAAAGCATGCCGTACAACATAAGTGCCCTCAGGGTAAAGGACTTTGCCAAGTGGAAATCTGGGTTTGATAGAGAGGATGGCATTGCCCTGCGTAAGGCTGCTGGCATGAAGTCATACCAGATATTCCAAGCCAGTGACGATTACAATTATGTCGTGGTCCTCACGGAATGGGATAGCGTGGACGATGGTCGAAAGTTCCTCCAATCCGAGGAATTGAAAGAGGCGAGTAGAGAGAGTGGTGTTATTGAAATGTTTGGCACATATGACACTTCAAAATCCCTTGAAGAGGTTGAAAAAAAGTCTGTGTGATTGAAGACGCTAGTCCAGTGTATCATAGAGTCTAAGAAAGATGATGTCCCACTCTCAGTGACCGATCGATGACGCAGGCTGTAGAGTTTTGACCAAACAGGCTCTGGCATCAATGCGAGCTTTGAAGCAGTAACGTAGAAGGAGTTAAGCCTCACCCTGGCCTTATCCTAAGCACGTAAACGGACATAGCCGCGGGGCTCCTTAGGAAAGTTTTGTTAGGAGTGTTCCTTCGCCGAACTTCTTTTATCCGCAAAACGTTAAGCAAAATGCCGCAGGCAGGAAAAAATATCGGAAATTTCAGACTGTGTTTTTTATTTTTATGATATAATGAAATTGTGAAAGGAGGGAGAATGTCATGGCAGATATTGACTGGAAAAAATTTATACATTCGGATCCGGAAGTCTTGCTTGGAAAGCCTGTAGTAAAGGGTACCAGGCTCTCTGTCGAATTCATCTTAGGACTTTTTGCTGAAGGCTGGACTGAGCAACAAGTGCTTGAGTCTTATCCAACATTGACATCAGAGAGCCTGCGAGCCGTTTTTGCCTTTACTACAGATTTCATGCGTGAAGAATCTTTATATACAATGCCTGCTGAGGCAGTTTGATGGATTTTCTGGCAAATGAAAATTTCCCTCTCTTTAGCATTCAGCTCCTGCGAAACGCTGGTTACAATGTAGCAAGTGTACTTGAAGAGACGCCGGGGGCAAAAGACTCAGATATTTTAGTACGGGCGCATGAAGAAAATCGTATTATTCTGACTTTTGATCGGGACTATGGAGAATTAATCTACCGACACAAGTTATCTGCTCCTGCTGGCGTATTATATTTCCACTTTGACCCATCCGCTCCGAAAGAACCTGCTGAAATCCTATTAAAGATATTATGGGAAAACAGAGTTCCTATACCCGGTAAATTTACAGTTGTTGAGAGAGGTAGAATACGTCAGCGAACCCTTTCTGATATTAGGTAACGGGCTGGGATTTCCGATAACACGGGCTGAAAGACTAAGGTCCAAATACTTCATACTTTTTTTGGTCCTGAACGTTAAGAAACTGAAAAACTGGGATTATATAATATGTGCATAGTCAGGAGGGTAAGAAATGAAAGGAAGACTTGTTTTACTGATTGCTGTTCTGGGTTTTGCCGGTGAAGTTTTGGCGGCGGGGTTTGCGGTTGTTGGGCCAAGGGCTCTTGGAATGGGTGGGGCTCAGGTGGCCGTTGTAGATGATACGACTGCTGTTTACTGGAATCCGGCGGCAATTGCTGGTTACAATGCGTTGAAGCTTGGCTTTCCGCTTGGAGTTCAGGTGGTAGAACACAATGATATTACTGATACGCTCAGTGATATTGACGATGTTCTGGGAGATTATGACCTGGATGAGCCCGAGGTTTATCTTGATGAGGGCAGAATTAGCCGGCTGGTGGAACTTTTCAGAAAACTGGATGAACCGGGAACTGGTGTTGAAGCATGCGGGAATATAGGACTTGTAGCCAGCAGGGGCAATATCGCTTTTGGGGTGATTGACTTAGCATATTTCGGCGGATGGGTAACGATGGATCTTGATAGAGTTGAGATTGGAGACTCTTCGCTTCCAAACTCTATTGCTAACAATGAATCATCTCTTACTGTGCTGGGTTTTGAAAGCCGCGAGTTGAGTGTAAGTTATGCGAAGAAAATCTGGCACTTGCTTGTTGGCGGAAATGTAAAACAAATTTTTGGCCGAAGTTACTATAAGTATGTGAATGTTGCGGAAGATAGAGATGTGGAAGGCGGTCTTGAGGAAATGAGCAGCTCAAGTTTAGCGTTTGACGCCGGATTGCTCTACCACCTTCCCGGGGGGCAGTTGAAAGCGGGATTAGTTGTGAGAAACGTCAACAGTCCGTCTTTTTCTTACGAGGGTGGTGAAATAGAACTGAAATCTCAGGTGCGAGCAGGAGTCGCGTATGAAATGAATGAAAATTTACTTATGGCTTGTGACCTTGACATAACTGAAAATGAAACTATGACAACTGGATATGACGACAGAAAACTCGCCTTCGGTATTGAGAAAAAAGTGCTTGCTGAAAGCGTAGCATTACGGGGCGGCATCTATAAGAATATTGCTGAGTCAGATGCGGACCCAGTTATCACGGCCGGGCTTGGAGTCGGAGCAAGGGAGTTAAAGTTTGATTTAGGTGTTGGGGTAAATCTGGACTTTGATGAACTTGCGTTTAGTCTCGCTCTTTCAACAGTGTTTTAGTGTATTAGGGTCAGGGGCGATCCTGCTCTCCTTAATCTTCCCACTTGAGGCCTGCCTGCCGGCGAGGCGGAGGAGGAAATAGGTGGGGGTGTATCTTGATGGTGTGTGAATGATTGGGAAAGTTGTTGGCGATTATAAGATTCTGGGAGAAATAGGGAGAGGAAGTGCGGCTGCTGTTTATAAGGCGGTTCAGGTCTCTCTTGATAGAATAGTTGCTCTCAAAGTTCTTCACTGGCGTCTCACCAGTGACTCTGAGTATCTGAAACGCTTTTACAGGGAAGCGGAATCAGTTGCTAATCTAACCCACCCAAATATTGTCCAGATCTACGATATTGGCAGGGAAGGAGAAGTCTATTATCTTGCAATGGAATATTGCAGTGGGGCTACTTTAAATCAAATCCTGACAGAGCGGCGTAAATTGGATTTAGCCAGTGCAGACAGGATAGTAGCTCAGATTGCTCAGGCTTTGAGTTATATTCATGAGCACGGATTTGTGCACAGAGATGTTAAACCTTCCAATATTATTGTAGATGACAATGGTCAGGTTAAAATCACGGACCTTGGTATTGCCAGGGCAATTGAAGGAACAGGGATTACAGTTTCAGGAATAATCTTAGGGACGCCTGAATATATGTCACCAGAACAGGCGAAAGGAGAGAAGGTTAATGCGAGCACAGATATTTATTCCCTCGGAATTGTCATATATGAGATGTTAACAGGCGAGCTTCCTTTCAAAGGGAAGAATCCTGTTGCGCTTGCACGCCAGCATATTTATGAACCGCCGCCACGCCTGCATTCTTTTGGGCCAGGGATACCTCCGGGTATAGAGAAGGTAATTCTCAAAGCAATTGCAAAGTCTCCGGAGCAGAGGCACAGAAGTTGTAGAGAGTTCTTAACTGATTGGGAGGAAGCTGTCAAATTTAGCGGAACTGAGCAGGTGGGAAGGAAGAAGTGGGTTGCAAGATTTGCGTCAGCGGTGTTTCTGATTGCTGCAGCTTTAGGGTTTCTCCTCTGTAAGTTGCCCGGCTCTATGTATGTTTCATCAATTCCACCAGATGCAGAGGTGTATCTTGACGGTGAGAAGGCTGGCATCACACCAAAAGATATAGTCAGTGTTCATCCGGGCAAACACTACCTGGTTATTGAGAAGGATGACTATCAGGTTTACGGTATGGAGGTTAATGTGTCCAGGTGGAAGAGGCTTTCTATTTTCGTTCCACTTCAGAAAAATGTAAATCCAACTGCGGTTAATTTGCCTTCTCATGGTACAAAGATGAAGTTGGATAGCATAACACCTCCTGATGTTGAGGTAGCAGAAGAAAAGAGGAGTGCTGGTCTTACAGAACAAAAACATCAGCTCAGGATTGTGGAAATTTCAGGGGATGAGGAGAATCCGAAAACTTTAAATGTTGGCGATATTCGTAGCGCTGATAAGTCTGAGGAGGCAATATCACAATCCGGAGAGAGCCTATCCGAAGAGAATTTGCTAACTGCAATAGATTCAGATTTCAACGAATGGATTCATAACGACAGTATGGAATATAGCTTGCCTGATGGAGGGGTGATGGCTGAAATGCCTCCAGAGGTAGCTGAGAGGTTTATGGGAGGAGGTGTCCATGTAGGCAAGATTTCCGCTGTCAATCGGACGACAGGTCGCGTATCGTTGCATATCGGGGGTGTAACGGAGGGAGATATACTACAGGTCGTAAGAGGAAGGAGATTTATAACAAGTATAAAAATCTTCCGTATCTACGATTTCAACACGGCAGTCGGGGCTGTTACAAAGAGCTCGGAAATCTGGAGGATAAATGCCGGAGATATTGTCATAGGGGATTAGAGTCTTACCGGGATTCCTCTTTCTTTTTGTACTTCCTCAACAGTCAAAACAACCGGCAGTCTGTGGCCACGTTTTGCCCTGGCTGTCTTGTTCAGTTCTTTAAGGTCAAGTATCAATGGGTGTAGCTTCATCATACAACTTTGGGACAACCGTTATGACTATTGAAAAAACTACGTAATATTGATATAATAAAGTTGAGGAAAAAATTAATCTTCAAAAAGAAGGCAAAAATGCAAAACCATATCAAGTTAAACAAGTTCGAAATATTATCCAGAAATATGGGTTAGGAGGGTTATTCGATGTATAAGTATGAGATTGTTATGTACTGGAGTGCCGATGATGACGCATTTGTTGCCGAAGTGCCTGAGCTTCCTGGCTGCATGGCTCACGGGAGCACTCAGGAGGATGCCCTGAAAAACATCAACGAAGCAATGCATCTTTGGATTGATACGGCACGTGAGCACAGCGAGCCTATTCCAGAGCCAAGGTGTCATCGTCTTATGTACGCATAAAATCAAGCCATAACAAATCAATGAACCTGACCTAAAATAGCTGGCACAATTTTAGGCAGGTGATTTTTGTGTTAGGTGCCATGTCATCTGTTGCCTTTTGCAGTTATCAGCGTTTTCGTTCTGCGATGGTGCTATAGCTACTGGGGGGAAGAGGAAAACCACATGATAGAATCAAAAGGAAATGCCCAACCAAGTGCTGTAGCGGATGTGGACAAGCTGCGTCGATGAGTTTGGATGTTAGAGGAAATAAGAATTACTTAATTGAAATCTTCTTTAATAACGGTAGGATTTGAGGGATGTGTTTTTCAATGACTTGCCACACCATCTGTCTGTCAATACCGAAATATTCGTGAATTAGTTTATTTCTCATGCCTGCCATTTGTTTCCATGGTATGTCCGGATATTCCAGCCTGAACGTCACCGGCAAATTTTTGGTTGCTTCTCCGATAACTTCAAGGCAGCGGATGACTGCATTGACCGTCTTTTTATCCGCGGAAAAATCTTTAAAAGACATCCCTTTGGTAAATTCAAGAATATCTCCGCATGATTCTATTAAATCATTTATATAGTCTCGAACATCACGCTCTTTCATACCATCTGAACTTCTTTCAAAATATACTCTCCTATGTAAGGTCTTAAAGCCCTACGAGAAACAAGCTCAACCTTGATATTCAACAGATTAGATAATTCCTCTTCCATATCGATAAATTCAAAAAGGCTTATCGGAGCAGAAAAATCAACCAAAATATCAACATCGCTATGGGATGTTTGTTCATTTCTCACATATGAACCAAATACTCCTATCTGGCTAACGTGATATTTGTTGGCTAATTCTGGCTTGTGTTTTTCCAAAACCTCTTTTATTTCGGAAATTCCCATATCTGTCACCCACCTAAATTATAGCACAAATTTGCAGGAAATTGTGAGAAAATAAAGCAAGCTTTTCAGCGAACAACGTTCCGCTGCCGCTGAGCTTCCACGTTAGGTGTAGTAAAAAAGGGTATGCAATGAGATACAAGAAACTCTTAGAATAGATTAGAGTCTTATTGGGATGAGCGAAGAAGGTTTGGACCTGTAAAAAAAGATGCATCTATGAATCAAGGGGGCTTCTGATCCCAAGTTTATTTTTCCGGGCGACGTGGGTGTAGATCATCGTTGTCTGCAAGTTCGCATGGCCCAACAACTCCTGAATGGTCCGGATATCATATCCCTCTTCAAGAAGATGTGTTGCAAAACTGTGGCGCAGAGTATGAATTGTAGCCCGCTTAATGATTCCTGCTTTTCTTGACTTTTATATATTATCTGCTACCATAAATATGAAAAACAAGGTAACTGTTCAATAGTGTATGTTCTGCAAAGGAGAAGTTAAATGGATGTAAAATGGCATATTGCATTCTGTAACGTGACGTTTACCGAGTACGCGGGAATGACCTACCGGGATTATTATGCTTCCCCCACCAACATGCTGGAAGCCCAGCTGACGGCAAAGACCGTTGCGGAGAAGAAATTCGGCGCCGGGACTTTCATTACGCCCTGCATTGACACACCCGCAGTTTCATTCGCTTCGTACCTTGGAATGACATTTATCGAACCGTATGATGATGAGTTGCCCTATATTGACGGACAGGCACCTTTGCTCAAGGAACCTGTAGACGTGAAGTGCCTTCACTCGGGTGACCCGAAGACAACCGGCCTTATGGCCAAGCGCTGGCAGGCGTGGCAATACTACAGATCGCAGGGGTACGAAGTTCGCTTCGGAGGGCATGGCGGTTCAATTCTGACCACAGCGCACGAAATCAGTGCTGGCAACATCCTGCTGTGGCTTGCAGAGAATCCCGCGGGGGCCGAATGTGTGCTTGATGCCGTAACTGATGCCGATTTGGCGATTCGCGCTTTCGATGAGTCACTTTGCGGGGCAACGGACTCGGTCTATACCGGGGACGACTTCTCCGGTCTGCTCTCGCCCGAAATGTAGAACAAACGGATGGAGGCCGACCTCGTAAACTCGGCGGCTCATCCTAAACATTAGAATAAATGTTAAAAAATTTATGGAATAATTATGGATGGATTGTATTAGTTGTAGGATTAATCCTCCTTAATATTCTATTTTTAAAACCAATGGGTAAAATTATTAGTGGTTTTCATCGGGGAGTTAACTATACTAGTGTAATGTCACAGTAATAGCTTTACAATTCTTGAGAGCATTCATCATTGTAAAGAAGCATTAGGGACACTACACTAGAAAAGAAACGTTTGGAGATATCGCCCAGGGAATAATTTTTCTATTATTTTCAGGCTATATTATCTATCTTTTGATACGCGGAGTCATTGGATAAAATCCGAGCCGTAAAAAAGATGCAATTTAATTTAAAATTATGATATAATATGTTTGTTTGGAGGTAGGTTAATTTGAGTCCTACAGTATTCAGAGAAGGAAAATATAGATTTTATTTTTTCTCCAAAGAGGAACCGAGAGTTCATATTCATGTTATTTCTCCAGACGGAGAAGCAAAGTTTTGGTTAGAACCGTTAATTTCATTAGCAAATTATTCAGGTTTTTCCAAAAAACAATTAAATTTTTTACAAAAAACTGTAGAGAGGCATAAAAATGAAATTATTAAAAAGTGGAAAGAGCACCTTAAAACCAGAGATAACTAATATTTCTGAACATGGTTTTTGGATTTTATTAAATGGGAAGGAATATTTTCTCCCTTTCGAAAAATATCCTTGGTTTAAAAATGCCAAAATATCTTCAATAACTACTGTAAAATTATTCCATAATCATCATCTATACTGGCCGGAGTTAGATGTTGACTTATCTACAGAAATTTTAACCAGTCCAGAAAAATACCCTTTAACATACAAGTAATAAATTCTATTCTAACAAATCATTGCACCTGACCGCAATTCCGCATATTGTCAGCTGTGGCGTGCAGATTTATCAACTGCTGGTTGAGTTCCATCATCTGGAGTTTAGAGACGTGGGAGTAAGAGCAACAGAAAGGTGCCTGCGGTTACTGAAGGATAACGCATATCGGCTGTTCTCCGTTTCAGAAAAGGGGCAGGAGTACTCCTTCGTGCGCGAGGATGTCTTGAGACAGAAAGATCCAATGACCTGCTATGCCCCACGCCCGAATGTATGGCATCTTCGGTGAGGTTCAGACAAAATACAAGAAACTCTTAGAGTGGATTAGAGTCTTACCGGGATTCCTCTTCCTTTGAGATATATCTTCGCCTCACTTATAGTGTATTCTCCATAGTGGAAGATAGAAGCTGCGAGGACAGCATCTGCTTTGCCTTCGGAAATAACATCATACAGATGCTGGAGGTTTCCCGCTCCCCCGGAAGCAATTACTGGTATATTAACCGCTTCGGAGACTCTCCGGGTTAATTCAACATCGTATCCGTTCTTTGTCCCATCGCAATCCATACTTGTAAGCAATATTTCACCTGCTCCAAGTTTTTCAGCTTTCTTTGCCCATTCAATAGCATCAACGCCGGTTGGAGTTGTCCCGGAATCTGTGTAAACTTCCCAGTTTGAACCTTTGCGTTTTGCATCAATTGCCACTATTGTGCATTGAGTTCCAAATCTTCTGGCAACCTGGTTGATAATGTCAGGATTTAAAACAGCCGCTGTGTTAATTGAAACTTTATCGGCCCCCGCTCTTAATAATTGCCCGACATCCTCAACAGTTCTGATTCCCCCTCCTACAGTCAAGGGGACGAAAACCTGCTCAGAAGTTTTCCTGACAACTTCAAGCATTGTTGGACGGTTCTCGATCGTTGCAGTGATGTCAAGGAAGGCAAGTTCATCAGCTCCCTCTTTGCTATACCGGGAACCAATTTCAACAGGGTCTCCTGCATCTCTGAGATTAAGAAACCTTACACCTTTAACTACCCGTCCATCTTTTACATCCAGGCATGGAATAACTCTTTTTGCACGCATTACATTTCTCCTCCAGGTTGAAAACTACAACGTCTGTAATTATATCACAATCCGGCAGAAGGTTGAATTGATTTTTATATTGCAATTGTCGGTCAAGAATGCATATAATACCGTAAGTACTCAGTAAACGCCGTTGTCATTCTGACCCTGAGTGAAGCCCTGAGCAAAGCAAATGGGGAAGCGGAGGGCCTGTCCTTGAGCGAAGCGAAGGAATGACAGATTGGGATGTAGTTCGCTGAATATTTACGAGGAAATGAGGAGCGGAGCAACGAATTTGCTTGCCGGGATATTCTTGAGTGGTTTAGCAGGGGCGACTTTTGTAGCTGCCCAGGGTGGGTCTGCCCCGATGCAGGTCGGGGAACAGAAGCCCCATCCCTACGCGTCTGAATGTTCTCAGCCTCATCCGTTTAGACCCGGCGAGAGACTGGTCTTCCGTGTCATTTATTTTGCCATGCCGGCAGGAACAGTTACACTGGAAGTAAAGGAAACAAGCAAAATTCAGGGGGTTCCTGTTTATCATTTCAGGGCGGAAGCAAAGTCATCAGCCGTCTTTTCTCTCTTCTACAGGGTAAGGGACCGGGTGGAATCTTTTGTTGATATTGCAAATCTTTTGCCTTTTCGTTTTGAAAAACATCTGCGCGAGGGGCCTCGTTACAAGAATGATGAAATCACAGTTTTTGACCGTTCACTCAATATCGCTGAGAGTGAAGGTAGAGAGATGGAGATTCCGGAAGATACTCAAGATTGCCTCTCATCATTCTATTATTTGCGAGTGCAGCCGCTTGAGGTTGGGAAATCGGTGTTTGTAGATGTAAATGCTGATGAGAAAAATTACCAGGTAGAGGTGAAAGTGCTGCGAAAGGAAGTTGTAAAAAAGTGGGGGAAGCATGTGGAGACGATTGTTGTCCAGCCTGTTATTAAGGATGTCAGGTTAGGGGGAATTTTGAAGCAGAAGGGCGATGTGTTCATATGGTTGACTGCCGATGAGAAGAAAATCCCGGTTTTTATTGAAGCTAAGGTAGTTGTTGGACGATTGAGTTTTGTCTTGGTAGAATATGAGGAGGGAGAAACGAGTGGCGAAGAAGAAACTTCGTGAAATAATTGAAAGATTTAGCTCTGCGAGGATTCTTACAGTGGGAGACTTGATGCTTGATGAGTTTGTGTGGGGGAAAGTTTCTCGCATTTCTCCTGAGGCTCCAATCCCGGTGGTTAGAGTCATTTCTGAAACAGCTATTCCGGGAGGAGCGGCAAATGTAGCGGCTAACCTGAGCAGTTTGGGTGCAGATGTAAACTTGACCGGGATTATTGGTGATGATGTAGAGGCAAGAATCCTTAAAAGAGAATTGAGGGTAAGAGGGGTTGCAAGTTCTGGTCTCATTGTGGATAAGAGTAGACCGACTACTTTAAAGAGGAGAATTATTGCTGATAATCAGCAGGTTGTGAGGATGGACAGAGAAGAAGTCGGGGAAATTCACACAGCTCTTATTGAGAAAATTATTGATTATTGCATGAGTGTAATCCCGGATGTGGATGGCATTGTCATATCAGATTATGGGAAGGGAGCAGTTACTAAAAAACTTGTTCAGGAACTGCGAAAGTTCAAAGAGGGGAAACACCTCCCAATCGCCGTTGACCCCAAAACGAGTCATTTTGGCACGTATAGCTGGGTGGCTGTAATCACTCCGAATAAACGGGAGGTTGAGGAGAACCAGCATATGCTGATAGAAAATGAGAAAATGTTGGTAAAGGCGGGCAGGAATTTGTTAAGAGAGCTCGGATGTTCTGCCATTTTGATAACGAGAGGTGAGGGGGGGATGTCTCTCTTTGAGAAAAATGGTTCTATCACGCATATCCCAACAGTTGCGAGAGAGGTTTATGATGTGACAGGGGCTGGGGATACTGTAACATGCACTCTCGCTTTATCCCTGTCCTGTGGTGCAACAATGAAAGAGGCGGCAATCATTTCCAACTATGCCGCGGGTGTTGTGGTTGGTAAGCGTGGCACAGCAACGGTAACAAGGGAAGAACTGCTAACTATATTGGAGAGGTAACACCCCCACCCTTCCCTCCCCCTTGAAGGGGGAGGATTAAGGAGAGGGTGAAATAATAAAAGTTCGGCGAGTATTCACAATGAAAAAGGTTTCAGTCGGTAATGTCAATATTGGGGCGGGGCTTGTTCTTATTGCAGGGCCATGTGTGATAGAAAGTGAAGATAGTTGTTTAGAGACAGCCGGGGAACTTAAATCTATAACTCAGGAGATAGGAATCCCATTAATTTTCAAGTCTTCTTATTACAAAGGGAATCGCACTTCTCACAACTCCTTTCGTGGCCCAGGTCTTGAGAAAGGACTCAGAATTCTTGAGCAGGTCAAAACTGAGTTTGCAGTGCCTGTTCTGTCGGATGTTCATTGCAGAGAGGAAGTGAAAGCCGCTGCCTGTGTGCTTGACATGCTTCAGATACCAGCTTTCCTATGCAGGCAGACGGATCTTATCATTTCAGTTGCTAAAACTGGAAAAGCAGTGAATATAAAAAAGGGTCAGTTTGTTGCGCCATGGGATGTGGGAAATATTCTTGAGAAGGTAAAAAGTTGTGGAAATGAAAGTATTGTCATTACCGAAAGAGGGACATGTTTTGGCTATAATAATCTTATAGTTGACATGCGCGCGTTTGCTCAATTGAGAAAATTTGGATATCCTGTCATATTTGATGCCACACACAGTGTTCAGCTTCCTGGAGGGAAGGGTTCTGCATCGGGTGGTGAACGTGAATTTGTGATTCCTTTAAGCAGGGCCGCAGTAGGTGCAGGATGTGATGGATTATTTCTGGAGGTGCATCCGAAACCTGATGAGGCTCTCTGCGATGGTCCAAATATGCTTCCTCTCAATGAAGTTAAAAGTTTACTTGAGCAGGTAATGGCTATTGACGCTATTGTTAAAAAAGAAGGATAGGGATATCCTGTGGCGGGAGATAAAATCTTAAGGCGGGCAAGAGAGGTTCTCAGAATAGAAAAGGAAGCAATTGAAGATGTATCTCTGAACCTCAATGATAGTTTTAAAGAGGCTGTGGAGCTTATCTATTCCTGTCGGGGAAAAGTAGTTGTCACCGGAATGGGGAAAGGAGGTATTATCGGCAGAAAAATTGCTGCAACTTTTGCAAGCATTGGAACTCCTGCTGTTCCTCTTCACCCAGCTGAAGCAATCCATGGTGATGTCGGTATTGTTACGAAAAGTGATATAGTGCTTGCAATATCCAATAGCGGTGAGACTGAGGAAATTCTGCGGCTCATTCCTGTTATCAGGAAAATTGGAGTTAAGCTGATTTCAATGACAGGCAATCCGGCATCGCACCTTGCAAAAATGAGTGATGTTATTTTGAATGTTTCAGTGAAACGGGAAGCATGTCCAATGGGTCTTGTTCCAACTGCGAGCACAACTGCTACTTTAGCGGTCGGGGATGCGCTTGCAATGGTTTTGCTTGATAAACGCGGGTTTCGGAAAGGGGATTATGCTGTGTATCATCCGGGCGGGGAGTTGGGAAAGAAACTCAGTCTTAAGTCCAAAGCCAGAAAGAAATAGGATGAGAAAAGAAAAGTTCCCATTGGATAGAGCAAAAAAAGTAAAGATGCTGGTAATTGACGTAGATGGTGTCTTGACTGACGGGAGGATTATTATCGGGAGTGGAGGGGAGGAATTCAAAAATTTTCATGTGCTGGATGGAACCGGTATACGGCTTGCACTCAGAGCGGGTCTCAAAATTGCAATTATCTCAGCGAGGAAATCAGCCGTAACGAGAATGCGCGCAAAGGAGCTTGGAATAAGTGAACTCTGGCAGGTGGATGGAGGGAAGGAGAAAGTTTATGAAAGACTTCGCAGAAAATATAACCTGACCCATTCCCAGATTGCATACATCGGTGATGATGTGTATGATGTTGGGATTATGAAAAAGGTCGGCCTTGCAGCCGCGGTCCCGAATGCGGTGGATGAGGTGAAACGGGTGGCTCATTACGTAACCAGGAAAGCCGGTGGATATGGTGCTGTGCGTGAAGTGGTAGATTTTCTCTTGAAAACTCAGAAGAAAAGAATAATTTCTTTTATATCCATCCTGCTTCTTGTTAGTTGTTTGTGGATGAGTTCATGTAGCAAAAAAGCGGAAGTCTCCCAAATCCAGCCGTATTATGCGGAGACAGGTGAGAGGATAGAAGGGGGATTCTCATATACTGCTACTGAGGATGGGAAAGTAATTTTTGAAGTAGAAGGTGAGAGAGCTGCAGGTTTGAGTGGTGATACTGTGCATATTGAGAAGCCAGAGGTCAAGTGGCACTCCAGTGATGGGTTAGTGGAAGTAAGAGCTGATAAAGGCGTGCTTACAAGAAAGACAGAGGATATTTTGTTTGAGGGGAACGTGTCTGTCACTTCTACCTCGGGCAGAATGAATTGTGATAAGCTGGACTGGAGTGCCTCAGAGAAGAAAATGACGGCGCAGGGCAATGCAAAAGGGGAGTTCTACCTACGCTGATGGTTCTGAAAGTTGAAAATCTCATTAAATCCTACAGAAAGAAAAAAGTTGTAGATCAAGTATCACTAAGAGTGACTGATGGTGAGGTTGTTGGTCTTTTAGGTCCAAATGGTGCCGGGAAGACAACAACTTTTCGTATGGTAGTTGGGTTGATTCGTCCAGACGGAGGCAAAATTTATCTTGATGAGAGAAGGCTGTCTGAACTGCCAATGTATTTGCGGGCGCGTGAGGGGATAGGTTACCTGCCTCAGGAATCATCTGTGTTCAGGGGTCTTACAGTGGCGGAAAACATAGTGGCTATTCTTGAAACACTGGGGCTGAGCAGGAGTGAATGTAATACGAGATTAAAGACCTTGATGGCCGAACTAAAGATTTCACATCTGGCGCGGCAGAGAGCATATACACTTTCAGGGGGTGAGAGGAGACGCGTTGAAATAGCAAGAGCTCTTGTTACGTCTCCTTCTTTTATTCTCCTTGATGAACCTTTCACCGGAATAGACCCTATTGCCCTCGCTGATATTCAGCAGATTATATCCGAGCTGAAAGAGAAAGGATTTGGAATTCTTATAACAGACCATAGTGTCCGGGAAACACTTGCCATAACGGATAGAGCTTACATAATGTTTGAGGGTAAGATTCTTATTTCCGGGACATCCAGGGAACTTGCAACAAATGAGGAAGCTAAACGAATATATCTCGGTGAGAAATTCAGTCTTGAATAGGAGGTGACAGGGTTGGAATTCGCAGTTACAACCAGACATTTTGAACCTGCTGAGGAGTTTCGAAATTTTGTAGAGAGGAAAGTGAAAGCTTGTGTTGAGAAATATTTCCCAAGGGCAGTTGAAGCGCATGTTACGGTATCAATGGAAGGGCACGGATACATTGCTGAGGTTGATATTAAAATCAAGGGTGTTTCTTTCCATGCCAGGGGAGAAATGCGCGACCTGCACGGTGTTATGGAGACGGTGATGGGCAAAATAGAAACTCAGATGCGGAGGTATAAGGGGAGAAGAAAAAGCCGCAAACAACAATCATGCCGCATGCTCGAAGAGAGGTAAAAATTCAGAATAACCTTGGACTTCATGCAAGACCTGCTACGAAGTTCGTGCAGTTAGCAAGTAAGTTCAGGTGTAAGGTCACTGTGAGGAAGGATAGCCAGACTGTAAATGGCAAGAGTGTGATGGGGATGATGATGCTTGCGGCGGCCAAAGGAACCAAGATTGTCATTGAGGCTAATGGGCAAGATGCGTTAGAGGCGGTGGAAGCTCTTGAAGGATTGGTCAAAGAACGATTTGGAGAGGAGTAGGGTGAAACTTACTGGAATTGGCGTTTCTCCTGGCATTGTTATTGGAAAAGCATATATATTTGCCAGCGAGAGGTTCTCTATTCCGAAAATCCATATAGACAGCGCTAAAATTGAGCGGGAGATAACCCGTTTTAGGGAGGCCCTTACGGGAACAACAGGGGAAATACAGGAACTCAAGAAAAAGGTGACTTCCGAGATAGGGGATGAGCATGCCCATATACTTGATGCTCACCTGCTTGTTTTGGAAGATACTCTTTTGATTGAGAAAACAATAGAAAAAGCCAGGAAGGAAAAACTTAATATTGATTATGTGTTCTCTGAAGTTCTGGAGGAACTGGCGGGGGCCCTTTCAAGGTCCAGCGATAGTTACCTGAGGGGAAGAGCATCTGACGTGCGGGATGTTGGCAAGCGCGTTCTGAGAAACCTTCTCGGAAAAGAGGAAAGGGCTCTAAGAGATATTGGTGAGGAAGTAATTGTTGTTGCATATGACCTTTCCCCCGCAGATACAGCAGGTATGCATAGGGAGAAAGTTATTGGTTTTGTGACTGATGTTGGCTCCAGAACTTCACATACGGCAATAATGGCGCGCTCACTTGAAATTCCTGCTGTGGTTGGACTTGAGGATATCAGTCATCGTGTTGCTTCCGGGGACAGGCTTGTTGTTGATGGCACTGCTGGAGTGGTGATTGTCAATCCTGACAGAGAGATTCTTAAAAGTTATGAAGAGAAGCGTATCCGTTTTGAAGTCAGGGAGAGAAAACTTCGCGGACTGAGCGGGTTTCCGGCACAAACACTGGATGGGCGTGTTGTGAAACTTATGGCAAATATTGAACTGAAGGATGAACTGCCCTCAGTGCTGGCACATGGTGCAGATGGGATTGGTCTTTACCGGACAGAGTTTTTTTATTTTAACCGTCCAGATCTTCCCGGAGAAGATGAGCAGTATAAAGCTTACCGGTATATTGCCAGGAGGGTGGCTCCTCACCCTATTGTGATACGCACGGTGGATCTCGGCGGTGACAAATTTGTCTCACCTCTGGAAATAGCACGTGAGCTCAATCCATTTATGGGCTGGAGGGGCATTCGTTTTTGTCTGGAGCAGCCGGAGATTTTCAAGACGCAGTTAAGAGCAATTTTACGTGCGAGCACTGAAGGGAAACTACGTGTTATGTTTCCGCTGGTGTCAACTCTTGCTGAGCTGAAGAAAGCAAAAGAGTTTTTGGAAGAGGCGAAGAAAAGACTGAGAGAGAGGGGGGAGAGTTTTGATGAAAATCTGGAAGTTGGAGTGATGATTGAGACTCCGTCTGCGGCGATGATTGCTGATATACTGGCCGATGAGGTAGACTTCTTCAGTATTGGAACAAATGACCTCATACAGTATTCCATGGCAATAGACCGTATTAATGAGAAGGTTGCTTATCTCTATCGGCCGGCTCATCCGGGAGTTCTCAGACTTATCAAAAGGGTAGTTGACGCGGGGCATAGTAAAGGTATACGTGTTGATATGTGCGGGGAGATGGCAGGAGAAGCACAATTTGCCATCGTTCTACTCGGGTTAGGGCTTGATGGATTCAGTATGAGCCCTGTTGCAATACCTGTGATTAAGACGATAATAAGGTCAGTAACACTGAGCGATGCCAGGGAAGCGGCATCGGATGTTCTGAAACTCTCTACGGCGGATGAGGTTGAGAAAGTATTGAGCAAAATAAATGCGGGAGGAGTAGTATGAAAGATAGTGATTGGGAAAAACTCATAGAGAAAGTAGATAAATCAAATATGCTTGAACTCATCCTTGATTTTCACAAACAGTGCGGGGATGCAGTTGAGAAGGCATCTTCTCTTAGATTACCTCGAGAATATGGAGGGGTGAAGAAAATTGTTGTAGCTGGGCTTGGAGGGTCTGCTATTGGGGGGGATTTACTTTTTACATATCTGGCAGGAGAACTTGGCATTCCCTTTCATGTATCACGCGATTATCAGCTCCCTGCCTTTGTTGATAAGGAAACCCTTCTCTTTGCTGTGAGTTATTCTGGCAACACTGAGGAAACCTTGAGTGCATATAGCGAAGCAGTTTCCCGTTCAGCTAAAATTGTTGGTATAACAAGTGGAGGCGAATTAAAAAAGCGCTGTGAAGAGATGGGCAAACCTGTAGTTTTGATTCCAGGTGGAATGCCGCCGCGGACGGCTCTCGGATATCTTTTCTTTCCGATGCTTGTTGCACTGGAAAAACTCAAGGTGGTAACTGACAAATCTAATGAGATAAAAGAAACATTAACTTTACTTAAGGAGTTGAGTCAGAAGTATCATTCCCTCCCGGATAACCCTGCAACTGTGCTGGTGAAAAAGTTATATGGGAGGATACCCATAATATATGGTTCAAGAGATACCTCAGCGGCTGCCCTCCGCTGGAGGACGCAGATTAATGAGAACAGTAAAACACTTGCTTTTCATCATCTTTTCCCGGAGATGAATCATAATGAAATTGTTGGATGGGAAAAATTAGAACAGATTACGCAGAATTTCAGAGTTGTTATTCTGCGGGATAAAGGTGAAAGCCCGAGGGTGAAAACAAGAATAGAGATAACCAAATCCATAATTGGCGATGTGCCTTCCGGAATTGATGAAATCTTCTCAGAAGGAGAATCACTCCTGGCAAGGTTATTCTCCCTTATTTGCCTGGGTGATTTTGTGAGTTTCTACCTGGCTGTAGTGAACGGAGTTGACCCTGCTCCTGTAGAGAGGATTGATACTTTAAAGAGGAGGTTGGCTCAAGAATGAAAGCTTTAATCCTGTCCGCAGGTTATGGAACACGCCTCTATCCATTAACCGAGAAGCAGGCAAAACCACTGCTTCCCGTAGCTGGTAAGCCTATGGTGGAGCATATCATAAATAAGGTGAAGGAAATAGATGAAGTAGATGAAATCTGTATGGTAGTCAATCAGAAATTTGTGAGTCACTTTGAGAAGTGGGTTAGCGGTTTTGAAACCGATAAGAAAGTCAGTTTGTTCAATGATGGTTCAGTAGATGATGCCGATAAGCTCGGGGCAATTGGCGACATGAAGTTTGTGATTGAAAAAGGGGGAATTTCGGATGATTTACTTGTTATTGCGGGTGATAACCTCTTTGATTTTTCTCTTAGCCCGTTCGTAAAATTTTTTAAAGAGAAAGGAACTTCTATTGGACTCTACCGCGTTAGACCGCTTGAACTTGTCAAAAGATACAGCGTTGTGGAACTTGACGAGAACGAGAGGGTTCTGAATTTTGAAGAAAAACCTGAGGAGCCTTCTACTAACCTCATTGCGATCTGTTTGTATCTTTTCCCGAAGGACAAGTTGAGTCTTATTTCAGATTACTTGCAGGAGGGCAACAATCCTGATGCACCAGGTTACTATATAAAATGGCTGGTCCAGAAGATGAGAGTTTATGGATTTGTGTTCAGTGGCGTGTGGTTTGACATAGGGGATTTTAAATCTTATAATGAGGCAGACAAAGCATTTAGGGGAGGAGAAAAGTGACATCAGAATATCTCTTTACTTCAGAATCAGTTGCTGAGGGGCATCCTGATAAACTTGCTGACCAGATTTCAGATGCTATTCTTGATACAATACTTGCACAAGACTCCAATGGAAGGGTAGCATGTGAAACACTGGTTACTACAGGACTTGCTTTTGTCGCAGGCGAGATAACCACCAAATGTTATGTGGATATCCCGGCTGTGGTTCGTGAGACAATAAAGGAGGCAGGATATACGAACCCTGAGTACGGATTTGATTACGAGAGCTGTGGTGTAATTACAGCAATCCAGGAACAATCACCTGATATAGCGCTTGGGGTTGATACCGGGGGTGCGGGGGACCAGGGAATGATGTTTGGATATGCGACCCGTGAGACTCCTGAACTCATGCCGCTTCCAATAATGCTTGCGCACAAACTGGTAAGAAAGCTCGCTGAGGTGAGGAAGAACGGAATTGTAGATTATCTTCGCCCTGATGGAAAAGCTCAGGTGACTGTATTATATGATAATGGGTGTCCTGTAGAGGTAAGAACAGTAGTTTTATCTGCGCACCACAGTCCTGGAGCAGACATGAAACGTATTCGCAAAGATTTGGAGGAATTTGTGATACGGCAGGTTTTGCCGAAAGAATTAATTGGGGAAAAAGCAAAATTTTTGATTAACCCAACAGGCAGGTTTGAAGTAGGGGGACCTCGTGGAGATACTGGAGTTACAGGCAGGAAGATAATTATGGATACATATGGTGGGGTTGGCAGTCATGGAGGCGGATGTTTTTCTGGAAAGGACC
Source organism: bacterium (assembly GCA_030606215.1). Classification (GTDB taxonomy): domain Bacteria; phylum NPL-UPA2; class JAUVJM01; order JAUVJM01; family JAUVJM01; genus JAUWGW01. The sequence goes on from JAUWGW010000002.1 coordinate 77,377, forward strand.
CTACAAAAGTTGACCGCTCCGCTTCTTATCTTGCAAGATACGTTGCGAAGACAATAGTTTCCTCAGGCATTGCAGATAAATGCGAAATACAAATTGCTTATGCAATTGGTGTGGCCGAGCCTGTTTCTCTGATGGTGAATACGGTTGGAACAGGCAAGATTCCTGAGGATAAAATTAAGGAGCTTATCTGGAAGAATTTTGACCTCACTCCGCGTGGAATAGTAAAGATGCTGGATCTACAAAAACCAATTTACAAAAGGACAGCAGTTTACGGTCACTTCGGACGGAACGAAGAAGGGTTTACGTGGGAGGAGACGGATAAGGCAGATTTGCTAAGAGAGGAAGCGGGGTTATAAAATGAAATATGATATAAGAGATATCAAACTTGCCGAGGAGGGAAAACAGCGTATTGAGTGGGTGAGGGACAGGATGCCTGTTCTTGAACTCATCCGCAAGAGATTTGCGAAAGAGAGACCACTGCGCGGTATATGTATAGGAGCGTGTCTCCATGTTACTACAGAGACGGCTATCCTCGTATCAACACTTAAAGAGGGGGGGGCCAGCGTCTTGCTATGCGCTTCAAATCCATTGAGTACCCAGGATGAGGTGGCTGCAAGCCTGGTGAAGGATTGCGGCATCAGTGTTTTTGCAATAAGAGGCGAAGATAACGATACTTATTATTCGCACGTAAATCATGTTCTGGATAGCTGTCCTGTTGTGACAATGGATGATGGAGCTGACTTAGTTTCAACAATTCACAAAGAGAGAAGGGAATTGATAGAGAAAGTTCTTGGAGGGACGGAGGAAACAACGACCGGAGTCATTCGTCTGAGGAGTCTGGAAAGTAAGGGGTTGCTTGCGTTTCCCCTGATAGCTGTCAATGACGCTGATACCAAACATCTTTTTGACAATCGCTACGGAACAGGGCAGAGCACTGTGGATGCCATCATCCGTATGACAAATATTCTTTTTTCTGGAGCTACATTTGTCGTCTGTGGTTATGGATGGTGCGGGCGTGGAATTGCTTTGAGGGCAGAGGGTATGGGAGCGAATGTTATAGTGACTGAGGTTTCTCCACTCCGCGCTCTTGAAGCTGTTATGGATGGATATAGAGTGATGCCGCTTGTGGATGCGGCAAAGAAGGCAGATGTTCTTGTAACTGTGACAGGAGATACAAAAGTTTTGGCATCGGAACACTTTGCTGTTATGAAAGATGGAGCGATTGTAGCCAATTCCGGTCATTTCAATGTGGAGGTGGATATTCCCGCACTTGAAAGGCTTAGCGTTAGCAAAAAGAGAGTAGGAGAGCTTATTGATGAATATGCAATGGAGGACGGAAGAAAAATTAATCTTCTCGGTGAAGGGCGCCTTGTCAATTTAGCCGGAGCTAAGGGGCATCCTCCGGCAGTTATGGATATGAGTTTTGCAAATCAGGCTTTATCTGCGGAATTTATTGTTAAGGAAGGAAAGAAACTCGATAAAAAAGTTTATCCTGTACCTGAGGAAATAGACAGGCGAATTGCAGAAATGAAATTACAGACAATGAGCGTAGAAATTGACAAACTCACCCCCGAGCAGGAGAAATACCTATCTTCATGGGAGCTTGGCACCTGAGTCTTTTAAGGTGGGTGTTAACTGGATAGGCAGGGTACCTGTGAGAGATTGATAATACCATAGGCTGCGAAGATAGCATTAGCAAACCATGCTCCCAGGATAGCGGGCATAAAACTTTCTCCCAGCACATTGCCAACCGCCTGCAGCAAGTAATAGATGAGGCATATAGCGAGCGCGTTTCCAAATCCAATCAGGATTCCGCCTCTTCGCTGGCGTATTGCAAATGGGATGCCAATTAGTATGACGACAAGATTTGCGAACGGAAGTGAAATTTTGTTGTGTAAGCTCACAAGCTCTGCCTGTGGATTGAATCCCATCTTCTGTAACCGCTTTATATATTCACTGAGCTCCTGAAAATGCATTTCTTCCGGTCTTAGCTGTTTTTTTGTGAAGTCTTCCGGGATTTCCTCAATCCTGGAAAGTTCAGCAGTTCTCCTCTCAAAGAATTTTTTTCCTTCTCTTGTAGATAGAGCGCCTTTCAGAAATATCCATCCCTTTTCATCCACTTTTACCTCATCTGCGTAAGTAGTCAACTCTACTTTGCCATTTGAATCAAACTCCCGCAGTGTTGCATTATAAAAAATCCACTCACCGTTAACCCATTTACCTCTATTTGCATGAAACTTTGATAATTCCAGCCCATTCTTGCTGTATTCTGTTATTTCTATGTTTGACAGGAGATTTTTCTTAGTATCAAGCAATTTCACGTAGAACTTGCGATTCCCCGACCCGTAGAATATACGGTCCCGCCAGAGGTGTTGTTCCTTTTTTCCTTTAATTTTAATCTCTTTTATCCGGTAAGCATTTCTGGCGGCATCGGGGACATTTCTCTCATTAACTGCCATTGAGGTGAGAGAGAGAATAAAACCTGAGAGAATAAAGGGAACGAGGAGCCTGTGAGGGTGTATACCACCTGCTGCAGCCGCTGTGAGCTCATTGTTTTTTGAGAAATTAGCGAGAGTATACATGGTTGAGAGGAGTATAGCCAGGGGACACATCCTGACGAATACCAGCGGAATGAGGCTAAGATAATAGTTGATTACAATTTCTACTGGAGTTTTTCTCTCTATAATTTCATCCAATCTCCCGAAAAGGTCAATTATTACATAGAAGGATACAAATGTTAGAATACACCAGAGCAGGGAAGTGAAAAAGGAACGCAGGAAGTATCTATCAAGTGTTCTCATTTAGTTCTCCACAATAGGAAACTGCCAACAGCGCCAAGTATAATGTTTGGTGCCCAGACAGAAACTTCAGGAAGAATTCCTTTCTCTCCAAGAGCTTGCCCTGCAGTGAAAAGGAGATAGTAGATGATTATCAAAAAGAGACTCAGCCCGAAACCTGTTGATTTACCACCTTTCCTTACTCTCAGCGCAAGGGGAGACGCAATCAGTGCAAAACTCAGTGAGGCGAACGCAAGGGAAAGTTTCCTGTTAATTTCGGTCAGTAAAGGGCTTATATCAATTCTCTTCTGTTGAAATTCAGCTATTTTCTCTTTGAGTTCTCTTATAGTCATATCCTTTGGTCTTTTACTCACGGAAGTTTCCTGTGGAGGCAGTTTCAATTCCAGATAATATTCATTGAAGCTGGAACGGTCACAGCGATATGGTTCATCCAATTTTGCTTCGTCAATTGTGCCATGCATAAGTTTCAATGTAATTATCCCCTCATGTGAACTTGGGAGAATTTCTCCTTTTGTAGCTGCTATGCTGGTTGGCAAACCTTCTTCCTTTAATTTCGCAATTTGAACGCCATAGAGATAGTTCCCTTTGACTTTCCGGATATAGATTACATAGTTACTGAAATCTTCAATGAGCGTTCGCTGTTGAAGGAATATGGATGGTTTCCTCACCCCCAGACTTGCGATTAGCTTTCTTCCCGCATATGTTGCTTTTGGAAGAACACTATCATTCAGTTTCACGCACAGTAGACTCAGGAGGAGAGAGAAGAGAATAACGGGAGTTATGAGATGTAGAGGGTTGAGACCGCTTGCCTTAATTGCTATAATTTCGTTGTCGGAATTAAGTTTTCCGAATGCAAGTAATATTGAAAGCAGAACAGCCATCGGAAGAGAGTAGGAAATAATAAATGGGATGAGATAAAGGAAAAGCTTCATTACCACCATAGCTTCCCCTTTCTGCCTCATGACTATTCTTACAAGTTCTCCCATATTGCCCATGAATAATATGAATGCAAAGACAGATAGACCGAGAAGAAAAGGTTTTAGATGTTCAGCAATTACATATGTTTTGAGTATCCTCATTTCCCTTGAAATTATTCCTCTTATTGTGTAGAATGTAGCACATCAGAAATCGGTAGTCAAGAAATAGGAATTGGGAGGATATTCAATGCCAATGCATAGTAGCTTGAAATCTCACCACACCCGTCAGAGACGAAATGTCCTGAAGCGCTCGGAACGCATAAAAGTTCTCAAGGCCGAGAAGAAGTGGAAAGAAGGAGATTCAGCCTACGGTTTACCCAAGGTAAAAACAAAACCTTAAGCTGGATTGTGGGGCAGTAGCTCAGTTGGGAGAGCGCATCCCTCGCACGGATGAGGTCAGGGGTTCGAATCCCCTCTGCTCCACCACTTTACCGTCTATAAAAGTGTTTAGCAAGAAAGAGAGCAAATAAGCAAGGGACTATTTTGGGACTAAATGGCTCACCTTTTCAAACGAACGGATAATCGTAACATTTTATCAAGGTGACAAGAAATTAGGAAAGGATTTGATTATAGATTCCCTTGCTCCTACTTTGCCAATGGGCACAAGGGTTTTTGCCGGCACATGTGTTGTTGAAGGGAATCCCACTAGAGCAGTTCTAAAAATCAAGCTACATTAAAGATATAAGAGGAGTAGTTATCGAGGTGTTGTTGTAGATTTGAGATCTATATCCAAGTCGCTGGACGGTTTAACTGTTGATTTTGTGTAACTGATATGATATCAGGAAACTGGGAAGCTTTTAAATGCCTTTGCTTTATTTTCATGTGGCCATCTGTTATTTGCTTTAGCAATTCTGCTCTTCTTCCTATCGGAATGATGACGACTATTTGTTTTTCTGGAAATTTTGCTTTAACAGCTTCTATTGCAGGTATCAAGTCACTGTCTCCTGAAACTATCATTGCTTTATCCCATATATCATCTATTGCAGTTTTGAAAAGAGTAACTGAAATATTTACGTCTGTGCATTTTTCCTCAAATGTCCGATATTTCTTGTGGCACTCATTACAAATTCGTTCTACAGGTCTGAAGGCTCCCAAAACTATTTCTACATTAACGGATTTTAATGCGCGAATATATATTTCGTGCCTTTTGCGTTTGTCCAAGTTCCATGGAGTATATGCAGTGAAATAAAATAAGCCAACAATGGTTTCCCTTGAGAGGACAAAACATTCAGCCAATTTTCTAAGATTCAGCCATTTGTATTTATGATAGGCGGATTTATAATCCAAGGCATGATAAACATTGAAACCATCTATGAAAAATGCAATGCGGTTGGTTTTCATCATATAATGAAAACCCGGGCCCTCAGGGAACCCGGGGCCAGTGGAACTCGCGGTCCCACTGGGGTGATATTATTTATTGCTCTTAATCCATCCATTGTGAATTATTCCACTTTAGTGGAAAAATGTCAAGCAAAAAATGCGTGTCCAAAATGTATCCACTTTTTCGAAACTCTTGGCTACTTATGACACAAAGTGGAAACCCATTTTACCGTGGGTGATGAGGAGTTTTTATTCTGCAGGAATTGCCCAGATATCAAAACTTCCTTCATAATCTGCCTGGAATGCTGCCCACTTACCATCGGGGGAGCAGGTTGGTGAGGATTCCTGCCCCGGTCCATCAGTCAGTTGAGCGAGGCCTGTTCCGTCCGGCTTTATTTTCCACAGGTCATAGTATTCGCCGCGATTCGAAACAAAAACTATTCTCTCTTTCTCCAGGCACCAGTCAGGCTGATTGTTCCATCCTGAAGATGTCAAAGGAGTGCGCATACTACCATCTTTATTAATCATGATGAGCCCGCCATCTGAGAAGAAAACAATTTGTTCTGCATCTTGTGACCAGCATGGGAACTCATTGTAGCCGGAGGCAGTGAGATACCGCCGCGATTTTTTATTACTTAATTCCATTGTCCAGATGTTATTCATATCAACGAAGACAATTTCATCGCCCTGTGGTGACCATCGCGGATATATTCCTTCCTGTTCAAGGTTAATAATTTTATTATCAGAAAGTTCCACAATGAAGAGGCCGGATTTCCCATTCCTGTTTGATGAGAAGACAATCCTTTCTCCATCAGGTGACCAGGATGGGGTCTCATCTACGAAAATTCCGGTTGTAATCTGGACTGGTTTCCCGGCAGGCACAAGTTTGTCTTCACCGGTGGTGATTTCTACCACCCATATATTCTGCGCACCTTTTCTATACTCTGCATAAGCAATTCTTATTCCATCTGGTGACCACGATGGAGAGCAATCGTAGTAATCGCTTGTTGTAATTCTGATTGCCTGCTGCAGTTCTCTGGAAACAGCTTTTGTCTCCACCTGCTTTCTCGCCTCGCCCGAGGGGCGGGTTGGGATAAGTTCGGAAGGTTTTTCTTCCCCACAGCCGAAGAGAAAAATAGCAAAAAAGTAAATTAAAATTTTCGATTTCACTTTCGTCTCCTTCTTTCCATCTTCAATAAAACATTATACAACTTTTTCAGTGCTTCAGCACGGTGGCTGATACTATTCTTAACCGATGGCGGCAATTCGGCAAATGTTTTGTTGCGCCCTGCGACTATAAATACAGGGTCATATCCAAACCCATATCTTCCGCTCGGTTTCTCAGCTATTCTGCCTCTGCATATACCTTCCCGAACTATTGTTTTATTTCCTGGAGATGCTAAAGCGATAACACATCTGAATTTAGCCTTTCTATTGCTGACGCCTCTCATCAGTTCTAAAAGTTTCCTGTTATTCTTTGTATATGAGACTTTTTCTCCGGCAAACCGCGCTGACTTTACGCCCGGTATGCCTCCAAGTGCTTTCACTTCAAGACCTGAATCATCAGCAAGAGCCATTTTTCCCGTATAATCTGCTATCGTCTCTGCTTTGCGGATAGCATTCTCACTCAATGTTTTCCCATCTTCTTTGACCTCCGGAAGATTTTTGGAGCAGAGAAACTTTACCCCTTTCATAATACCTTTAATTTCCCTTATTTTATCACGATTTTTTGTCGCAAGCACAATTTCCATCATTTCCAGTAAGATGCCCAGTTACTATCAGTCTCACCAACCGAGACTCTCTTTACGCGAACAAGTTCCCCGTTAACCATCTTTTCAAGCCCCTCAAATATTATGCGTGCAATATTTTCCGTTGTGGGGTTGTTATCTTTGAACTCAGGCAGTTCATTTAAGTTTACATGGTCAAACTTCTCCACGAACTTGTTTGCAATCTCCTTTAATGTCTTAAAATCCATTGCCAGCCCTTTATCGTCAAGGTCTGCGGCACTTACAGTGATTCGCACTTTCCAGTTATGCCCGTGCAACTTTTCACATTCCCCTTCATAATTTTTTAGAAAGTGAGCCGCACTGAAACCAGCTTCAACAGTTACTTCGTACATTATTAATACTCCTCAATATTTATCTCTTCGACTGGAATGTTTTCTTCGCCAAGGAATAACCTTGCCATTTTTTTGAACTTTTCCGGGTCATCGCTGACAAAATATCTGTGTGAGTTTGCCGCCTGTCCGGTCGAGGTTAGAAGCCCTTTCTTCCTTAGGAGTTCCTTTACTTCAATAACAATTTCCTTAGATGAATCAATGAGAGTTGTTCTGTTCCCCATCTCCTTCTCAATGACAGTTCTTAACATCGGATAGTGTGTGCAGCCGAGAATTAATGTATCCACCTCGTCTTTGAAAGATGAAAGGTATGCTCTAACAGCGAGATGGGGAATCTCCCCATCAAGCCGGCCTTCCTCAACAAGTGGAACAAACAATGGGCATGCTTTACACATAATCTGGACATCGGGGTCTAATTCCTTGATGGTTTTTGGATAAATACCACTTGAAATGGTGGCCTCCGTGCCAATTACTCCTATCTTCTTTTCTTTAGTAGCTTTAACTGCGGTTCTGCATCCTGATTCAACAACCCCTATGACGGGCACTGATGACTGGTGAGATAGTTCCCGGAGACCAATTGCAGAGACTGTATTGCACGCAACCACCAGAAGTTTCACTCCACACTCTGTGAGAAAATGTGCATCCTGAACAGCATATTTACCCACAAGCTTAGCAGATTTTGTTCCGTAAGGGACTCGGGCAGTATCTCCAAAATAGATGATATTTTCCTGTGGAAGCTGCCTGAGGATTTCCCTGGCAACTGTCAGCCCGCCTATGCCTGAATCAAATATCCCGATAGCTTTGTCCATCACTCTTCCTTTATGAGATTCACTACAGCATAAGCTGATATGCCTTCTCCCCGTCCTGCGAAACCAAGTCCTTCAGTGGTTGTTGCCTTAATATTTATCCTTTCCACATCTACTTCAAGTGTCTCAGCTATATTTTTGCGCATCAGACTTTTATAGTCCAAAAGTTTTGGTTTTTCTGCCACAACAACAATATCAATATTGCCTATTGTGAACTTGCGTTTTTCAAGTAAACTGTAGACTTTACCAAGAAGAAGAAGGCTGGGCACATTCTCATATTGTGGGTCGTCTGTGGGGAAATGCTCTCCGATGTCTCCGAGAGAACCTGCCCCAAGCAGAGCATCCATCAGCGCGTGAATTAGCACATCCCCGTCAGAGTGTCCTTCAAGACCGTACTCAAAAGGTATGTCCACACTCCCGAGAATGAGTTTCCTGCCTTTGGTAAGACGATGCACATCATAACCATAGCCGATAAAATTACTCATCCTCCAAGTTCCCGTAACATTGCCTCAGCCATTATTAAATCTTCAGGTGTAGTAATCTTTATATTATCCAGGGCACCTTCAACAACCTTTACAGGATGTCTCATTCTCTCCACGAGAGAAGCATCATCTGTGCTTACAAAGTTCTCCTTCTTCGCCCGTTTATGAGCTTCGAGAATGAGCTCATAGTCAAATACCTGTGGAGTCTGAACTGCCCAGAGATTTTCTCTCGGTAAAGTCCTTTCAATAAATCCATGATATTTTGCCTCTTTTACAGTGTCGGTTACAGGAACCGCTACGACGGATGCCTTATGGATATTTGCCTGTGCAATAGCTTCAATGAGTATATCCTCGGTGATAAACGGGCGAACGCTGTCATGGATAACCACAAGATTGCAACCTTTCCCAACAACCTCAAGTGCATTATAGACTGAATCCTGTCTCCTCTTCCCGCCTTCAATAAGCTTGCGCACCTTGGTAATATTAAATTTCTCAATTATTTCCCTATGACAGTACTCTTCTTCTTCCTTTCTTACTGCCACTAATATTTCATCTATCAGTGTAAAGTTTTCAAGTGCCAGAAGCGTCCTTGCAATAATTGGTTTCCCTCCAAGGGGGAGGTACTGTTTGGAGAGACTGTGATTCATCCTTACTCCTCTGCCTGCCGCTGGCACAATCGCTGCTATTTTCATCCCACAATCTCTTTCACTTTCATAAGCCGCACACGACTTGCTCTTTCAATCTCTTCAAGTTTCATGACAATGCGCTTCATGGTTTCTTCAATATCCGGGATCAATATATACTCAAGAGCGTTTACCCTGCGCCTCGTTTTCTCAGCTTCGTCTGCTACGATGAGAAGTTTTCTCTCAATTTCGCACAGTTTGACAAGCTCTGGTATAACCTCTGAGAATAGAGAGAGAGCATTGTCAAGGTCGCTATTCGTCCACAGAAAACCATAATTGTAAATGTTCCCTTCTATTTCCACGCTTAACTCGGGAACCCGCAAATTTAAGAGCCGTTTCTCCTGCTCTTCTATATGGGTTTCAACCTGAAGAAAGCTTATTACATTCTTTATCAGGTTTTCCCCGAGAGTTGATTCTGCCAGCAGGAATAGCCGGAAGGCTTTTGTGAGTTCTTTTTCCACCTCTTCTCGCAGGTGTCTCGCTTCATCTATCAGTCTGTAGAGTATTCTCATCAACTCATCCTGTTTCTGTTTAAGCAGACGGTGTCCCCTCTGGCACAGAGTGAGCCTTTTCCTGAGACGCAGGACTTCCATCCTGTTTGGATTTACTCCGATAAGCGCCATTTAACTCCCTATATACTTATTAATAAACTCCTGACGGACTCTTTTCAATTCTCCTTTTGGCAGCATTGATAACAATTTCCAGCCCAGTTCAAGAGTTTGTTCAATACTTCTATTTTCATACTGTCCCTGCTGGACATACTCCGCTTCAAATTTATCGGCAAACTTATAATACAGTCTATCCATTTCACTGAGTGCGGTTTCCCCGAGTATAATGGAAAGTTCTCTCGCTTCCTTCCCTTGTGCGTAAGCTGAAAATAATTGATTTGAAAGGTCAGAATGGTCCTCTCTCGTTCTACCTTCTCCAATTCCCTTATCCCTCAACCGTGAAAGGGATGGAAGAACATCAATAGGAGGATAGATTCCTTTCCTATGTAATTCTCTGCTCAAGATAATTTGACCTTCAGTTATATAACCTGTTAAATCCGGAATTGGATGTGTCTTATCATCCTCAGGCATTGTAAGAATTGGGATTTGTGTGATTGAGCCTTTCTTTTCCTTTATCCGCCCGGCTCGTTCATACATCGTTGCAAGGTCTGTATACATATACCCGGGATAACCACGTCTACCCGGAATTTCCCTCCGTGCGGCGGAGACTTCCCGCAAACTTTCACAGTAATTTGTCATGTCAGTGAGTATGACAAGAACATGCATTCCTAAGTGGAAAGCTAAATATTCTGCGGTGGTAAAAACAAGTCTTGGAGTTGCGATTCTCTCAATAGCAGGGTCATCAGCTAAGTTGACGAAAAGGACAGCTCTCTCAATTGCGCCTGTTCTCCTGAAGTCTGACATGAAAAAGTTTGCTTCTTCAAAGGTAATTCCCATAGCTCCAAAGACAACTGCAAACGTCTCTTCTTTCCCGAGTACTCTTGCCTGCCTTGCTATCTGAGCGGCAATCTGTGCGTGCGGCAGCCCTGCTCCTGAAAATATTGGAAGTTTCTGACCGCGGACAAGTGTATTCAACCCATCAATTGCTGAGATACCGGTCTGTATAAACTCAGATGGATAATCTCTGGCATATGGGTTTATTGGGAGCCCATTTATGTCAAGACGTCTCTCTGGAATGATGGCGGGACCATCATCTATTGGGTTCCCCAGCCCGTCAAATATTCTTCCAAGAATATCAGGTGAGACGCCAATCTCAATACCCCTCCCGAGAAATCTCACCTTGCTCTTATAGATATTTACTCCCTCTGCTCCTTCAAAAAGCTGGATTAAAGCTGTATCTTGAGATAATTCAAGAACTCTACCTCTTCTTATCTGACCATCGGGCAATTCCAGTTCAACAAGCTCTTCATAACTTGCTCCACTTACCTGCCCGACGAGGACAAGCGGACCGAAAACTTCTTTTATTGTGAAATACTCTTTAAGCATCCTTCAAACTCCTGTTTCATTCTCTTTTCAATATCCTTGAAACTTTCAAGTTTATCTTCAGGAATATATTTCATCCTTGCTATTTCCTCCCTGATTGGAAGTGTAATAAGCTCTTTCAATTCCACTCCATTCTCAAATCCTTTGAGGCACATTGTATGAAACCCCATGATAATCTTGAGCATATGATATTGCTTCACAGGAGAGGTATAGGTATCTATTTCATGAAAGGCATTCTGGTGAAGAAAATCTTCCCTGATTGACTTTGCTGATTCAAGGGTAAGTCTATCCTGTGCTGACAGTGTATCAATCCCAACCAGTCGTGCAATCTCTTCAAGCTCTGCTTCTTGCTGAAGTAACCTCATTGCCTCGCGGTGAAGGTCTGGCCACTCAGATGCTATTTCTCTCTCCATAAATGGTTTGAGATTATCCAGATAGAGAGAATAACTGTTCAACCAGTTAATAGCGGGAAAATGCCTCCTGTAGGCTAACTTATCCTCCAGACTCCAGAAAACCTGAACCACCTTTAGAGTTCCCTGAACAACCGGGTCAGCTAAATCTCCGCCAGGCGGGGAGACGGCTCCCACCACACTCAACGCTCCTCCACGGTGGTCTTTACCGAGACATACCACCCTTCCAGCCCGCTCATAGAATTGAGCAAGTCTCATCGGAAGATAGGCAGGATAGCCTTCTTCTCCGGGCATCTCTTCCAGCCTGCCGGACAACTCTCTCAATGCTTCAGCCCATCTTGATGTAGAATCGGCCATAACGGCTATACTGTATCCCATATCCCGGAAATACTCAGCAATTGTAATCCCTGTATATATGGAGGCTTCGCGTGCCGCAACAGGCATGTTTGAAGTATTGGCGATCAATACAGTTCTCTCAATCAGTTTGCCCCCGGTCCTTGGGTCATCCAGTTCGGGGAGTTCCATTAAAACATCTGTCATCTCGTTGCCTCTTTCCCCACAACCTATATAAACTATGATGTCAGCATGGGCCCACTTGGCAAATTGATGAAGGCACACAGTTTTTCCGCTTCCAAACGGACCCGGGATACAAGCTGTGCCTCCTTCAGCAATTGGGAAGAGTGTGTCTATCACACGCTGGCCTGTTACAAGGAGCTTCTCAGGCGGCAGTTTCTTCTGACAGGGTCTTTCAACACGGACAGGCCATTTCTGAAACATACTGATAGACTTTTCCCCATCTTTTGTTTTGAGGCGTGCTACAGTATCCTCAATACGAAATTCCCCTTCACCTATCCATTCAATATATCCCCCGATCCCCGGGGGAACAAGTATCCTGTGGCGAACTACTCTTGTTTCCTGAATTTCACCGAGTATATCCCCGGCAGAAACTTCCTCTCCCTTTTTTGCAGTTGGTTTAAATAACCACTTCTTCCTGCGGTCAAGGCCGGGTAGACGGAAGCCTCTGGTGATATAATCGCCGGTTTTCTCGCGAATCTGGTCAAGAGGACGCTGAATACCATCATATATGGAACTCACTAAGCCAGGTCCCAGCTCTACACTTAGTGGTTCCCCGGTGCATGTTACAGGGGCTCCTATTTTAAGCCCTCCTGTTTCCTCGTAAACCTGAACTGAAGCTTCCTCACCACGAAGTTCAATGACCTCCCCGAGGAGATTTTTGTCACTAACCCGCACTACATCATACATCCTTGCTTCACCCATACCGTTGGCTATGACCAGCGGACCGGATATTTTGATTATTTTCCCCTCACTCATCTCCTTCTCCTACTTCTGTACCAGTAGCCTTCTTAATCACATTTTCCAGAATTGCTTTCCCATATCCGAAACTTCCTTTTCTTCCGGGAATCACTGTTACATTTGGAGGAGGTTCTCCCTCTATCAAATCCTCTGTAATAAACACTATCCTTTTTTGCGTGATTGAATCAAGAATTTTTTGAGCCTCGGATGAATCCTTAGCCTCAAAGGTTGATATACCAAACGCCTTAAAAGGAAGTATTGATTTTCTATCCCCAATTATAGCTATCATGACGGGAGGGGAATCCTTTCTCTTATCATATCAACCGGCACACCATTAATTTTTCCTGAAACTATGGTGCGGATTGATTTCAGTTCATTTTCCTTTATCATCAAATATGCGAAGAGGACTTCCGGTCCAAAAACTATATGTTTTGTAGATTTTAGAAACTGAAAGAGGTATTCATCAGCCAATCTCTCGAACCCGGCAGATGTTCCATCTGTCTTCCAGTAATCTAAACTCTCCCTTACAAGGTGAGAAAAATCCGTGTGAAGCCCGCTCGCAAACTCTTCAACCGGCTTGAAAAACGCTTTCTTGTCTAAACTCCCGTGGTCAAACAAAACTCTCTCAAGAAAATTTCTGTCTTTTCCCTGATTATGAACACGGAAGAAAATTTTTATGTTTGAAAGGTCGGCAAAGAGCTCCAGGTATTCAATAAAAAACCTTTTTCCATATTCGGAAGAAACTCTGTAAAAGGTATTCACGAACTCTCTGTCCAGAACTACATCTATTGCCGAAAGCTCCTCTGTTTTCTCAAACTCGGTTTCTGCTTTTCTGACCGCATCTGCGAAACCTTCCGGGAGAGCTCGCATTTTTCCTTCAGTTACAGCATACTTTATTTCTTTCACATCCAGATTCCCACAGTCAAAAAGATGAAGCTCAACATCCTTTGAGAAATATTTTGCTTTAAGCAAGACTTTGAAGTTGTAGAAATCATATTTCATGGTTAGAAGCTGGGTCAGCGGCATCTCTAAACTGAGTTGTTTCACAAGAGAAATTACTCCAATTAGTTCTTCTCTACACTTTTCTTCAAGAGCTTCTACAGATCCAACTCCATATTCTCCTCCCTGCAGTATTCTGAAAAGACTTTCCTCATCTTCTGCTTCCAGGAGCTGGCTCATAATCTGGTCTGACAAAAGCTTATTTTCAAGCACTCTTATATATGCAGTTGCATATGCATACCGTTTATCCTCAACAAATGTGGATTGCGGATTGCGGATTGTGGATTTAAGTCTTATCATTAATTGTTCTTTTCAAATTTTAGTTTTATCTGAGTGGGTTGCTTTATAAAGGACAGTTGCTGATTCGCTGGCTTCTTATACACCTCAACAGGTTTCCTTATCTCATTCTGTGGAATTGCAAGTTTTGCACCGTTCTCTTCGAGAAAAATCTTAACGGTTTTGCGATTGAATCCGGGAATACCAAGTTTATGAAGTTCTTTGCATTCATCGCTGTCAGTTGTAAAGACAGGTATTTTTGCCTCAGCAATTCTTTTTGCCATTGTGTAAGTTTTTGAGCCTTTGGGGCCGAAAGGAACAAAAACAATATCTGCAAGGACACAGGAGAGCCAGTTCCTTTCCATTATATTCTTTCGCGACTGTTTTGTTTCATCTGGATTGCTGGCAGAAAGCATTAACAATTCACCACTTTTGGCCCGTCTGAAATACTCATCCCTTTCAGGAAACTCATGCAATGGTGGATAAAACCTATCTAATAAAAAAGAATCAATTGTTTCTTGGTTTAGTCCTTTTGCCGAAAAAAGGGTTGTTGTTGTATTTTTTCTAAACAAACTCAGTCTAAAAATTTCAGTCTCTATCACCGAATGCCAGCCGCCAATATAATTCATTTCGTATTCTCGCACTGTAAAAAGGACCTGGTTCGTCTCCAGCAGTGCAATCCCACCACTTTTGTCTGAACAAATTACGGCTATAGTAAAGTGGTCAAGAAGTTCTAATGGGCCGCTATAATAAATTTTATCAGGGCATTTATCTCCCAGTCTTTCAATAAGTTTTCGTGGATATTTAGAATCGTTCGGAGTTGCTATTTTACATTCCATAACTTTTTTGCAACCAAGTCTATTTCCTTTTCAATGCTTTCTATACTTTTGCCTCTTTTAACAAGATTGTGTGCTTTTCCTGATAGTTCCGCAAGTTTCTTATGAGTTTTATTACTGTTATTAAACAGTGGGATAGCAAAATTATTCATAATAGATGGAGTCCCAAATCCCCTTCCTGCAGCCGAGAAGCTTTTAATAAAATCATTAACAATCTCTGAGTTTAATATAGCACAAAGATAATGAGCCTCGTCTTTGTTATTAGTAGGAATAAAAGAAGTAACTTTAGTAGAAATCATTGATTTTGTTCCAATGTCGGTTCTAACGCTTGATAAAACCACGGTGGACATCTTAGATGCCATTGCCTTCCAAGTAACCCGATATTTACTGAATGTATACTTTCCTACTCCGAAAATAGCATAAGGTTCAGTCTTTCTTGCCAATTCCCTTATTACTTTGGAGCCACGCGAAAGTAAAATTTGCTCAAATTGTTTAAGATAGGCAAGAGTCATCGGAACATTTTGAAGCATCCAATTTTCGCTGTAAGGTTTTTGCTTCTTCGGATCTTGAGGTACCAATAAATAAAAATTATCTTTTATTCCAAATTTTACTATATTTTCTCCGGTTATTGCTGGGAATAATAAATGTGGCTCTATAGATGTTATAACACTTTTTATTTTACTTTTACCTCTCTCATGTAGATTCTCAATAACAGGGAAACCATCAGGTCGAACTTCCTTAATCTGCAACCAAAAAATTCCATAAGGATCTGCATTTACGCCGAGGTGAGCAACATATGGATTTTGTCCTTTTAATTGAGCATAAACTTTCAGTTCCTTAGGTTGTGCAGTTTGCCAGGATGAAGATGGTTTGTCGGGATTGACAGGTATCGCCTGTAGCTGTTTTATCTCGCAATTTGTTTTGACTTTATCCAGAGACCAGTCTGGCGGGATACGACCAATCTTAGGTTTTCGCTTCCATTCAATGACTTTGACAGGGTAGGTTGTTTTCTCTCCCTTTCTCATGAAAAATACGGATGTCTTATTAGCAGACTGGAAAGGCTGTAAATTTACCATATCTTCCATGCCTAAAACTTTGAGAGGAATCTCCTTGTCTTTTAATTCAAATTGCCTGAATCCTTCTCCTGCTCCTTTTGATTTAAAGACTTCCATAGTAATTATAAACCCTAAAATTCCTTTGCTCTGCAGGTAATTATCTGCAGATGCATAAGTAAATAACATAGAGAAATCTTTTTTGCCACCCCCTAATCTTGCCTCATAACCCCTCAGGGAAAAAAGTCCATATCTCTGCCATAGTTTAAGGGTTCTCTTTCGGTAATCATCTGAGAGATAATCCCATCTTACCCAGGGGGGATTGCCAATCACAAAATCAAATTTACCCAGATAGACAGGAGCGAATGCATTTTTTATATATCGTGTCCATATTCCATTCTCCCCATTATCATCTAACTCTTTTATGCGTCTGTAAATATCGGCAAGAAGTGATGTCTCTTTTTCAGGTAGTTTAAACTCTGTTTTAACTTTATTTTTGAAGTTTTCTGGCTTAACTTTTCCTCTTAAGGCAACATCCATCATTGACGTAAACTTATCTATATGACTTTTCTCCTTCATTGAAATTGGAAAAGTGTAGTTACCTTTTGTTGTAGTAAAAATGATTGTGTCCTCAAATGGGAGTTCTCCTTCTTCTACATAATTGGTTGGTGTAAGTATAGAATCGCATAAGTAAACCGGGATGGAAATTGGCCGTATGTATGAAATGAACCTTGAAAATGCAATTAAATAATTTGTGCGGGCTGATAACACTGCAATTGGATTCAAATCAAAACCTACGATATTTTCGAGTATGTGGCGTGCTACAGTTTCTTTATTACCTTTAGCATGTCTAACTGCTTTATTAATAGCTTGGACCAGAAAAGTGCCTGACCCACAGGCAGGGTCAAGGAAACGAGAACCAATAATTCCTTTATATCCACTTTTATCTATTACATAGCCTGCAAGCCAGTCTGGGGTATAATATTCTCCTAAGTCGTGTCGCAACTTCCGAGGAATGATTAACTCATATAGCCTTTGCAGTAAGTCTTTTGTCCATTCAGGTTCAAGAATTGGGGTTGCTGATTCAAAATCAGAAAGTGCATTTACAATATTACGGAAAATGTTTGCGATATGTGAATCCCATCCATCAAGATACCAGGAGAAGAAATCTGCTTCCAAAAAGTTAATAATTCCCTGGTCGTTAAAGTCTGCACCACTCTCTAAATACGTTAATCTATTCTTTAATTCATCATCGTCCATTGCAGTGAGTCCTTTAACCAGAGACTTTACTGTACTTTCGTCTTGCAACGAAACAAGTTCAATGGAAATAATCTTCATAAGGAACGCGTAGAAAGTGTGAATTGCAAAAAGCAGTTGTTTAAGTCTAACCCCGGCCGGCATCTGGTACAATCTCGATGTTTCCGCGGCCGATTTTTCTGCCTTCTCTAATTCCTGCCCATATACAACACCAAAGATTCTATCCCATTCATGGAAGAATGTCTTTATTCTGGAAGGCACCTGTCTTCTCTGAGCTCTCATCAGTGTGGAATATAGTCCAGACACTGCTTGCTGGGCTATCTCGCAGGTAGGAGCAAATACTGTAGCAAGGTTCTCTGCGGTTAAAGGACGCCGAGCCGAAGCCCTGACAAATATTAGTAGGTTACTAATACTTGATTTGTTTATTGGATATGGACCCGAGACCTGAAAGCCACGTTTGGCTTCAACCTCGGGGGAAAGAACAGCTTGTATCTTTTTTATAGGTGTAGGCGTTTGTAAAATTGCAGGGACTTTTGTAAATCTTAAGAAAAGTATGTGTTCGCCGTCAGTTGCAACCCCAACTGCTTTCTCCAGGAAATCTTCTTTCTGTTGTCCAAAATGTACAGCCTGCTCAGCTAAGTAGCGTTGAAGTTGTTCTGTAACTATTTTGACATCTGTCTTTTTTGATAATTTGCCTGGGACTTTATATTCTATTGTTAGGTAACCATAGACCGCATCCGGTCTCCCTCTAAAAGCCGTGGCTGTTTTCTCATATCTGACAATGTTAATGTCAATACCCATCTTCTTAAATGTTTTTTGAAGCAATGGTTCCATGCCCATTTTGAGGTCTTCTTCTGTTTTAGCTTTGCGAGCAATTTCTTTAATATCTTTTGCTAATTTCTCCGTGTCTATTTGCCAGTATTTTTTTTCTTTCATTGATTCTCAAGTAGAATTTAGTGCAATTTCAGAATTTTTGAAACTTCTGTTTCCAGCTCTTCTCTCTTCTTCTTGAAAAATGAACTGAGACTGCAGTTTATCTCTATTCTCCCCATTTTCAGAATAAAACCACCGTCAATATTCACTTCTTCTTGAGCTAACTCCAGAGCTGCAGATTTGCCTATCTTATGGAGTGTTTTGTTTGCCTCATTTATCAAGGATTTGGTAATTCTCTTCCTGTCCATATTTGATATGAAGATTTTTCCGTTACCTGGTTCAGCCAGTTGGAGAATGAGTTTTTTTACAAGTTTTCTATAATCATCATCACTTAAGTTTCGTATATCCTCAAATGCAGTTTTGAATGTTTCATCAAGTAAGAACCTTTTTTCCGTAAGCAGCGCTTTTCTGAAATCTAACTGTGTTGTGGCAAGTTTACTTCTTCTCTCTTCTTTAATTCTCCCCTCTGCTTCACGTAATAAATTTTCCCTGAGTCTGGCAATTCTCTCTTCGCCCTCCTTCGTAATTTCTTGCACTCTTTTCTTTATGCGGGAATCAATCTCAGAGAGTTTCACGTCAGTCTCTTCTCTGATCTTCTTCAGTATATGTTCAAGTGCCATGTTAAAATTGTATGCTGAAAAGGAGAAGAAAGGTTATTACAAAACCCAGGACTGCATACAGTTCAACAAAAATCCCCATTACCATTGCTTTCCCGGAATCAGCGGGTTGTTTTGCTGTCATCTCAACGCCAGCCGCACACACTTTCCCCTGATGGATAGCTGAGACTAACCCTGCGAGGGCAACCGGAATGCATGCGAAAAAGACCTGCCAGGCCTGGGGAAAGGTGAGAACAACCTTATCTCCTGCCCCGATCAGACCAAGGCGCATCAGGGTAAGAAATCCTGCTACGAAACCGTATATTCCCTGTGTCCCGGGGAGCCCTACAAGTATCAATAGCCTCCCAAATTTTTCAGGATCCTCACTCATCACCCCGGCACTTGCCTGACCTGCGAGACCAACTCCAATTGCAGACCCAATCCCTGCCAGAGTAACAGCTAAACAAGCCCCCAGTATCGCAATTGCTAATTCACCCATATCAACCTCCCTTACCTGTCATTCCCGCGAAAGCGGGAATCTATTATCTTATTTCAATATGTCTGTTCTCTACCGCAAATGGGCGGAAGGTTCGTCCTCCACCCTGATAGAACTTGGTAAAGAATTCCACGAATTGAAGCCGCACTGTGTGAATGAAGGCACTCAGGACATTTATTGCCATATTGAAGAAGTGCCCCCCGACGAAAATCGGGAGAGCTAAGATAATCCCGAGTTTTGGCACTTTCATTGCCATTCCAGCCATAGTATTTATTGCTGTAGCCATGGCAAGTGTTGCAAGTCCGAGAGCGAAAAGCCTGACATAAGAAAGGATATCTCCAAAACAGCCGACAATCCCATACAGACGGTAAATTCCAAGCCCTATCCGCTTGAATAAATTTCTACTCCCTGGCTGGATAAACATACCACACACACCGGAAATAATTAAAATTCTTGCTATTAAATCCCAGGAACCGCCGAGCGGGCTTTTCTCTACAAGCCCGAGAAGCACTATATCTGGTTTCCTTACAAGACCCAGGATAAGAAGCCCGGGCAAAAGTATGAGCCATGGTATCTGCCCTAATATAGCCCGCATGCGATTCTGCTTTAGTTCTACAAGCATTTTCACAAGAAACCCAAACCATACCTGGATAAATCCAATCCCGAAACAAAATATAAGGAAGGGAAGAAATTGTTTCATAGGGTCAAGAATCATAACGGAATCACGAAAAGTTTTCAAAAATCTCAAGTTTTTAGGAACATTCTCAAACTGGAGTCCGAATATACCTCCTGTGAGGCATCCGATAACAACTGTCACAACACCTGCTATGAGTAAAAGAGTCAGAAGCTGCCTGCCTGCCTTGCCTAAATTCAGTTTCTTAAGGAAAAACAATGCTAAGGCTGCAAGTAGCAAACCATATCCTGCATCTGTCAAACAGACCCCGAAGAAAAGAGCGAAGAAAGGTGCCAGTAGTGGAGTTGGGTCCATTTCTCCGGGATTCGGCATCCCGTATAAACCTGTCACTACTTCAAAAGGCTGGATGATCTTTTTATTCTCAAGGTCAACCGGGGGAGTTTCTCCTTCATTAGGAACTGTCGTTTCCACATGGATTTCAGGAAATTTTTCCTCCAATCTGCCGGCAATGTATCTCAAATCTCTTTCTTTGGTCCACCCTTCCAGGATGAAGGTAGATTCAGTAACCTTGAGTTCTTTGAGGACATTCTGCCTTTCCCTGAAATTGCATAGATGGTCATGCAAAATCAACAGTGCTCTGATGTGAGAGGAAGCTTTTTCTGTCTCTCTTTCTAAAACTTCTCTTGCCTCCTTGATTTTTGAGTGACGCGTTCTGATTTTTTCAAGGATTTCTACGGGAGTTTTCCGGGATTCATCTCCTCCCACCTCAGGCAGATGCACTATCTGAGATTCCTCAACCTGCCCATCTAAAAGTGAGCGCTCTTTCCTCAGAATTGTAATGAGGCAGTAAATGGCGGCTTTCGTCTCTTCAATAATTTCAACAGTCCCAACTTTTTCAATTTCGTCTGTTAATGAAGAGAAACTACGCCGTGGAACTTTAACAAGAAGTAACTCCGCATTCTCAGTTCCATTGAGTTCTTCAAAAGTAAGGGTGAGTTTCCTCCATGGGAATAATTCCTGAGATTTAGTTCGGAGATTGCTTTCCTCAATATTCAACTCCCTCAATTTTCCTTCTCTTTCTCTGCACTCCTCGTAAACTCTCTCAAGGTCAAAATTTTCTGTTACCTCCTGATATTCTCTGAAATCTACCTTTACCTTCTCCGGCAGGAAACTTTCCATAACTCCTTTTTTCTGGAATGGGCTGAAACTCTTCAGGCAGAACTCAACCTGGTTGATTTCCTTCTCGCTCGTCTCGCTGATTTCTACAGGTGCAGCATCTCTCTCAGATACTTCCACAACCTCTAAAACTCCTGCCTTCTGTAATTCCTTAAGCGCATCATCCTGGCAGGATTTATGCCCCATTATGCGTATCTTGACAAACTTTGCAATCGCCAATTCAATCTCCCAGGATTTTCTCCTTAATAACCCTGATAGCTTTTTTTCTATTCTTTGAGACCGAGTTTCTCAATTCTTCTTTATCCTTTTCGTGTTTTCTGGAGAGAGCACGAATTTCTTTATCACACTCTTCCTGCGCTTTTCCGGACATTACCTCAATTTCTTCCTTTATTTCCGATTCGGCTTTTATTAGTTTCTCCTCAACTTCTGAAGCCGCTTTTCTATACCTAATTTTCTCTTCTTTCTCAGCGTTCTTAATACTCTCTCTCCCTTCAGCTTCAACCTGCCTGATTTTTTCAAGCGTTTCCATTTCTTCAGTCCGAAGTCCCAAGTCCAAGGTCCTGGGAGAACCATTCTATGGTCTTTTTCAACCCCTCTTCAAGCTCAACGCTGGGTTCCCAACCCAACTCCTGTTTTGCTCTGCTGATATCAGGTTTACGCACTTTCGGGTCATCTACAGGGAGTGGTTTGAAAATAATCTCGCTTTTACTCCCTGTCAGGGAAAGAATAAGGCGGGCAAAATCAGTAATTGAAATCTCGTTTGGATTCCCTAAGTTTACAGGTTCACATATTTCTGAATTTGTCAACTTCACTATGCCCTCTACAAGGTCTGTTATGTAACAGAAACTTCTTGTTTGAGAACCATCGCCGAAGATAGTGAGAGGTTCACCCGAGAGAGCTTGACTTATGAAAGCTGGCACAACTCTTCCATCGTTCTTACGCATCCTGGGACCGAATGTATTAAAAATCCTAACTATTCTCGTTTTTATGCCATGCACTCTATGGTATGCCATTGTTAGAGCTTCCGAAAATCTTTTCGCTTCATCATACACCCCTCTTGGACCGATTGGGTTCACATTGCCCCAGTAGTCTTCCCGCTGAGGATGAACGAGAGGGTCACCATAGACTTCAGAAGAGGATGCAAGCAGAAAAGACGAACCTTTCGCTTTTGCCAGTCCAAGAGCTTTATGAGTTCCGAGAGAGCCGACTTTGAGTGTCTGGATTGGAAGTTCCAGGTAGTCAATAGGACTTGCAGGAGAGGCAAAGTGAAGGATGCAATCAATATCTTCATCAAGGTCAATATATTCTGTCACATCCTGTCTTAAAAAGGTGAAATTGCTATTGTCTCTGAGATGGGATATGTTCCTTAGATTCCCTGTGATAAGGTTATCAATACAGATTACTCTGTGGTTCTCACTGATGAGCTTCTCACATAGATGAGAACCTATAAATCCGCTGCCTCCTGTAACAAGGAACCTTTTCATAATTTAACAATTTTTCTGCGATACTTTTTGATGGAACAGGTAGCATTCCTTGTATCCACGATAAGTTTTGCTTTTGACGCTATTTTGGCAAAATCATATTTGCTGTGGTCTGTAATAATAACTGTACAATCAGCTTTCCCGAGAATTTTCCCTGTGAGAGGGGTTGACTTCATAGTTCTCTCATCAAACCTTAGCTCAGGGACGAGCGGGTCATTGTAAATGAGTTTTGCCCCTTTCCTTTTGAGAATATTCATTATTTCTATTGCAGGTGATTCTCTACTATCATTGACGTCCTTTTTGTACGCAACTCCAAGAATGAGAATTAAAGAACCTTTTATACTTTTCTTCTGTTCATTCAGAGCATCGGAAATTTTAGTGGCCACGTATTCTGACATTGAACGGTTTATCTCACCTGCAAGTTCAATAAACTTTGCTTCATATCCAATTAACCTTGATTTCCAGGTAAGGTAATACGGGTCTACAGGAATACAGGCGCCGCCAAGTCCTGGACCTGGATAGAAAGGCATAAAACCAAAAGGTTTTGTTGCCGCCGCATCAACCACTTCCCACACATCTATCCCCAAACGGTTGCTGATAAGAGCCATTTCATTTACCAGAGCAATATTTGTACTTCTGAAGGTATTCTCTAAAAGTTTCACCATCTCTGCTATACGACTTGATGAAACAGGGATGACTGCCTCACACACCTGCTCATATAATAACTTCGCCATATGTGTGCATTTCCTGGTAATTCCCCCTACAACTTTAGGAATATTCTTTGTCTGAAAAACTTTATTCCCGGGGTCAATCCGCTCGGGGGAGAAAGCGAGGTAGAAATCTTTCCCGACTTTCAACCCTTTTTCGGAAAGAATCGGAAGGATGAGTTCATCTGTTGTTCCCGGGTATGTTGTGCTTTCAAGGATAATCAACTGCTCTTTCCTGAGACAGTTTGCGATTTCTCCGCTTGCGCCGATAACAAATGAGATATCAGGTTCCCTCGTTTTGCGAAGCGGTGTTGGAACACATATACTTATTGTATCAAGTTCACTCAAAATCTTATAATCTGACGTAGCTCGGAGTTTCCTTCTTTTCACCAAGTTCTTTATCTCATCACTCCTGACATCGGGTATATCAGAATGCCCTCTATTTATACTTTTTACCTTCTGAGGGTCTGTATCAATACCAAACACCTGGAAACCTGCATTTGCGAATTCAACAGCCAGTGGTAACCCAACATATCCAAGTCCGATAACTCCAACCTTAGCCTGCCTCTGCCTGATTTTTTCTTCCAGCATATTTACCTCCTCATCCTATCTTTTCTCTCCAGTAATTCAGAATATCTTCCAGTGTCTTCTCGAACGGGATTTTTGGTTCCCATCCGGTCTCCTTGTGGAATTTCCCGCTATCCCCGAGGAGAACTGGCACATCAGAAGGGCGCACCCTCTCGGGGTCAGGTTCTACTTTGACTTTCGCACCTGAGAGCTCAAGCAGCATATCCAGAACCTCGCGCATTGAGAAACATTTCCCGGAGGAGATGTTATAAACTTCCCCGGGTTTACCTTTCTCAAGGGAAAGCCAGTATGCAGAAACCATAT
Source organism: bacterium (assembly GCA_030606215.1). Taxonomy (GTDB): domain Bacteria; phylum NPL-UPA2; class JAUVJM01; order JAUVJM01; family JAUVJM01; genus JAUWGW01. The sequence goes on from JAUWGW010000002.1 coordinate 101,608, forward strand.
CCCGGACATCAGTGAAATCCCTTTTTGCATCAAGATTGCCAACAAGTATGGAATTTTCTCTCTTCCCCTTCTCTATTTCCACAATCTGTTTTGCAAAGTTTGAGCAGACGAACATCTCTCCTCTCCTCGGCCCTGTATGGTTGAATCCACGAGTCCTGACTATCTTCAACCCATAACTCATGAAATACTGATAACCAAGCAAATCTTCCGCAACTTTGCTTACTCCATACGGACTTAAAGGTCTTAAGGGACTATTTTCAGATACAGGGAGTTCGTCTTCTTTGACCATACCATATTCCTCGGAACTCCCCGCTATCTGTATTCTGGATTCAGGACATATACTTCTAATTGCTTCCAGAAGGTTAATTGTTCCGATAATATTGGTCGTCATAGTCTCCTGCGGCGCATTCCATGACGCAGGGACAAACGACTGAGCGCACAGATGGAAACATAAATCCGGCTTGCACTCTTCAATGAGACGCAGGACACTGTGGCTATCTGTAATATCCATGGTGAGCCATTTTACCCGCGGCAGGTTCATAAGATGCGCAACATTTTCTATATCACTCCTGCGTCTCCTCGTTGCATATATCGTAACTTCATCCCTGCGCAGGAGATATTCAATTAGATGGCTGCCGACAAACCCTGTTGCTCCTGTAATAAGAATTTTCATTTTTTGAGTCTCCTCCACCAATCCTCATTTTCTACATACCAGTCTATAGTTTTCTCAACACCTTCATCAAAGTCAACAGCTGCGCTCCAGTTAAGAAGCACCTTAGCTTTTGATGTGGATGAAACAAGCTTTTTCACGTGACCGGGTCTATCCTCCACAAACTTTATAAGAGATTCTTTCTTGCCAAGCCTTCTCAGGATACAACTAACAATAGTGTTTACACTTGTTTCCCGCCCTGTTCCGATATTTACCACTTCCCCCTGGAGCCTGTCAATATCCGTGTGTATTACCTTATCAATTGCCCTGCAGAGGTCTTCCACATACAGCCAGTCTCTTGTAAATTCCCCATCACCATAAACCGGCAGGGGTTTATCGTAGAAGGCATTCGTTATGAAAAGTGGAATAAGCTTCTCAGGATACTGATGAGGCCCATAATTATTGAACGGGCGCAGTATTATTATCGGCAGTTGGTAGGTTGCATAATAGGAACAGGCGAGCCTATCTGCACCTGCTTTTGCTCCCGCATACGGGCTCTGTGGAAAAAGCGGATGTTCCTCTGTCATTGGGATATCTCGCGCTGTCCCGTAAACTTCCGAGGTGCTTATATGAATGAATCTTTCCACGGGATGTTGTCTTATTGCTTCTAAAAGAACCTGTGTCCCTTTGACATCTGTATCAACAAATGGGTTGGCATTTTCGATACTGCGGTCAACATGTGTCTCAGCTGCCATGTGAACCACCACATCCACATGACGCATGATGTTATTAACCACATTGACATCACGAATATCCCCATGCCAGAAGGAGAACATAGAGTTTTCCCACATCTCCTGGTCATAATTTTCAAGGTTACCGCAGTATGTCAGTGCATCAAGTACTGTGATGTGATATTTGGGGTATTTGTTGAGCAAGAAACGAGTAAGATTACTGCCTATAAAACCCGCTCCTCCTGTAATCAGGATGCGCATCACTCTATCTCCCTATACTTACATATGTGAAACCGAGTTTTTTCATTTTAACCGGCTCGTATATGTTCCGTCCGTCTATTACTACGGGTTGTATCATTTGCTTTTTAACCTTTTCCAGGTCAAGCTCTTGAAACTCTCTCCATTCCGTTAAAATCATTATGGCGTGGCATCCTTCCGCTGCCTCATAGGCATTTTTACAGTAAGTTATACCGTTCCAGATTCTTTTAGCATTCTCAATTGCGGCAGGGTCATAAGCTCTTATACTCACACCTTCTTTCTGAAGTTCATTGACAATATAAATTGAAGGTGCTTCCCTCATATCGTCAGTATCAGGTTTGAAGGAAAGACCGAGAATACCAACTGTTTTATTATTAAGTGTCCAGAGAACATCCCTCAACTTTTTTACAATTTTCTCTCTCTGTACTTTGTTGATGTTTTCCACAGCCTTTAGCAATTCAAAATCATAACCAAGTTCGCCGGCAATGTCAATAAAAGCGGAAATATCTTTCGGAAAACAGCTCCCGCCATACCCGATCCCCGCTTTCAGGAAAGATGCTCCAATTCTCTTATCCAGTCCAATCCCGGCAGCCACTTTCTCAACATCGGCTTTAGCAAGCTCGCAGATCGTTGCAATAGCGTTGATATATGAAATTTTTAGAGCAAGGAAGGAGTTGCCTGCGTGTTTTATAATCTCAGCGCTCTTTATGTCAGTGATGACAATAGGCGAAGATAACGGAGCATAAATCTCTCTCATTATTTTCTCAGCCCTCTCGCTTTCAACTCCTATCACTATGCGGTCAGGCTCCATAAAATCCTTAATGGCTGTTCCTTCTCTCAAAAATTCGGGATTTGAGACGACATCAAAATCTACGGAATGGATATTCCTCTGCAGTGTCTGTTTCACCCATTCACCGGTCTCAACGGGAACCGTGCTCTTCTCAACTATTATCTTGTAGCTGTCCATCACCTCGGAAATCTCCCTGCATACTGCCTCCACATAGGAAAGGTCTGCCTTACCATCGGGCATGGGTGGGGTTCCAACAGCAACAAAGATAACATCTGAATCTCTTACAGCTTTACTTAGTTCAGCGGTGAAAAGGAGCCTTCCACTATTTCTTCCTTTTTCAACCAGTTCCTCGAGCCCGGGCTCATATATCGGTATAACTCCATTTGAGAGCTTCTCAATCTTTTCCCTGTCGCTATCAACGCAGATTACTCTGTGACCGATTTCAGCAAAGCAGGCTCCACTTACAAGCCCCACATGCCCTGAACCAATAATACAGAGTTTCATTAATTCTCCTCCGGACATTTCCACAACATGCTTCCCCCCACTAATCCCCCTTTAATATCAATTTATTGCTTCCTATTATAAACTTTACAGGCAAAAAAGCAAATCTTTTTTGCATTTTGACAAAAGGCTTGACAAGGTTTGTTTGTTAGGGTAGAAATACTCTGGCTGCGGGAAATGAAATAGGGAGAAGAGAAAAAATGGTTAAGGTAGGGATTGTTGGAGCTGGAGTTATGGGCAAGATGCATGCCGCATGTTACGATGTCTTGCCTGATGCTCAATTAATCGGAATAGCAGATAAGGATGTGAAGAAAGCAGGGGAGATTGCTGATACATACAAGGCTAAAGTTTTCTCGTCTCTAAAAGAACTTCTCAGCGACCCTGTAGATATAGTTGATATATGTTTGCCAACTTATTTACATAAAGAGGGAGTGATTGAATCAGCAAGGGCAGGGAAGAATGTTCTATGCGAAAAACCGATTGCCCTGAATGCTGGTGAGGCAGATGAGATGATTTCTGAGACTAAGAAAGCAGGTGTTAAATTTATGGTTGCCCATGTAATAAGGTTCTGGCCGGAATATGTGAAACTTAAGGAAATATTTGACAGTCAGAGTCTGGGCAGGTTAAGAAATCTTACTTGCAGGAGACTTTCTCCTGCACCAACCTGGAGTTGGCAGAACTGGTTGATGGACTCTGAGAAAAGCGGAAGTGCTCTAATTGACCTGCATATCCATGATACTGACTTTATCCTTTACCTTTTAGGAAGACCGAAGTCCATTTTCAGTCAGACAACTAAAACTGAAATTGGTCACTCCCATGTGTGGTCAATCTTTGAATATCCGGGTAGAATAGCAATGGCTGAGGGAAGCTGGGATTTTGCGGCAAACTCCCCTTTCCTGATGGCTTTTACTGCGGTTTTTGAAAAAGGGGTGGTAGAGTATAACTCTCAGAAAGAGAAAACACTTGCTATTTATGATGGAGAAAGCATAGAATATCCAGAAGTAGAAAGTAAAAAGGCAGAAGGAAGTGGGAATATCAGTGAGTTAGGAGGATTTTACAGCGAGATTAAGTATTTTGTAGAGTGTGTGGAAGGAGATAAAGAACCACAAGTCGTTACTCCTGAGGGAGCGAGAGATTCCTTAAAGCTGGTTTTAGCTGAACTTAAGTCTGCAGAAAGTGGGGAGAAAATTTTAATTTAAGAGGAGGAGAAAAATGAGGGTAATTGTTGCAAAAGACTATGATGAGATGAGCAAGAGAGCTGGAAGTATTGTTAAAGATAGACTGGCCAAGAAACCTAATTTAGTTTTAGGTCTTGCAACCGGAAGCACGCCTGTAGGACTCTACAAGGAACTTATCCGTCTCCACAAGGAAGAAGGTTTGAGTTTCAAGGATGTGGTTACTTTTAACCTTGATGAGTATTGCGGGCTTTCTCATGACCATCCACAGAGTTACCATTACTTTATGAAAGAGAACCTGTTCAAAGACATTGATATCAAACCTGAAAACACTCATATTCCTGAAGGACTTTCAAAGAATGTAGAAGAATTTTGCCGGAAGTATGAGGAGGAGATAAAAAAGTGTGGTGGGATTGACCTGCAGGTTTTAGGTATTGGCGGGGATGGGCATATTGCTTTCAATGAGCCGGGTTCTTCCCTTTCTTCGCGCACAAGAGTTAAGACTCTTGATGAAGGGACGATAAAAGATAATGCCAGGTTCTTTGAGCGGGAGGAAGACGTTCCCAAAATTGCTATTACTATGGGTATAGGTACGATTATGGAGGCAAAGGAGCATCTTCTTCTAATCAATGGGAAGAATAAAGCAGAGGCGGCGGCAAAAGCAATTGAAGGTCCGATTACTTCTCAGATAACAGCTTCAGTTCTCCAGAATCATCCAAAGACAATTGCTATTCTGGATGAAGAAGCGGCTTCTCTTCTTGAAAGAAGCGATTACTACAAGTTCACTGAGGAGCAGAGCGGCGAAATTTCTTGACGTATGACTCACCCGGGGGTAAGATTGTTTAGTATAAGACGCGGGGTGGAGCAGTCTGGTAGCTCGTCGGGCTCATAACCCGGAGGTCGCTGGTTCAAATCCGGCCCCCGCCACCAGATTTAGTGGTTAGTGATACGGTAGTCGGGCTCGTCCCTGAGCCCGACAAACTTTTTTAGCCTGCCACAAAATTTCCCTTGCTTTTCATCAGAGAATTATTAATAATGTAATGAAGCACCACTATTCGCAATATGTGAGGATATCGGAATTTCAATCATATCATCTTAATCCTCTTCCCCCGACTTTCGTTCGGGGCAGGCCTGGAGGGAGGGTAGGGTAGGGGTGAGGGGGTATCTTGTATTACGGCGGTGTAGCTCAGTTGGTAGAGCAGGAGAATCATAATCTCTGTGTCGGGGGTTCGAGTCCCTCCACCGCCACCAGGACTTAGTTAATAGTGGTGAGCGATGGGTGAACTTAATCGAGTTCTAAAGAAAGTTCAGAGAACAATCGAAAAGTATGGGATGCTGGATAAGGGAGACAGGGCTCTTGTTGCTGTCTCAGGTGGACCGGATTCAGTAACTTTGCTGGATGTGTTATTCTCTCTGAGAGATAAATATGACCTGTCTCTATCAGTAGCGCATCTGAATCATATGCTGCGGGGGAAAGAGGCTGAAAAAGATGCGTGTTTCGTGAAGGAGTTGTCAGAGAAACTTGGACTTCCGTTTTTTTCGGGAAAGAGAGATGTTCGCTCTTTCATGAAGAAGACTCATCTTTCTCCGGAGGAAGCGGCAAGAAAATTGAGGTACGATTTTCTGGAGGATGTTGCGAGGCGTGAAGGAATGGACAAAGTCGCTCTCGGGCAGACTGCGGATGACCAGGCGGAAACAGTCCTGCTTGCCTTTCTGAGAGGTTCTGGACTGGCGGGTCTTTCTGGAATTCCTCCTGTTCGGGTGCTTGGCGAATCCTCTATTAAGGTAATCCGTCCGCTCATTGGGACATTTCGCATAGAAATTGAGAAATATCTGGAGGGGAAGGGAATTACTTCAAGATTGGATGCTTCCAACCTCGAGCCAATTTATCTTCGCAACAAGATTCGTCTTGAGTTACTCCCGCTTATTGCGCATGAATATAACCCTAAGATCAAATCGGCACTTGTGAAGTTGGCGGGAATCTTGCAGGAAGACAATCGGTATATCGGTGAAAGGGCAAAGGAGCTCATTCCGGGAATGTTTGGCGGGAACAAAAAAAAGATTGAAATAAATTTAGCATCTTTACAATCTTTGCCGGTAGCTTTACAGCAGAGACTTGTTCGTGAGGCAGTAAATGAGATATGCGGGAATATGCGGCCGCTTTCGCTCATTCATTGGGAGAAAATACACGAGCTTATAGGGGAAGGGAAGACAGGTTCATATATAGCTCTGCCGGATGGAGTTGTGGTCAGGAAAGAATATGGGAATCTACTCATTATGGTTGAGGAAGCTCGACATAAGATGAGTGAATTAGATTGTGAGCTGGAAGTCCCGGGGAAGAATTATGTCCCTGAAATTGGTCTTATAGTGGATGTGCATCTTTTTGGAAGAGAAGATGTATCCCGGTTAGAGGTGGGAGGAAGGGCAGCTTGCTTTGATTGTGACAGGATAAAATTCCCGTTGCATATACGGTTCAGAAAGAATGGAGACAGGTTTTCTCCTCTCGGGATGAAAGGAAGCAAAAAGTTAAAGGACTTTCTTATTGACAGGAAGGTTTCAGCCAGTAAAAGGGATAGGATACCATTACTGCTGAGTGATGGGGAAATTATCTGGGTGATGGATCCAGGTGAAAATGGGTGGGGCAGGATAGGGGAAAAGGTGAAAGTAACTGAGAAAACTACAAGGGTTCTTCAAGTTGAGGTTGTTGCGACCTCTGAAATGTGTTATAATGGCAATGGAGGTTTTTAATGCAGAAAAAAAAGGCTGATTCTCCAGGCAAAACAAAGAAAAAAGCTGATTTTCCTTTAGGCAAACCAATTTTTTTCTGGATTCTGATATTTGCTGTTATCTTCATGGTTCTCAGTTACTACAGGCTGAATCCGGTCCAGGAAAGGCGGATACGGTATGACACTTTTATTGAAGAGTTAGAGAGGGAAAATGTTAAGCTTGTTCGTTTAAGAACTAATCAGATACGGGGAGAATTGAATGGAGCAGCTGTTCTCCTTGACGAAGCGCGCGGCAAGCAAATTACATACCGATATTTCAAAACAGCTAATCCTTTCAGGGATGATGCTCTTCTCCAGAAACTTCTCAGCGATCATGGAGTCCAGATTATTCCGGAGCCGGAGAACTCTTTCTGGACAATGTGGATTGGTCCGGCAATTCCACTGCTTCTGATTATTGGGTTTTTCTGGTTTTTTCTCTACAGACAGATTCAGGTTGGCGGGAATCGCGCTTTATCTTTTGGTAAGAGCAGGGCGAAACTTTTAACTGAGGACCATCCAAAAGTTACTTTTGATGATGTGGCGGGAGCTGAAGAGCCGAAACAGGAGCTGCAGGAAATTATTGCTTTCCTGAAAGACCCGAAGAAATTTACCAGGCTTGGAGCAAAGATTCCAAAAGGGGTGCTTCTGTTTGGCCCTCCTGGTTGTGGTAAGACGCTCCTGGCAAAGGCAGTTGCGGGTGAGGCGGATGCCCCTTTTTATTCTATAGTCGGTTCAGATTTTGTTGAACTTTTTGTCGGGGTCGGAGCTTCCCGTGTGAGGGACCTTTTTGAGCAGGGGAGAAGAACTGCTGTTAGCGGTGGGCATGGATGTATTATATTTATTGATGAGATAGATGCTGTCGGCAGGCAGAGATTTGCAGGAATTGGCGGCGGACATGATGAGCGCGAACAAACACTGAATCAACTCCTTGCGGAGATGGATGGGTTTAACACAAGAACAGGTCTTATTCTTATTGCGGCAACTAACCGTCCTGATGTTCTTGATGCGGCTTTGCTGAGACCCGGCAGGTTTGACCGCCAGATTGAGGTCTACAGTCCTGATATTATCGGGCGGGAACAGATTCTGAAAGTTCATGCCCGCGAAGTCAGTCTTGCTAAAAATGTGAATCTCAAGACGGTAGCCCGTGGGACACCCGGTTTTTCCGGGGCGGATCTTGCAAACCTTGTTAATGAGGGAGCTCTCTTAGCCGCACGGAAGGATAAAGATAAGGTGGGCATGAAGGAGTTTGAAGAAGCAAGAGAAAGGATAATCGCAGGTCCTGAAAGGAAGAGCAGAGTAATATCTGAATATGAGAAGAAGATAGTTGCATATCATGAATCAGGTCATGCCTTGCTTGCGTATCTCATTCCTGAGGCTGACCCTCTGCACAAGGTTTCTATCATTCCCAGAGGGGGGCAAGCTCTCGGTTACACATTGCAAATACCTATTGAGGATAGGTACCTTACCACGAAAAAGGAGCTTCTGGGACGGATGACTGTTTTTCTTGGGGGGCGTGTAGCGGAAACAATGGTTTTCAATGAGGAGACTACGGGCGCTCAAAACGACCTTGAGATGGTATCGCGGGTAGCGCGTAAGATGGTCTGTGAATTTGGGATGAGTGAGAGGTTAGGACCGCTGACTTACAGGGAAAGACCTGAACAGGTTTTTCTCGGGCGGGATATCACAAAGGAGAAAGCTTATAGCGAGAAGGTTGCGGTTGATATTGACCATGAGGTGCATTCCATTGTCAAACAGTGTTATGATAGGGCATTCCACCTTCTTAAGGAGAACAGAGAAAAACTTGATAAACTCGCATCTGCCTTGAAAGAAAAAGAAGTTCTTGATGGGAAAGATGTGGAGAAAATGTTGAAAGAAAATGGACAGGGAGAAAATAAAAAAAGCAGTAGTAATGATTCTGGAAGCAATAGGGGAGAATCCAGAACGCACAGGACTTAAATCCACTCCCGATAGAATAGCTTCCATGTATGAAGAATTCTTCGGCGGATTGTCGAAAGACCCGGCTGAGGAGTTGAAAAAAGTGGTTGGGGAAGACCATAGAGAAATGGTCCTTGTAAAAAATGTCCCCTTTTTTTCTATTTGCGAACATCATCTCCTCCCATTTTTCGGTAAAGCGCATGTTGCTTATATCCCGAGGGGCAAGCGAGTTACCGGGCTCAGCAAGTTGGTGCGAGTGGTGGATATTCTGAGCAAACGCCCGCAACTTCAGGAAAGGCTCACTACACAGGTTGCAGAGACAATTACGAAAGTTTTGCAGCCACGGGGTGTTCTTGTGGTAATTGAAGCTGAGCATATGTGTATAACTGTGAGGGGGGTTCAAAAGCCCGGTTCTATAACTGTGACTTCGGCTGTGCGCGGGATTTTCAGGACAAGTGAGTCCACAAGAGCTGAAGCTATGGCACTCATCCGGAAATAGATGGAATTTCAGGGAAGACACAGAACTCTGGAATTAGGAGAAGAAACAGTCGTCTGTGGCGTGCTCAATCTAACTCCTGATTCTTTCTCCGATGGTGGGTTATATACTGATAGACAAAGAGCTATTGAGAAAGCTTGTCAGATGGTTGATGAAGGGGCTGGTATGATTGACATTGGGGGGGAGTCAGCCCGCCCTGGAGCACTTCCAGTATCAGTTGATGAGGAACGAAGAAGGATCATGCCTGTTTTGGAAGAACTTGTTCACAGTGTAAATATCCCAATTTCTGTTGATACATACAAATCGCAGATAGCAAAAGAGGCTCTTGAAATGGGAGTTGAGCTCATCAATGATATAACCAGCTTGGGCGGAGACCCTGATATGGCATCTGTAATAGCTGAGAGCGGAGCAGGTATCATTCTAATGCATATGCAGGGCAGCCCTCGCACTATGCAAGAAAACCCGCAATATGGAGATGTTGTATCAGAAATTAGGGAATTTCTGAGTGAGGCGATAGATAAAGCAGTGTCTTCGGGAATAAGCAGGGAGAAAATAGTTGTGGATCCCGGCATAGGTTTTGGGAAGAGAACAGAACATAATCTGGAGATAATTAAAAGCCTTCATGAGTTTGGAAGTCTGAGACAACCGATTCTTATAGGGGTTTCACGGAAATCTGTTATTGGCGATGTCCTTGACCTGCCGGTGGATGAACGCCTTGAAGGCACAGCCGCCCTTGTTGCGTGCGCAATATGGAATGGTGCGAATATTGTGCGAGTGCACGGTGTCAAATGTATGTGTCGAGTTGCTCGTATGGTAGATGCGGTAAAGAAGGGTATATCTTACACATAATGCCAAGACTCGGAGTTAATATTGATCATGTCGCAACCATTCGTCAGGCACGACGGACTTTTGAACCTGACCCGGTGAGAGCCGCTATTATCTGTGAACTTGCGGGCGCTGATGGGATAGTTGCTCATCTGCGCGAAGATAGAAGGCACATGCAGGATAGAGACTTAGAACTTATAAGGCAGGTAATCAATATAAAATTGAATTTTGAAATGGCCGCTACGGATGAGATGGTTGAGAAAGCTCTGGGTATTCTACCTGAGCAGGTTACTCTTGTTCCGGAGAAAAGAGAAGAATTGACTACTGAAGGCGGGTTGGATGTTCGTAAGCAAATCAGGGAGCTATCCAGAGTTGTAGGGATACTGCAAGGGAATGGTATAACTGTGAGTCTTTTTATTGACCCGGAGGAGGAACAGATTAGAGCATCTATAGAAACCGGAGCATTTGCAGTTGAACTTCACACAGGCAGGTATGCTGAAAGTTGTCTTAAAGGAAAGTTTGAGAAAGAATTGAGGAAACTCATTACTGCAGTTGAAATTGCAAAAAAGGCACATCTATCGGTCAATGCAGGACATGGTCTGACGTACCAGAATGTTGCATTAGCAGCAAATATCAGTGGGATAGAGGAGTTGAATATCGGTCATACAATTATTGCCAGAGCTGTCCTTGTGGGACTTGAAAGGTCAGTTAAGGATATGGTTGCCTTGGTTAAAATATGATTGTAGGAGTAGGAGTAGATCTGGTAGAAGTTGCGCGGGTGGAAAGGGCAATTAAGAAGTGGGGAGGCCATTTTCTTAAACACGTTTTCACACCTGCTGAGGTAGCATACTGTAGGAAGCGTGCTAATGAGGGGGTTCATCTTTCAGCACGCTTTGCTGCAAAGGAAGCTGTTAGAAAAGCGGTGGGGAGAAATATCAGATGGACTGATGTAGAGATTACGAATGAAGAAGACGGAAAACCTGTGGTGAGGTTGGCAAAAAGTGATTCAGGACGGCAATTTTTTTTAAGTATGTCGCACACAGGTGAGTATGCAATTGCATATGTAGTAATTCAGACTACAGAATCAAGACAGTTGTAGTTGCCGAGCTTGCTCGGCTAAAGAAGGATTGAAGGCAAAGCAAGCTTTGCAGCTACATTTCGTGTTCTAATTGGGGAGGGTGAAGAATGAAAGTTGTAACTGCTGGGCAGATGAAGGAAATTGACAGGAAGGCGGTGAAGGATTTTTCTATACCTGGAGTTATACTCATGGAAAATGCCGGCATCCAGGTTGCGCAGAAGGTAAGAGAAATGCTGAAAGGTGTGAATAACCCGAATGTTTGTGTCATCTCGGGCAAAGGTAATAACGGTGGGGATGGTTTCGTCACCGCAAGGCATCTCAGGAAAGCAGGGATTGAAACTGTTACTTTCCTTATCGGAAGGAAGAGAGAAATAAAAGGTGATGCACGAACAAACCTGAACATTGTTAGCCGGCTTGACTTACCGGTTGTTGAAGTCTCAAATCATGGCATTCTGAGGAAAATGAAGGCAAAGCTTGAATCATGCAGCCTCATAGTTGATGCTATTGTTGGGACGGGTGCAAAGGAGCGGATGAAAGGATTGGTTGCAGATGCAATTAGCGCTGTGGTTGAGTGTGATAGACCTGTTGTGTGTGTTGATATTCCTTCGGGTCTTGATGCTGATAACGGGGTTCCACTTGGAGTATGTGTCAGAGGCACTGAGACTGTTACTTTTGGTCTTCCGAAAGTGGGGCTTCTTCTATATCCAGGGGCGGATTTTGCAGGGAATGTCACAGTAGCGGATATAGGTTTGCCGGATAATCTGTTAATGGACAAAAAACTTTCCCTCAATCTTCTTGAAGGGAAAGAAGTAACTGCTCTTCTGCCTGCCAGACCCTCTAACGCACACAAGGGCACAATGGGGCATGTTTTTATCTTATCCGGTTCATGCGGGTATACAGGTGCGGCTGTTCTGACCAGTATGGGGGCACTTCGCTCAGGATGCGGGCTTGTTACTCTTGGTGTGCCGAGAACTTTGAATACAATCTTCGAGGTTAAGTTAACCGAGGTGATAACAAAACCACTTCCCGAGACGGAAGCAACTACGTTTGGACTTGAGGCGGAAGATGAGATTATTGATATTGTTGACCAGGTGGATGTGTTAGCTATAGGCCCGGGGCTTGGAAGACACCCGGAGACAGGAGCTCTAATACGAAAGTTGGTAGTGACAGTTACTAAACCAATGGTAATTGATGCAGATGGGCTTAATGTTTTCGAGAGAGACGTTTCTCTACTCAGTAAGAGGCAAGCTCCAACTGTTATAACACCACACCCCGGAGAAATGGGCAGACTTCTTGGAGTTCCAACTTCTGAAATTCAGGCAAATCGCATTAAATTTGCCAGGGATGTAGCCGTTAAGCACAAAATAGTCGTAGTTTTAAAAGGAGCCGGAACAATAGTGGCTGGGGTGGATGGCAGCGTGTTCATCAACTCTACAGGTAATCCCGGTATGGCAACTGCAGGTATGGGAGATGTCCTCACCGGAATTGTTAGTAGTCTTATAAGCCGGGGTTTGGAGCCTTTTGATGCAGCGAAGACTGGCGTTTATCTTCATGGACTTGCAGGGGATGTAGCGGTTTCCGCTAAGGGGGAAGAATCACTTATAGCTACGGACCTTCTGGATTCCTTGCCCCGGGCTTTCAGCCAGGTTCATTAGAATGCTGAATATTTATCTATTTTCGGAGGTTTGAGGGGAGGATTCTAAGTTGTTCCCTGTATTTGGCAACTGTGCGTCGTGCAATATTAATTCCATTTTTTCTCATTAGTTCAGCTATCTTGTTGTCTGAGAGAGGTGCCCCCGGGTTTTCATTTTTGATGACCTTTGCGATTTTTGCCTTTATACTTCTGGTTGACATTGCTCCGTCTTCATCACTCTGAAGTGCTCCACTAAGGAAATACTTCAGTTCAAAGATTCCCCGTCCTGTTTCAATGTATTTGTCGGTGGTAACCCTGCTTACTGTGGATTCATGAAGGTTCAATTCCCGTGCAATATCTTTTAGTCTTAACGGTTTAAGGAAAGAAATACCTTTATCAAGAAATTCCATCTGTCTTTTCACAATACATTCAGCCACGCGATATATTGTGCGTTTTCGCTGCTCAATACTTTTGATAAGCCATAATGCGGATTTAAATTTCTCGGTTAAATATTTTTGTGTCTCCGGGGACCGATCGTTTTTTAAAAGCCTCTTATAAAATGGACTGATTCTCATCGTTGGAAGGTCAGCATCGTTCACAATAATCTGGTATTCGCCGTCTATCTTTTTCACAGAGACATCCGGCAGAATATACTGTGGGGAAACTGGATTGAACTTATGCCCTGGTTTTGGTTCAAGGGCTGCAATGTTTTTTGCGGTTTCCCTGACATCTTCAACATCTATGGTTAATTTTTTGGCAATTTGAGAATACTTCTTCTTTTCAAGTTCCTCAAGGTACTCGGAAACTATTTTCATGGCGAGGGGACTTTCTTCCTTCCTGCCCCTAAGCTGGATGAGCAAACATTCTTTCAAATCTCTTGCTCCAACACCTGCAGGCTCAAAAGTCTGAATCAGGACTAAAATTTCCTCAACTTTTTCTGCAGTAGAACCTGATACAGCTGCTATTTCCTGTGTTGATGTGCGCAAGTATCCATCTTCATCAATGTTCCCGATTATTAATTCTCCGATACTATAGTCAGAACAGTCCGAGGTTCTAAGCTGCCGTAAGAGGCGAGCTTGCAGATTTGGTCTGGCAGTAAGCAGGGTTTTGGAATAGCCATCTTTCTCCTCATCTGAAACTGCGTCAGAATAGTTGAGGTTTCGGAAGTATTCTTGCCAGAGTTCTTGGGAGCTTGCAATTTTTTCCATCTCCTCTATGAGGTTTCTTGTTTCTTCATCATAATTCTCATCCTGATTTTCCACATCTCTTTCTTTCCCTTCCTGCACTTCTTCAAGAGTTGGATTTTGGCCCAGTTCTTGTCGGACAACCTGCCTCAGTTCCATCAGAGGCAATTGCAGGATGTGCAGCGCCTGTTGCATCTGAGGAGCGAGAATCATCTTCTGAACCTGTTTTTGAGAAAGTCTTTGTTCAAATACCATATTTATTCCCTGTACAATAGAAAATATCACAAATGGGTACCTGTTGTCAAAAAAATTCCATTGTTATCCTGACTTTTATGTGATATAAAAAATGGAGACCTTTCACACATTTGGAGGGAAGAAAATGATTAAAAAACGGGATAAATATCATGATGATAGGGAATTGCTCAAATTAGTTCCGGAACTAAAGGAGGATTTTACCAAGACCGATCCATGGAGGGTTCTGCGGATTCTTGGGGAGCTTGTTGACGGATTTGATGCACTTTCCAGGATAGGGCCTGCTGTTGCAATTTTTGGTTCTTCTCGCTTCAAGCAGGATAATTTCTACTATAAAGCCGCAGAAAAGACAGCAGAAATTTTTGTAAATTCCGGCTTTGCTGTAATGACAGGAGGTGGGCCAGGGATAATGGAAGCCGCAAACCTTGGCGCATACAAAGCAGGCGGGGTATCAGTTGGTTGCAATATTGAGCTTCCCGAAGAGCAAATAGCAAATGATTACCAGACAATTCGTCTAAATTTCCGCTACTTTTTTGTCAGAAAAATTATGTTTGTAAAATACTCTGTAGCTTTTTTAATTTTCCCTGGTGGATTTGGGACAATGGACGAACTCTGCGAATCACTCACACTGGTTCAGACGGACAAAATTGAACATTTCCCTGTAGTGCTTTTTGGTTCAGATTACTGGGGAAAACTACTTGAGTGGATGAAAAGTTCTGTGCTGAAGCAGGGGTGTATCTCTAAGGAGGAGCTTGCGATTTGCACGGTTACAGATGACCCTGAAGAAGCGGCAGGGATTATTATTGAAAATGCTAAGGAGAATAGATACATTTAGTCTATCTTAATTGTACATTTCTGTGCAAACTTATAACCTATCTTATTGTACATTTTTGTACACATTTAGCCATTATACCTTGAAATTTCCTGAATTCCTCATCAGAGTATAGGAACGACCCTTGCGGTTGTCCAGAGTGGACCAACTTGCTGGTGAGGTGGGGACGAGTCCCACCCCTGCGCTCCGGAGTGTTTTTCCCGGGACTAACATATTTCTGCAATACACATAACTTTGCACCTTTTATCAATTCTCCAATTTTTGATATATCGTTTTCATCAAGCTCGCTTTTGACAATAGTTGTTCGGAATTCATAGTCTATATTTGAATTCATTATCAACTCAATAGTCTTTTTAATTCTTTCGGGTTCAATGGTGAAGTCGGTAATTTCTTGATATTTTTCAAGCGGCGCCTTTACGTCCATTGCAATATAATCTACAGATTTGGAACTAATCACATTTTCCATTATCTCAGGATTGCTCCCATTGGTATCTAATTTAACCAGGAAACCAAGTTTTTTAATTTTCAGAATGAAATCAAGTAAATCTGCCTGTAATGTTGGCTCCCCTCCTGTTATTGTTACAGCGTCAAGTTTACCTCTGCGTCTGGTGAGAAATGAGAAAATCTCTTCTTCAGGAATTGGTTTGTTGAAAAGTTCTGGATATACAAGTTCTGGATTATGGCAGTAGGAACATCTGAAGTTACATCCGAGAGTGAAAACAATAGCGCATATCTTCCCCGGGTAATCTATAAGTGAGCATTTTTGGAAACCACCAATGCGCATCACACCTTAAATGTCTTCCTCAGGCGGAATTCTTCCTTTTTCCCTCTATTCCACTGACTGACAGGGCGAAGATAACCAACTATCCTTGAGTAGATTTCACATTGTGAATTGCATTTAGGGCAACTCGCGAGTTCCCCTGCGAGATAACCATGGTTTGGGCAAATGCTGAAAGTGGGTGTGAAGGTAAAGTAGGGTAAGCGATAATTCTCACATATCTTGCGAACCATATTCTTGACGACATTCCCATCTTCAATATGTTCGCCTATGAAGAGATGGATGACAGTTCCCCCTGTATATTTTGTCTGAATCTCATCCTGCAAATCCAGAACTTCAAAAATATCATCTGTAAGATTCACACGCAGTTGAGTCGAGTTTGTATAAAAAGGTTCTCCGTTGTCGTTTGCGCACAGTATCGCAGGGAATTTCTCCTTATCTTTCTTTGCCAGTCTGTAGGAGGTTCCTTCTGCAGGGGTAGCTTCAAGATTATAGTTATTGCCTGTTTCATTCTGGAATTCTATCAATTTATCTCGCATGAAATCCAGGACTTTTAAGGTGAATGTTTGTCCTTTCTCACTTGCAATATCTTTTTGAAACAGGTTGAGGCACGCTTCATTCATTCCGAGAAGCCCGATGGTTGAGAAGTGATTCTTCCAGTATTCGCCGAGATGCTGTTTTATATTCCTTAAATAGAATTTTGCATATGGATAGAGATTTTCCCCGGTAAATCTTTCAAGGATCTTTCTCTTGATTTCCAGACTGTCCCTGGCTAAAAGCATAAGTTTTTCAATACGATTGATAAATTCCTCTTCATTTTTTGAAAGATACCCCAGTCTCGGCATATTTATTGTCACAACTCCGATTGAACCTGTTAACGGGTTTGCGCCGAAGAGTCCGCCGCCTCTTTTCTCCAGAGTTGTCGTATCCAGGCGAAGTCTGCAACACATTGAGCGGGCATCTTCCGGGTTCATATCGGAATTTATAAAATTGCTGAAATAAGGGATCCCGTATTTACCTGTTACCTGCCACAGAAGCTGGTGATTCCCGTTTTCCCAATCAAAATTTTTTGTAATATTATAGGTCGGGATGGGAAAAGTGAATACCCTTCCTTTTGCGTCCCCTTCAAGCATTACCTCAAGGAATGCTTTATTAAACAGGTCAACTTCCTTCTGGAAATCTCTATATATTTCCTTCTGAGGTTTGCCTCCGACTATAACTGGTTGATTTGCGAAGATTCCCGGAACAGTCAAATCCATGGTGATATTTGTAAATGGAGTTTGGAACCCTACCCTTGTTGGTACATTAATATTGAAAATAAATTCTTGTAATGCCTGTTTCACTTCTTTATAGTTTAGTCCATCATATCTTATAAGTGGAGCGAGAAGGGTGTCAAAGTTTGAAAATGCCTGAGCTCCTGCTGCCTCACCCTGTAATGTATAGAAGAAATTTACTACTTGTCCGAGGGCACTGCGCAGATGCCTTGCTGGTTTACTTTCTACCTTCCCCGGCACTCCTCTAAATCCTTCCACAAGCAGGTCAAATAAGTCCCACCCAACACAATAAACAGAAAGGATATTGAGGTCATGGATATGAAAATCACCGCTCATGTGAGTTTCTCTTATTTCAGCGGGATAAATTTTGTTTAACCAGTAGATTTTGCTAATCTCAGAGGATATGTAGTTATTCAACCCTTGCAGAGAAAAAGCCATGTTGCTATTTTCATTAACCTGCCAGTCTGTTTTTTCCAGATACTGGTCAACTATATCAACTTCGGCTTTTGCGGCAATTGCCCTTATACGGGCATGTTGTTCTCTGTAGATGATGTAGGCTTTTGCGGTTTTCCGGTATGGGGAAGATATTAAGACTTCTTCAACAATATCTTGAATTTCTTCAACTGTTGGTGAGTCTTTTGTAATTGCCTGCTGGGCTAAATTCAAAACTCTTATGGTTAGTTTCCTTGCAGTTTCTTCCTCAAACTCACCACTTGCCAACCCCGCTTTCTTTATTGCATTAACAATCTTCTCTGAATTGAAATCTACAACCCTGCCATCCCTTTTCTTAGTTTTTTGGAACATATTGTTTCTCCTAATAGACTGCCTTGCTATGCTTGGCAGAGGGTTCAAAGTTTCGAGGTTTCGCGGCTACACCTATGTTTGTGGAGCGGGCGATGAGAATCGAACTCACATGTGCAGCTTGGAAGGCTGCCGTTCTACCATTGAATTACGCCCGCCTGACCGTTTAGCCATTTCTATAAATGGCTAAACAGCTGCTTGGTGGGGAGAGGAGGATTCGAACCTCCGAAGCATTCCGCACTTGATTTACAGTCAAGCCTCGTTGGCCGCTTGAGTATCTCCCCGTTGGAGCTGGCGGAGGGATTCGAACCCCCGACCTGAGGTTTACAAAACCCCTGCTCTGCCAACTGAGCTACGCCAGCAACTACTATAGTAATTCTATTGTTTTTCTGAACCCCGGTCAATGCTTTTCCATCCTGTCGGTGTTTTTCTCTTCTATTTCCTTTACCTTTTCATCTGTCAGGATATACGGAGTGAGGAAAATCAGCAAGTCAATTTTCACCTTTACAGGGCTGTGCTTTCTAAAAAGCAGTCCGATAAGAGGAATGTCACCAAGGATAGGAACTTTTGAGACTGTTTTCTTTTTACTATCTGTTATTAAACCTGCAATAACGATTGTTTCTCCATTTTTCACTCTGACCTGCGTATCGGCGCGCCTTTCAGAAAGATGTGGTTTTTCCTTGTTCCCCGAGGGACCATATAACCAATCTATGATTTCATTTACTTTAGGTGAAACAGTCATAACAATATCCCCATCGCTGACATGTGGAGTAACCTTAAGAGTTATTCCAATATCCTGTTCGTCGTATCCTGTGATTTCCCACTTGTCTCTATCTTCGTTGTAGCTATACTTTGGGATAGGGACAACTTCGCCAACATGTATGTTTGCCTCCTGGTTATCAAGTGTTGTGATTTTAGGGGAGGAGAGAAGATTGACATCAGTAGTTGATTCAATTAGCTTGAGAACAGCACTGAAATCAGTAAACGATAATGTTCCGAAGGCGAAATCATCGGTGTCGGGATATGGGAAACCACCTCTTGCAGGGAAATCTGCATCAGACGGTTTCGTTCTCGGGAAATGTTTACTATCCCGCCCCGTATATTTTTTATTAAATGGAAATGTGGTTGGTCTGCTTGCTCCTGTTGCTTTAGCTTGCAGATTCCAGTCAATTCCTATATCTGCCTCCCTTTCCAGAGACACTTCCATAATTCTTGCCCGAATCATTATCTGCGGTGCTGGTATATCAAGCTGACTTACTATTTCTTCTATTTTTTTTAAGTTTGATGGGATATCAGTAATTATAAGTACATTTGACCTGTCCTTTGTCTTCTCACTTCCAACACCTTTAGTTCTTCTCATGGTCTCAATTATTCCGTATTGAGTAGTCACACCACTTAGAGAGTTCTTAATATCCTCGGCGTCCACATGCTTTAGAGTAAAAATTTTGGTAACTCTTTCTACTCCCGGCTGGCCGAGTTTTATTATCCTGATGATGTTACCTTCTCTTACATAGTCATACCCATTTGTTCTCAATATGGATGTGAGCGCATCGTCCAGCTTAACTTCTGTAAAACTTACAGTCACACGACCGGTTATGTCTCCTCCTGCAATAATATTCAGCCCGTATTCTTCAGAAAGTATCCGAAGCACATCACTGATTTCAGCTTCATTAAAATCTACTGTCAGCAGCTGCCCCTCAACATTTTCTTCACCTATCTGGCAGGAACATTCCTGCGCTATAGTCAGTAGAGCGAAGATACACAGGAATCTCAGCCATTTACTAATCAATGACGTAGTTCGGTGGATATTTACCATTTTCTATCTCCTTAAATATAACACATATTTTTTCTTGCCATCTGATAATACCACAGCATCCTTTTCAATAATGATAACCTTTTTCCCTTCAACTATATCACCAATTCGGACTATTTTTCTATTCACAATTGCGGATGGATTCTCTCCCCGCAAGACAATCCCTGTAATGACTATTCCTGTATCTTCCTCCACTTCAATAAGTGATTCCTCTAAAACCTCCACTTCTTCAGATGGTTCCAGAGGAGAAGCGAACGGGTCACGCTCGCTATGGGATGGTTCCTTCTGAATGTCTGCAATAGTGGGTTTCTCGGTAAGCCGGGCTGAAATAACTTCAGTCTCAGAAGATTTGATGCCAACATTCACTTTCCAGGACAAGTACCATATACCGCCGATGACGATTACAGCTACGGCTATGATACACTTTACTCGCCTACTGAGGTAATACATATGTTTTTACCAGGAGTTCCACCCTTAGCTTGTGGGGTGCTGTTTCATCCCTCATAATTTCCAGATTGCCTATTCGCAAGAGTTTTGGGAACGTGCCAATTTTACCGAGATAACTTAGTATTTTCCCATATTCTGCGCTGAGCTCTATTTCTACGGGGACTTGCTCGTAGAACTCTTTTCTCACACGAATTCTCTGGCTAACTGAACTCAATGTTAGAGCAGTTTCTTCAGCGGATTCTGTAAGAAAAGCCAGAACATCGTTAATCTCACTCTCAACAGCAAGTTTTTCTTCAAGTTCCCCTGCTTTGCCCATATCATCATCACCCTTTTTCGTGAGTATTTGAGCTTCCTCTAACTCTGACGATATTTTTGTGAGTTCGCTTTTCAACGCAAGTATTCTCTTTATTTCCGGTCGATATATAAACTTAAGAAGCATTCCCAGAATAATAACTACTACAATACTTAGAAGTATTTGCTCCCTTTTTGCTTCTGTCACTATTTCAATCCTCTCTTATAACACAATCAATTTCGAAAACTACTATTTCTCTCCTGGTGGTTTGCCTCTGCTTGATGCTGCCTAATTTAGCCTTCTTGATAAGTTTTGAACTTTCCAGCTTCCCTAAAAACTGTGTTACTCCAACATTTGAAAGCGCTCTTCCTCTTATTTTGAGATTGTCCTCTTCATTAAACCTGAGTTCTGTAATCCAGGCGTCTTCCGGGATTAGATTCCTGAGTTCCTGAAGTACTTTTAGACATGGAGAACGCTGCCTGTCAATAAGTTCTGTTAGGGCAGTTGTTCTCTTGGCTTTCTGCACGATGGGTCTTGAATTTAAAAGCTGTGTTCTCTTATTCTGTAATTGTTTTCTCAAACAAGTCTCCGTTCCCAAAAGTGCACTGTAGATGAAAACCAATCCCAGAACAGTTATAGCGAAAGTGCCTTTTATGTGAAATCTTAACTTCTTCTTAGCTTCAATCCTGGGAGAGAGGAGATTTATTCCCCCAGTCTTACTGAAAGCCGCTCCTGCTGCGGTAATAAATTGTGGATCCAGTTGTTTAATGGTTTTCACCGGCAACTGCATTTTCTCTCCTAAATAACCATCCAGCCCTGTGAGTTTACCAGCTCCACCACTCATCAATATCCTATTCACATACCCTCCACCTGCTGTAGTGAAATAGTTCAGAGAGCGTTCCAATTCCCGTTGGAGGTGTTCAAGGACAGGTCTGATCATAGGAAATTCAGTTGCTCCTGGTGAAAATAAATCTTTCTCCTTCTTAAAACGTTCTGCTTCCTCAGTGGACAGGGACAAATTGTCTGCAAGAGCTTTTGTGAGATTATTCCCTCCAATCTGCACCTGGCGTGCAAAAAGAAGAGATTTCCCTCTTACAATTGCAATATTTGTCTCCTTTGCCCCTATATCAACAAGTGCAGTTGTATCATCACTATACTCAGTCTCCAACAGGCAGTTGAGGAGTGAAAATGGCACTACGTCAATCTTTAAAGGTTGGATGCCGCTGTACCGAAGGCAGGAAAGTAATCTCAAGAGATATTCTCTTTCCATGCCGGCTATTAGCAGCTCTTTTTTATTCACACCTCTCTCAGTAGTTTCTCTCAAGATAACAAAATCCATAGCTGCATCGTTTACATCAATTGGAAGGAATCTTTTCATCTCCAATCTGATTGTTTTCTTTAATTCTTCTTCCCCCATCTGCGGCAGTTTAATCTGGCGGAGGAATATAGAAGAACCGGAGATAGTGCAATTAGCTTTTCTTACCCTTATTTTATGCTTATTCAGAATTTTTCGTATTGCGCCGGCGATAGCTCTGAACCGCCTATCTTCAGAAAGACCGGGAGTCAATTCAGTCATCGCAGTATTCAAAACGCTGCCTCTTGAAAACCAGACTACTTTTATAGAATTTTCTCCAAGGTCTATCCCGATAGCTTTTTTCGCTTTTTTGTATTCAATGTGAACTGATGTTTTAATTGATGCTGTTTTAGTAGAGGTCCTTTTAAGAAGAGAGGGGACGTCTTCTTCTTTCTTCCTTAAGTGTTTTTCGGGCATCTCCCCAAGTATGGAAGAAACGTCCTTACTGAGGCCTGACTTCTTTCTCACGGGCAATTACCTCTTCAGTTAGACTTTGATAATCTCCGGAGCCGATAGCCCTGGCATCGTAGAGAATTATAGGTTTCCCGGCACTTGGAGCTTCAGCTAATTTTATATTATTATTTATGACTGTATCAAACACTTTATCACGAAAGTGAGCTCTTATACCATTTAGAACATCTTTACAGAGATTTGTTCTTCTGTCAAAAAGCGTTGGGAGGATTCCAAGAATTGTCAGCTTGTAGTTAAGTCTTTTTTTTATTATATCTATGGTTTTAAGCAATTGTTTCATTCCCTCAAGAGGAAAATACTGCGTATGCACCGGTATAAGCAGCTCATCAGCCGCTGTCAAAGCATTTATCTATGTCGGTGTTGCTATTGCAACACCATTTGTAATAGGAGAATGAATTGAACTTATTACATTTTAATAACCTTTCTTTTCTGGTAGATGTTCCTTATAGGTTGTCTTCATCTATTCGCGGTCTAATGCCGCCTGAGAACGAGTGCACGGCGGCCGGGCTTTATTCACATTACCGCGGTCTGAGGCATTTTCGCCTGCTGCCGCAAAACGAATTCAAAGTCACCGGCCCACCGTTTTTACCTACCAGAAACCTCGCTGAGGTATGTATGAGACCTATGGCAGATATACCTGCAGTTGCCATTATAGTACCATATGCAATGGGAGAATCAAACAAATTTTCCTCCCATCTTAACTATCTCTCTGCCACAGTACACAACCCTCATAAGCTACCTTCATCTATTTGCAATTCGATGCTATTTGATAATGAGTGCATGGTGCCCGGGTTTTCTTCACGCTACCGTGGTCTTGACTACTTGCCGCAAAAAGAACCCAAAATCACCGGAGCACCATTCTTACTTACAAGGTTAATGAGCTGCTTCAGCCAGAGATTCAGCATGTCTATAAGATTTACTGCAAATAGGGTTATTCGTTTCCTTATTCCAGTTAGACTTAGTTCTATGCATAGCCCAAAGCCATATAAGGAGTTTTCTTGCCAGAGCAGTAGCAGCTTTTTTCTTTCCTGCTCTTTTGGATATTTTAAGATGAACCTTCCTGCAGTAGGGATTTGTTCTAAAGGCAACCCAAGAAGCTTGTTGGAGCACCCATCTGATATTAGGAGGTCCTGCCTTAGAAATATGTCCATGATGGACCGTATCTGCAGACTGATATATTCTTGGAGCAAGACCGGCATAGGAAGCAAGTTGTTCAGGTTCATTGAATCTATCAAGGCCACCTGTTTCAGTAAGGACAGTGGCAGCAGTGATGAGACCGACTCCTGGAGCAGTCATAAGTCTTTCGATATCCTCATGAATCTCTGGGAGAGATTCAATCTCAAGATGAAGTTCTCTTCCAACTTTCTGGAGTTGCCTTTCAAG
>JAUWGW010000030.1 GCA_030606215.1 bacterium
CCATCACGGATTACATAGCCGAGCATAATGAAAATCCCAAATCGTTTTCATGGACGGCGAAAGCGGAAGAAATTCTTGCAAAAGTTCGCCGTGCCAGACGTGTCTTGGATAAGGTAAATTAATTATGAAACACTACACTAGGTGGGTGCTGTCAAAAGAAAATGGAGAGTTTAAAGAAAGGATTATTGATAATTGGGGTAGGCCTTCTTTGGGCGGGGAAGATTTGGGCAGCTCCGGTTGTTCTGTCTAATGTACCAGACTATGAATGGTGGTACGGTTGTAGCCCAACCTCAGCCGGAATGTTAATGGGTTACTATGACCTCCACGGTTTTTCTAACCTGTATAGTGGCGGAGCCGCTCCTTTGTACAATACGGGTGAAAATCAATACATCAACTCGATGATATGCAGCAAACGTGGTATTGACTGCCGAACAACAATGGGACATACAGACGATTACTACAGCGGCTTTGGTAATACGGGTCCTGACCCCTGGGTTGACAATGGCTGGACTGAACATTCCCCTGACTGCTTAGGAGACTTCATGGGCACCAGCCAGTGGAAGTGGGATCTAGATGTAGATGGGACAGTTGACCAAAACAGTGATGGTTCTACGGCATTCTGGTACCATACAGGTGGTGCTCCAACCCAGTATGTCCCTGGACCAGAGTACGGCACACCACAATACACAGGCCGCAAAGGCCTGGAAGACTATGCCGCCTACTCCGGATACGTTGGTGATTTCTATAATCGCTACATTGATTCTTATGTAGTAGGTGGGGGTATGAGTTTTCTTGAATACTGCGCTGAGATAGATGCTGGTTGTCCTTCCTTGATTCATACATCTAACCACACCATGTTGGGATATGGCTATGATACCGCGGGCAGCTTGGTTTACCTTCGTGATACATGGACTCTGGGAGGAGTACACACGATGGCTTGGGGAGGGAGCTATGACGGAGTATCACACATAGGTGTAACCTATGGAACACTTACAAATTCTATCATTCCTGAACCAGCGAGTGTTTTACTCTTGGGTGCGGGGCTGGTAGGTTTGTTTTGCTTCAGCCGCAGAAAGAAAGTTCATCTCGTCTCTCATCTGTAACCGTTTCTTTTTCCGTCCAGAGCAACTCTCTTTTTCTAGCCCATTTCCAGTTTTTCCCCCTAACGGGTCTTGACAGTTAGCTTCTTGCGGGTTTATAATCCCACTGAAAGATGAATATAAATCCCGTGTCATTCTGACCCTGAGTGAAACGAAGGGGAAGAATCTATAGAGATTCTTCGTCGTCCCGAGAGCTTTTGGGACTCCTCAGAATGACAGATGAGGACATAGTTCACTGAAGTTTTACAAAGATGGATAAGCGGGGTACTTTGATGATTGAGGAGAGTTTGCGTTCTTATCTTTCTGCGGCAGCATCACGTTCACCTGCTCCGGGGGGTGGAAGTGTATCGGCGCTGGCAGGCGCTCTCGGGGCGGCAATGGCAAGTATGGCAGCAAATTTTACTGTTGGGAAGAAGAAGTATGAAAATGTTCAGGAAGAAGTGAAAAGAATACTTTCTGAATCCGAGGAGTGTCGTTTGAAGCTGGAAGAACTTGTGGACGAGGATATTAAGGCTTATACAAAAGTCTCTTCCGTGTATTCTCTCCCGAAGGAGACAGATGAAGAGAAAGAAAAACGTGTGCAGGAAATTGCTCGGGCAACGAAAGAGGCTGTTTCTGTTCCACTTGAAATTGCGAAATGCTGTTTCAGGGTGCTTGAGTTGTGTAGACAGCTTGTTGATATAGGGAATAAGAGGTTGATAAGCGATGTTGGGGTCTCTGTCCTTCTTGCTGAGGCGGCTCTGCGCGCGGCAAATCTGAATGTGGAGATAAATCTTGTCAGTTTGAAGGACGATCCCTTTGTAAAGGAGAAAAGGTGTGCTATTGGGTCTTTACTAACGGAGGGCAGGAATATACTGGGGGAAGTGTTGAGTAAGGTTGAAAGGGAAATTAGTGGTGGTTAGGGCGCGTGTTTTAATTTCAGGGGTTGTGCAGGGGGTTTTCTTCCGCCATTATACAAATCTGCGCGCAAATGAGCTTGGAGTTAATGGTTGGGTTAAAAATACAATAGATGGTAAGGTGGAAGCAATTTTTGAAGGGGAGAAAGAGAAAGTAGATGAATTAATCAAGTGGTGTCATCGTGGTCCTTCCGGAGCAAAAGTTACAGAAGTAAATGTAGACTGGGAAGATTACAGGGATGAGTTTGATTCATTTTCAATTGGAGGATGGTGAAACTTCTTCTTCATGTCTGTTGTGCTCCATGCGCTACATATGTTGTGCAGGAGCTCAAACCTCCTTTAGCATATTTCTACAATCCTAACATCCATCCCAAAGAGGAATACCTGCTTAGACTATCAGAATTTAGGCGTTACGCATCTATAACCGGTTTAGAGTTTATAGAAGGTCCATATGATACGGAGAATTGGTTCAATGTGATAAGAGGTTATGAGAATGAGCCTGAGGGCGGGAAGAGGTGCGAAATTTGTTACCGAGAGAGGCTTGAAAAAGCAGCTTTGATTGCTAAGGAGAAAGGTTATACTCATATTGCAACTACATTGACAATTGGTCCTACAAAGAAGGCGAGCGTAATCAATGAAATAGGGGAGAAGATAGCGGAAGTTTATGGATTGAAGTTCATTTCTGGTGATTTTAAAAAGCGCGATGGGTTTAAAATCAGTTGTGAGTTGAGTAAGCAGTTCAATCTGTACCGGCAGAAATATTGCGGATGCCTCTTCAGTAAAAGATAATGGGAGTTATGCGTGCAGTAGGGCTTTTTTCAGGAGGGCTTGATAGTTCCCTGGCTATATGTATGGTAAGGGATATGGGGATAGATGTGTCCGCTCTCCATTTTTATGCAGGGTTTCGTCCCGGAGTTAACGGCGCTGAAAGTAAGAAAGAGATTTTGGGTTCAGGGAAAGAGTTAGGTCTTGATGTTCAGATACTGGATATTTCCCGGGAACTTCTCAACTGTGTCTTACATCCACATTTTGGATATGGTTCGGGGATGAATCCATGCCTTGATTGTCGTCTTCTCATGTTGAGGAAAGCAGGAAGGTTTATGAAGGATACAGGTGCAAAATTCATAGTTACAGGGGAGGTTCTTAATCAGCGTCCAATGTCCCAGTACAGGCGTGCCCTTGAAATGCTTGAGGAGGAAAGCGGTTTGATGGGGCTGATACTCAGACCACTTTCGGGGAAGTTGCTGCCGGAGACAATCCCCGAGAAGGAAGGATGGGTCAGTAGAGAGAAATTACTCGCTATCCTGGGCAGGTCGCGGAAGGAGCAGATAGCTCTTGCGAGGGAGATGGAAATTACAAAGTATAGTCAGCCAGCCGGTGGATGTCTTCTTACTGACAAGAATTTCAGCAGGAAGCTTAAGGACCTCATACATTACAGGGGAGAAGTTGATGTGGAGGAGCTTGATATTCTTAAAGTTGGCCGGCATCTTCGTATAAGCCCTGATATTAAAATGGTTGTTGGGAGAAACCACACTGAGAATTCTTTTTTAGAGAAATATAAAAGCGGGAGATGGCATCTCAAAACAGTGGATTATAAGGGACCGCTTGCTCTTCTTGAAGGCGAACCCTCTGAAGAGGAACTGAAATTAGCTTGCGCTATTACGGCAGGATATAGTGACGGGGCAGGAGAGTCTAATCTCAGAGTATATTGCGAGAGGGATGGTGAGATAACTGAAATCTGTGTTGAGCCGTTGGGGAGAGAAGTTATATCCGGGTGGCTGATATGAAGTAGTTGAAATCTCAGGGAAGATGTGGGAGAATAAGCCGATATGTGCGGAATAGTTGGTTATCTCGGGAAAGGTGATGCAATCAGGATTATTCTTGATGGGCTGCGACGTCTTGAATATCGCGGTTATGATTCTGCCGGGGCAGCTGTGCTTCAAGGGAATAAACTTCAAATACGCAGATGCTGCGGGAAGGTGGATGATTTGGCGAGGAAATTAGA
Organism: bacterium; assembly: GCA_030606215.1. GTDB lineage: Bacteria > NPL-UPA2 > JAUVJM01 > JAUVJM01 > JAUVJM01 > JAUWGW01. The sequence continues at coordinate 4,002 of JAUWGW010000030.1, forward strand.
GGAGAATCCTGTCTCCGGCAATGTTGGAATTGGTCATACGCGGTGGGCTACGCACGGAAAACCTTCAGAAGAAAATGCGCATCCACATACAGATTGCGGAAAAAGTCTTGTAATAGTTCACAATGGGATTATTGAGAACTATATGAGTCTTAAAAGAGAGCTTCTCAGGGAGGGACACATTTTCCGTTCTGAGACTGATACTGAAGTGGTTGCTCACCTTATAGAAAAATATATGAAGGATGATGGTTTTGAGGAAGGGGTCTTGCGGGCATTGAGAAGAGTGAAAGGTTCTTATGCGCTTTGTGTTATATCAAAATCTTACCCGGGGAAAATTATTGCGGCTCGTTGTGATAGTCCGTTGATTATAGGTATCGCGGATGGAGAAAAGTTTGTTGCCTCTGATGTGCCTGCAATTATCAGGGAGACGAGGGATGTAATCTATCTTGACGATGGGGAAGTAGGTGTACTGGGAGAAGAATCTGATAGGTTTATTAATCTTGATGGGAAGAAGCTGCATAAATTGCCGGTCCGAATTACCTGGAATATCGCTGATGCGGAGAAAGGGAACTATCCCCATTTCATGCTGAAGGAAATTCACGAACAGCCGAGAGCGGTGGAAGATACGATACTTGGAAGAGTAGCTCCGGATATGACAGCTATCCATCTTGAAGAATTTGGGATGCGGAAGAGGGATATTAAATCAATCAGAAGAATAGTTATGACAGCATGTGGAACCTCATGGCATGCGGCATTAATCGGGAAATATCTATTTGAAGAACATATTAGGATTCCAGTTGAGGTGGATTATGCGGCTGAATTTCGTTATCGGGAGCCTCTGGTTGATAAGAATACTCTTGTAATTGTCATCAGCCAGTCCGGAGAGACAGCGGATACTATTGCGGCAGCAAAAGAGGCGCACAGTAAAGGCGCGCGTATTATTTCAATCTGTAATGTAGTCGGCAGTTCAATCACCAGATTATCCGATGGAATAGTCTATACGCGGGCAGGTCCTGAGATAGGGGTTGCTTCCACAAAAGCTTTTACAACACAACTTGTTGTTCTGTATATGATGTCTCTTTTTATAGCTGATAAACTCGGGAAGTTCTCCGGGGAGGATGTGAAGAAGAAAATAGTTGAGCTTAGAAAAATTCCTCAGAAGATGGAGTTATTACTCAGGAGAGACGACAGAATTAAAGAAATAGCAGACAGATTCTATAAAAGCACAAATTTTCTGTATTTAGGGCGCGGCGAAGGATTCCCGATTGCGCTGGAAGGTGCGTTGAAGTTGAAGGAGGTTTCGTATATCCATGCAGAAGGTTACCCTGCGGCTGAGATGAAACATTGACCGATAGCTTTGATTGATGAGAATATGCCGACTGTTGTGCTTGCATTAAAGGGAAGAAGATATGAGAAGATAGCAGGGAATGTAGAGGAGATAAAAGCGAGGAATGGAGTTGTCATCGCACTCGCAAGTGAAGGAGATAGAGGGATAAGGCAGAGGGTGGATGAAGTTATCTACATTCCAAGGATTTCTGCTGAGTTATCACCGATACTTGCAGTAATTCCATTACAACTCCTTGCATACTATATAGCGGCTAAGAGAGGTTGTCCGATTGACCAGCCGAGAAATTTAGCAAAGAGTGTGACAGTAGAGTGAATGATGAGGTGTACATGCGCAGGGCGCTTCAACTTGCTAAGAGAGGGTGGGGAAATGTGAGCCCGAATCCAATGGTAGGGGCGGTTATTGTAAAAGGAGGTAGAATTATTGCAGAAGGGTATCACCGCAGAGCAGGGGAGAGACACGCTGAAATTGCAGCTCTGGAGAAAGCGCGGAGGAGAGCTTCAGGCTCTACAATGTATGTTAACTTAGAGCCGTGCACTCATTACGGAAGGACGCCGCCATGTGTTGAAAAGATTATTGAGGCGGGAGTAAAACGGGTGGTTATTGCAATGAAAGACCCTAACCCTCTTGTCAGCGGAAAAGGGATTAGAAGACTTAAGAAGGCTGGTATTCAGACAGAAATTGGGACGCTTCGGGAAGAAGCTGAAAATCTCAATGAAGTCTTTATCAAGTTTGTCAAAAAAGGGCTCCCTTTTGTAATTGTAAAAACTGCGATGACTCTGGATGGTAAGATAGCTACTGCGTTAGGGGATTCCAGATGGATAAGCGGTGAGAAGGCGAGGAGGTTTAGCCATAAACTCCGTTCAGGAGTTGATGGAATTCTCGTCGGTATAAATACAGTAATCAGGGATGACCCGCAGTTGAATGTGAGGTATTGGAGAAACTTGCGTCACCCGAAGAAAATAATTGTTGATAGTAGATGCCGTATCCCGCTTAATGCAAAAGTTTTCTCTGAAGGTGGAGATGTAATCATTGCTGCTTGCTTGGATTGTCCTCCGAAGAAAAGGGAGAAGTTCCGGAAGATGGGAGTAGAAATTTTAGTGGTTAAAGGGGCTGGGGGAAGGGTTAATCTAACAAAGCTTATGAACGAGCTCGGAAAAAGAGGAGTTACGAGTCTTTTAATTGAGGGTGGCGGCGAGGTAATAGCTTCTGCTCTTTCCTGCGGAATAGTTGACAAACTGTTTTTCTTTATTGCGCCTAAGATAGCCGGCGGGAGATGCGCAGTAACTCCTGTTGAAGGTGAGGGAGTTGGCAGGATAAGTGAGGCAATTAAAATCAGTCGTATGAAAATACGGCATTTCGATGAGGATATTCTGGTAGAAGGATATGTTTACGGGGATAATTGAAGAGCTTGGTGAGGTTGTAGAGGTCAGGAAGAATAGAGGCGGGATAAAACTGCGCATACAGGCAGGGGAAGTGTTGAATGGGACGAAGGCTGGAGATAGTATAAATGTGGATGGTGTTTGTCTTACAGTGTGTGAGGTTAGAGAGAAAAATTTCCTGGTTGATGTTATAAAAGAGACTCTGATGAAAACAACTCTCTCAGAACTGCATAGCGCAAGTAAAGTTAATCTTGAAAGGGCAGTTCAGTTAAACGGGCGCTTTGGAGGACATTTCGTAACAGGACACGTGGACGGTGTTGGGAAGATAGTTAAGAAGAGTTCCGGGTTAATAACCATTCAGGTGCCTGCGGGAATGGTGCGTTATATCTTTCCAAGGGCTTCAATTGCTGTGGATGGAGTGAGTTTCACAGTTGTGAGCTCTTCTCATAATAGGTTTGAAATTGCAATTATCCCTCATACTGCCCGCATGACGACACTTGGATTTAAAAATAAAGGGAGTCTTGTTAATCTGGAAGCGGATTTTCTCGGAAAACAAGTGGAGAATCTCCTCCAGCATAGAGAAGGAATTACAAAAGAATTTCTTTCAGAGAGAGGGTTTATTAAGGGAGGACCTTAAGGTGCGGTTCACAAAAATTCCCGAAGTAATTGAAAAAATCAAAAATGGCGGGATGGTGATTGTGGTTGATGATGAGGACCGTGAGAATGAAGGCGACCTTGTTATGGCAGGAGAAAAAGTAACTCCAGATGCAATAAATTTTATGGCAAGGTTCGGCCGCGGACTTATCTGTGTTCCGCTTCTCTCGGAAAGGCTTCAGGAACTTGAATTAAGACCTATGGTTCAGGATAGTTCCGACCGTCTTGATACAGCTTTCACTGTTTCCGTTGACTGTAAGAATGGGGTAACAACAGGTATTTCCGCGCATGATAGAGCTCTCACGATAAAAGCGCTTATCTCCTCTGAGACAAAGCCGGAAGACCTCGCCCGTCCGGGACACATCTTCCCTCTTACAGCGAAAGATGGAGGAGTGCTGAGGCGTGCGGGACATACGGAAGCGGCAGTTGACCTGGCGAGACTTTCCGGTCTTTACCCGGCGGGAGTAATCTGTGAAATAATGAATGATGATGGAACAATGGCGCGCCTCCCGGAATTGCTTGAGTTTTCAAAAAAGTTCAACTTACCTATATGTGCAATAGCTGACCTTATAGAATATAGATGCAAGACAGAGAAACTTGTGAAACGCGTCGTCCAGACCAAACTACCAACTGAATATGGAAATTTTGACTTGATTTTCTATAGCACTGTTATTGACGAGAGCGAACATCTTGCTCTTGTCCTCGGTGAAGTTTCAAGCGGACATCCGGTTCTTGTGCGGGTTCATTCAGAATGTCTCACGGGCGATGTTTTCCACTCAAAGCGTTGTGATTGCGGGGAACAACTGACGATGGCTTTGAAGCAAATTTCTGAGGCAGGAGCCGGCGCATTTCTTTACATGCGGCAGGAAGGAAGGGGTATTGGGCTTGTAAATAAGCTTCGTGCTTATGTTCTGCAGGATCAGGGGAAGGATACTGTGGAAGCGAATGAGGAGCTTGGGTTTCCGGCTGACCTGCGCGATTATGGTATCGGAGCTCAAATCCTGGTTGACCTGGGAATTAAGAAAGTGCGTCTCCTGACAAATAATCCGAGGAAGATAGTCGGTCTTGAAGGTTACGGGCTTGAAATTGTTGAGAGAGTTGCCATAGAAGTAAGAGCTCATGAACACAATGCTGAGTATCTGAGGACGAAGAAGGAGAAGCTCGGGCACATGCTTAATTTAAAATAGGAGGGAAGGGAGATGGTTAAAACAATTGAAGGGAAACTGGTAGTAACGGGAAAACGGTTTGGAATTGTGAACTCAAGGTTCAATGAGTTCATAACACAGAAGTTACTTGATGGTGCTCTTGATACTCTTCTGAGACATGGTGTGAAGGAGGAAGAGATAGAAGTAGTCTGGGTGCCGGGCTCTTTTGAAATTCCCTATGCGGCAAGGAAGATGGCTGAGGGTGGAAAGTACGACTCTGTCATATGTCTTGGAGCAGTTATTAGAGGGGATACGCCGCATTTTAATTACATCAGCAGTGAAGTGACAAAAGGAATCGCGCAAACCTCTCTTGCAACAGGTGTGCCGGTTATATATGGATTGATAACTGCTGATACCCTGGAGCAGGCAATTGAGCGCGCAGGAACAAAAGTGAATAAGGGGAGAGACGCCGCATTGTCAGCAATTGAGATGGTGAATCTATTTTCACAAATGGGATGAGATGGGAAGTAGAAGAAAAGCGCGGGAGATTGCTTTTCAATTTCTCTATGAAATTGAGCTTGGTGGAGAGGATGTATCTCAAGCATTCAATGATTTCCCGGAAAAGTGCAAGGAAAAACAGGTTGTGAAAGATTTTGCTTTCAGACTTGTGAAAGGAGTTTGCGAGAATATCAAGCACATTGATGAGATGCTTGCTAAATGCAGTGCCAATTGGCTCACAGCTCGTATGACGCCGGTTGATAGGAATATAATTAGAGTTGCTGCATATGAGCTTATTTATTGTGACACTCCACCTGCTGTTGCAATTGATGAGGCTATTGAAATTGCAAAAAAATTCGGGGCGGAAAAATCCAGTAAATTCGTCAATGGTGTCCTTGACTGTATAAGGAAAGATTCTAAGACATAATCAAGAAGCTTTGCAATTATCACCTTGTCCTCTTTACCTATTTTAAAGATAATTGCCGTCGGGCGGAATCCAAAATTCACATTAATCCGGGTAGTTTTCCTTTGTATATTTTGCTTCCTCCTCTTTAGATTTTTCCTTATTCCGGTACGGGTTTATGGCGCAAGTATGGAACCCGCATACCAAAATGGCTCAATTAACTTTGTGAATGCAACCGCTTATCTTCTTCATGAGCCTCGGAGGGGAGATGTTGTTGGAATTGCTATGGCCGGGAGGAGAGTGATGCTCCTCAAACGCATAATAGGGCTTCCAGGTGAGACCGTGGCCTTTCTCTGGGGAACACTTATCATAAACGGCAGAAAAATCCCCGAGCCCTATATAAAAACTGACTGTCAATGGACAATGGAAGAAGTGAAGAATGGTCCCGGCGAATATTTCGTTGCGGGTGATAATACCCTCTCTACAAAAATCAATTCAGTGATGGTAGCTGTACTCAAAGAAGCTACAACCCTTGCTAAAGAAGCAAACAGAAAAACAGTAATGCCTGAAGATATAACTCAAGCTTATAAAAAACATGTTGGCAAAGAACATTTAACCTGGGAAGAAGTTCTTAAACAGATCCTTCGCCAACCACCTGCAGATTTAGGCAAGATACCCAAAGGCATTAACGATTATATTGAAAAAAACAGTGGTTAGTAGTCAGTGACCAGTGGTCAGTAAAAAGCAAAAAGCTGAGTCAACAAAAATGAACGTGTCAGAACTCAGTGAAGCCATATCAAGAGAACACGGTCTTTCAAAAGCTCTCTCTAACAGGATCCTGAAAACAGTTCTTAATACCATCCGCAAAGAACTAAAACAGAATCGCCTGGTCCGCCTCAGAAATTTCGGCACATTCCAAGCACGAAAAGGCCACGGCAAACTAAGAGCCAAATTTGACGACTCCAAAAATTTCTTTAAGTAGTCAGCGAGACATAACCATGTTCCTGGAATTTTAGTTAAAACTAGTTGAGACCGAAAGGGAGCAAAGGCTAAAGTTGGAGTTTGCTCTATCAATTGCATCTATCGCTATTGCTACAGTTGACCTGCTCACGGGAAGTAAAAGGAGCGAAGGAAACGAGACTGCCATTATGGATATTGTATGCGACTTATTCTTCAGAGACTTAAGCAAAGGAAAAAAACAATTACCCTTCAAGAAACAAGCAATTGGCAGAAGTTAGTAAGAAGATTCAATTAGGCTAAATCTATAGAAGGGAGGTGAAAAAGAAAATGAGAAAGGCAATAACATCAATGTTTGGTTTCCTATTTGTCTTAGGTCTAATGAGCATAGCTGAGGCTACGCTTAGCGACTTAGGAAATGAGATTATGATAAGCCATCTGTATGAAAACGACATTTCAATACAGTTTCTGGACCCACCTGTGGACCTCGCTCTACAGGCGGTGGACTGCTCTGTCTAGGAGGACTGGAATGATTACCCATTACATCATTTCTGACCTGCACTTAGCCAATGGTACCAGGAGAAACGACTTTAAAAAGAATCGCACCAAATTTAAGAGCTTTCTCCGGATGGTGGAGAAACAAAAAGCCAAGCTAATCATAGCAGGAGATTTTCTTGAACTATTGCAAACTAATCCGGTAGATATCGCCAGGACCTATTCTGATATCCTCAACGAACTAATCTCAATCGGCACTAAAATAGTCATCGGTAACCATGACTACTATCTCCACCACTTCCGAAAACTAAACTCAGGCTCCTGGACATCATCAAAGCCAACTTACGTTGAAGTTAATCACAACGGTCACTGCACCCTAAAATACTGGCCTACCCAATCCCCTGTCAAAAAATCATTTTTAAAATACGCATAATTATATTGACAAATAGCCATATCTATGCCATATTAAAAATGTGGATAAGGAGTTTGGCAGTTTTATCTGGGATGTTAAGAAAGGAATAATCAATTATTACAAACATGGAGTCAATTTCACCACAGCATCAAAGGCGTTTAAGGACCCAAAGAGAAAAATCTATATTGACTCCAGGCATAGTAAGAAAGAAGAAAGGTTTTTCTGTGTCGGGAAAGTTGAAGGTAAAATCTTAACAGTTAGATTCATTTACCGTAGAGGCAAGATTCGGATATTTGGTGCTGGCTATTGGAGGAAAGGAGAAACATATTATGAGAAAGAAACCAGTTGATCCAAACAAGCCTGTTGGGAAAATGACCAGAGTTGAGGATTTTCTCCCCCCGCCTAGCAAGTTGGTTGTCCCAGAAAAGACTGTGAAGATCACAATATCTCTGAATGAATCAAGTGTGGCTTTCTTTAAGCACCAGGCGAGAGAACACCACACGAAATATCAAAAGATGATCCGTGAGCTGGTTGATATATACGCAACACAGTATTCACGGCCTGGCAGATAAATGGAATCAACAATGCCTGAAAGAACTAAAGCCTATTTCAAAAGTCTCGGGACCGGATACAGGTTTGACCCTTACGACGAGAGAGACAAAATCTTTCTTGCCCCGCCCAGGATATTGCCCAAACACATAGATAACAGGGAAGAATGCACCCCAGTCAGAAACCAGGGGACAGAGGGCAGCTGCACGGGACATGCCATGGTAGCTGTTGCTGAACTGCTCTACTGGAGAAAACTTGGTTTGCCCCCGGACCTGAGTGAAAGATGGGCTTACGAGAAAGCAAAGCTTCACGATGAATGGGATGGGACAGACTATGAAGGGTCCAGTATAAGGGGCGCGGTCAAAGCATGGGCAAACGAAGGGATTTGCCCGGAAGAATCCTGGCCGTACAAAGCAAAGAACCCGGGCAAGCCGAAACCCGATGCCGGTGCCAAAGCCGGGGAATATCCAATTGCCAGATATGAGCGTTGTCTTGGGATAGATCACATCAAACACGCAATACACTACAGGGGTTGTGTTATTGCCGGAGCCAACGTTCATAAAGGTTGGTTCTCAACCATCGGGAAAGAGATAATCCCGTTCAAACCTGACTATTCCCAGGAAGGCGGACATGCAATAACATTGGTCGGATAC
>JAUWGW010000025.1 GCA_030606215.1 bacterium
CTTATTCTTTTGACTACCTCTTTCTCAGCAAAATTAAATTCTTCCTTTTTCAATTTGCCAAGAAATCCCGTTATCTTGCTGCGATCGATAAGAAGACAAATATCCACATCTTGTGTAAACCTTGGATACCCTAACGCTGCAGAAGCAATTCCTCCAATAACAAGGTAATCTACCCCCTCTTTTTCCAAAAAGAAAATTACTTTCTTAAATAGTTCTGCAAGTGTGTTCACTTTTTTGGTTTCCTCAGAGTTAGTTCGAGACATACCGGAGTATCCAACAGGAATCGATCTTTGAACTCATTTACCATCTCTGGCGAGGTAAGCGACTCAAAAATTTCAACACTTTTTTCAATGGTCAACCCCCTCAAGTATTTTGTCTTCTCCTCCTCCATCCACTTAAACCTTTCCCCATTCAGAAATCCCCAATTAGGTCCTTTAATCTTTCTTCTCATTGTTATCAGTTCTCTATATCCACTTATGTGGATTCAAGATGTCTCCCACCTGATGGAATTATATCATTGACTCGTGTAAAAATCCACATAGAAATATTGCACAAAAATCTGCAATTCAGACAGCAGACCATCATCCCCCCCCCCTTGATTCTCTAGTGCACTGTTGCAAAAATCCTTTTACTTATTTGCACTACTTAACCGGAGGGTCATTGCGAGGAGTGACAGCGACGAAGAATCTCCGGAGATTCTTCGCTATGCTCAGAATGACATGTAATATTTGCTGTAGGAGGCCACTATAAGTTAGCATTTTTATGAAACACTACACTAGCAGGCCTCAAAGAGGAGAGTTAAGAGGGAAACAAGACGAGGCAAAAATGGCGAAGCAGAATTTCATATATTTTCACATCAGGCAATGATATAATCTTATGGACAAGGTTACCCCCACCTATTTCCTCCCCCCTGCCTCGCCGGCAGGCGGGCCTTGAGGGAAAGGACTAAGGAGAGGGGAAAAGGAAATTCCTACACATTAAACTTAGAAGAAGGCGTTTCTATGAGCGAGTTTGATAAAACTTTAGAAGAGAAAAAGATTCTTGTTGCTGATGGGGCATGGGGGACTGAAATGATGAAGATGGGGCTTTCAACCGGAGAAACTCCTGAATTCTGGAATCTTGAAAGACCTCATCTCGTAAAAAAGGTTGCGAAGGGGTATAGAGAGGCTGGAGCAGATATTATATTAACAAATACATTCGGGGCAAATAGATTAAAACTGAAGAGGGCTGGATTTGAAGGAGATGTAAAAGAAATAAACAGGGTTGGCGTTGAGCTGTCAAAAGAGGAGGCGGGGGACTCCCTGGTCTTTGCCTCAATTGGTCCAACAGGAGAATTCTTAGAACCTTCGGGGAATTTTAAAGAAAAAGATTTTATAGAGACTTTCTCTGAACAGGTTGAAGGTTTTGTTGAGGGAAAAGCAGATGGCGTGATAATTGAGACTATGAGTGATGTAAAAGAAGCATTATGCGCGTTGAAAGCGGTTAGAGAAAATTCATCTTTATCTGTCGGTGTATCTCTGAGTTTCAACAAAGCTAAGGAAGGTTTCAGAACAATGATGGGGTTAACTGTTCAAGAGGTTGTTTCATCTCTTATAGAACAGAATCCAGATATCATCGGGGCTAACTGCGGCTCGGTAACTATTGAAGATATGGTTGGAATTACAAGAACAATGAGAGAGTTCACAACCTCTCCTCTATGGATAAAACCAAATGCCGGGATTCCATATCTTAAAGATGGGAAGACTTTTTATCCTCAAGAACCTGAAGAGATGGCTTCTTTTGTACCTGAACTTATAAAAGAAGGAGTAAATATTATTGGGGGGTGCTGTGGGACCACACCGGAACATATAAAACTTATCAGGGAGAAGATAGATTCATGCCTGACATCCTGGTAAAATAAACTATATGCTTGACTTTTGTGTGGAAATTTGGTAATGATATTAGATAGGGTTGGCTAAATATGGTAAATTGGGATTGAAAAAGGAAGGAGGGTGTTCACCATGAAAAAGGGAGGGAGTTCGGTAGTAGTTGTGGTGCTTCTGGTTGTAATCGCTATCGCCGCTGCCTTTATAATCAAGGCGGCAATACCGAAACGCTATCCGCGTCCAAATGTAGACTGGACATGTGAAGCATGTGATTACAAGTTTGTTGCAGAAGCCCAGGCAAAACCCATGGTTTGTCCTGAATGCGGCGGTGAAGCTGTTCGGACATATTATTATTACTGCAGTGTCCATGACCATGTGTTTGAGGCTTACAGGTCTAAACCTAATCCTGATGTAACACCGGAAGAAATGGGACCGCCTGAAGAAATGATGCTTTATAAACTGTCGGGTGGGAAATGGACAACGGAATTTCCTGCGAAAATTAGATGTCCCAAGGGAAATTCAGACCCTGAAACAATTAGCTACTGTCCACCAGGATCAGAAAAAAGAGAATAGATTTAATCTAATTTTATACCGAGCAGGTTGAGGAAGCGTTCCAGGTCCTCATCAGAATAGTATTCTATCTCCACTCTGCCGCCTGCTCTATGCTTTTTGACATGGACTCTGGTACCAAAAAATTGCTGTAATTTCTCTTCAATAGCAGCAAGCTCAGGTGATTTTCTGACCACCAGTTGTCTTCTGGGCATTGTCGTAAGTGTCCGTTTTATCAGCACTTCCGTCTCACGGACAGATAACCCTTGTCTGACAATCTTCCTGCACAGTTTCACCTGCTGATTCCTGTTTCCAAGACCCAGCAGAGCAATAGCATGTCCGCGGGAGATTCTGTCATGCCCCAGTTCTTCCTGGACCTCCTTCGGAAGCCTTAAAAGACGAACAGTATTTGCTATGGTTGCCCTGTCTTTCCCAACATCCTCAGCCAGTTTTTCCTGAGTAAGCCCGAACTCATCCATCAATTGTTTATATGCAGATGCCTCCTCAAGCGCATTAAGGTCATCCCTCTGAATATTCTCAATAAGGGATATCTCAAGCATTTCCCTGTCCGTAACATTTCTCACAATAGCAGGAATACTCTCCATCCCCGCTCTCTTCGCTGCCTCCAAACGCCTCTCACCGGCAATTAGCTCATAACCTCCCTCTATAGATCTGACAATCACAGGCTGGATTACACCTCTCTCGCCCAATGACGCAACTAATTCCTCAAGTTTCGCCTCATCAAAATGTTTCCTTGGCTGATAACGATTTGGCGAAATTGTCTGGAGCCGCAGGTTTACAACCCCCTCAGTCTCCTTCTCCGCTCTGGGAATCAGAGCTTCCAACCCCCGTCCTAAAGCTTTCCTTGTCATCTTTTATCACTTCCTTTGCCAGTTTTTGATACGCCTCAGCCCCAGGAGAAGTTATGTCATAGAGAATTATCGGTTTTCCAAAACCCGGAGCTTCACCAAGCCGAACACTACGCGGAATTATTGTTTCATAAACCTTCCCCCCAAAAAATCCTTTCACCTCCTCTACAACCTGCCGTGACAGATTTGTTCGCCAATCTGCCATTGTAAGCAGAACACCACTTACCTCAAGAGAAGGGTTGAGATTATGGTTTACAAGCTCAATTACCTTCAAAAGCTGGCTCAACCCTTCAAGTGCATAGTATTCACACTGAATCGGGATAATCGCACAGTCTGCCGCTGTCAGAGCGTTGACAGTCAGAAGTCCTAAAGAAGGAGGACAGTCAATAAAAATATAATCATACTTGTCCCTGACAGGCTCTAATGCCACCCTCAACTTTGTCTCCCTCGCAAACATTCCCACCAGTTCAACCTCCGCTCCGGTTAACTGGATATTTGACGGAACTATGTTAAGATTTTCAATCCCGGTTGAGATTATCACGCTTTCAAGAAACTTACCTCCAATAAGAGAATCATAAATGCTTTGCTCTATCTGCTCTTTGTTAATACCCAAACCACTTGTAGCGTTCCCCTGCGGGTCGATATCAACCACAAGAATCTTGAGCGATTCAGACGCTATACATGCGGCTAAATTAATAGCTGTTGTAGTCTTTCCCACACCTCCTTTCTGATTTGCAACCGCAAAAACTTTTCCCAATTTACCCCCTATTTGTTCCACGTGGAACATTAACGACCGTTTTCATTTCTATGTTTTGTGACCTACGACACCCATTTTGCTTAACTTCTTCTTATCCAAAGTCCTGATATGCATTGTTCCACGTGGAACAATGAGGGTATGAAGAGGTTTCCTCGCAGGAACCCCATTCCCGCGGGGATATTCAGAGGGAGTTACCCTTTCCTTTCGGAAAGCAAGAATAACCCTCTTCTCTCTCCCGCCAGGCAAAACAAATTCTTTGATTTCCTTTAGCTTGCCACCGAGAACTTTCACCGCACCTTTCCCTTCTTCAAATTCTTTCATTCCTGCGGGACCTTTCTGCGCTATAAAAAGCCCTCCCACCTGCAGTAAAGGGAACGCATATTCAGAAATAACACTTAAATGAGCAACTGCTCTGCAGACCACAAGTTCATAACCCTCTGTGTAACCATCCGAATGCCCGAAGTGCTCTGCCCTTCCATTAAGAATTTTGACTCCATCAAGTTTCAGAAGGGAAATAATATGCCCCAGGAAAAAGCATTTCTTCCTGGATGCTTCAAGGAGGTGAACGAAAATATCCGGTCGTATGATTTTAAGGACAAGTCCCGGGAACCCCGCCCCCGTTCCGATGTCCAGGAGATGCACATAGCGTTCTTTTGGAAGTAGAGAAGAGCACGCAAGAGAATCAATAAAGTGTTTCCTCAGAATTTGCTCATCAGATGCTTTCGCAACCAGATTTATACGCCAGTTGTACTTAATCAACTCCTCTAAATATTCAAGTATCAGTCTTTTCTCTTTTTCCCCGATTGAAACGCCAATCTCTTCGCACCATTTGCACAAATTTGTACTTTGCTTTTTATTTTCCAATGCAGAACTGTGAGAAAATTCCATTCAGAATATCTTCGTTTGTAACCTTCCCCACAATCTCCCCGAGATTACTGAGAGCCTCTTTTAAATTAAAGGCAAGAATTTCCTCGCCCATTTTGCCAAGGCCCTCCGTTGCTCTCTTTAAACTTTCAGACGCCTTCTGCAACGCATTTAAGTGTCTTAGATTTGTCACAATAGGTTCGCCGCGCGGACCTGCATCCCCATTCCATACTGTGCTTGCGATTTTCTCCTTCAATTCACTGACGCCTGTGCCCTGCACAGCTGAAACCATGAGAATTCCATCTCTCCCACAAATTTTTTCCACTTGCGCTCGCTCAACACAAACCAGTAAATCGCATTTATTTATGATAGTAATTGCTCTGCTTTCACTCAAATCTTGAAGAAGGCATTTATCTCCTTCAGTCAGAGGTTCGGAACCATCAATTACAGCGATAATCAGGTCAGCCCGGGAAAGACATTCAAGACTCCTCTTCGTCCCCTCCTTCTCTATTAAATCAGCAGAATCTCTCATGAGCCCTGCGGTATCTGCCATCCTCACAGGGATCCCGCCAATATCCACCATTTCTTCAACAACATCCCTCGTTGTTCCAGGGATAGGGGTAACAATAACGCGCTCCTTCCCGAGAAGCACATTGAAAAGCGTGGATTTACCGACATTCGGTCTTCCAATAATTGACATTCTAAGACCTTCCCTGAGAATAAGCCCAATATCCGCTGTAGCTCTTAACTCATCTATTTCTTCAATCAAGTTTAAAACTTCCCTGCGGAGAATCTCACAGGAAGGGGGCACAACCCCTTCAGTCACAAAATCAATAGATGCCTCCACTTGAATAAGCATATCCTGCATTTTCTGAGCTAAACACTCCACTTTCTCTGCCAATTGCCCGTGTAATTGGGCTAATGCTGCCTTACAGCTTGTATCTGTTTTCGCCCTGATTACATCTGCCACCGCTTCTGCCTGAGTCAGGTCAATTCTGCCATTAAGATATGCTCTTTTTGTAAATTCACCAGGCTCAGCAAGACGGGCTCCTTTATGTATGACGAGTCTTAGAACACATCTAAGTGGAACAATCCCGCCGTGGCAGTTAATCTCAACTATATCCTCTCTCGTGTAGGTTCGTGGCGCTCGCATCACCGTAACCAGAACCTCATCAATGATTTCCCCGTCAGATGTGATATGCCCGTAAGAAATTGTGTGGCTCGGGAGCTCGCTCAGAGTCTTGCCACTCTTACTCTGGAATATTTCTTCAACAATCCGCACAGCATCTTCCCCGCTCAACCTGACAATCCCGATACCACCCTCTCCCGGAGGAGTGGATATAGCCGCAATTGTATCATCCATTTTTCTTTTTCATTATCAGGGATTGCTGAAGCCCCGTGAATATATTAAAAGATAACCAGTACAATACAATCCCGGCGGGGAGTCTGAAGAATATAAATGTCAGAAAAACAGGCATCATCCATTTCATCATCTTTTGCTGGTCCTGCTGGGCGCCGCCGGCTCCCATACTTGCACCCCCCATACCTGTCTGTTTCTGCTGCCAGAACATGCTCACCCCCATCAAAATAGGGAGAACTTTCCATGGGTCAGGAGATGAAAGGTCCGTTATCCAGCCCAAAAAGTGCGTCCCCCTTAAATCAATGGAATTATAAAGCACAACATAAAGAGCAAAAAAGACAGGCATCTGGAGAAGCATAGGGAAACATCCGGACTTGCAGCCGCTCAAGGGATTTATCCCCTCTTTACGGTATAGTTCCATCGTAGCTTTATTCAACTTCTGCTGACTATCCCCATACTTTTCCTTGAGAGCGTTTATTTTCGGCTGAAGTTCCTTCATACCCTCCTGCATCTTATGCATCCCCTCAAAAGTGCGATGGGTCAGCGGATAAAAAACAATCTTTATAAACAGCGATAGCACGACAATTGACCAGCCATAATTCCCGACGACGCTGAAAATCTTTCTCAGCAAATAGTCAATAGCTTTCGCTATTGGCCCCCAGAAACCATAATCAATAATTTTCTCAAGCGCCCGCCCCCCCCTTCTAAGTTCTTCAGTTTTTTGAGGTCCAAGGTATATCTTGAAAGTTGTCCTGAAACTCTCGCCATTTTCAAGGCTGAACGGGGGCATTTTTACTCCTACCCTATACCCACCCGTGGCCAAGTTCTCTGCTATTACAGCCTCGCATTTCTGAATAAGAATTGCTGCAAAATATTTGTTACGCAAAGCTACCCACTCAAAATCTCCCGTGCGTATGGCGGATACGCCAGAAGCCATAGTCGGTTTGCTCAGGAAGCTTCTTTTCATCGTTTCAAACTGCGCTTTCGGTCTCCCTGTTATATATGATGCTATACTTTTTGTTGCCCCTCTCGCCTGGGTTTCTTCAACGAGTCCCACTCCAGGACCATAGGCAAGCATTGCTCTTTCGTCCTTGATAATGTCTGAGGAGTTGTTCTCAACAACTACATCCAGTCCGATAACATATTCTCCCCGCGTAAAGGTAAAAACTTTCTTCACTCTCACTCCCGCAACCTCTGCCTCAAATCTTAGAGTATCTTTCTCGTCTGCTACGAGAGCTATTCTGTCGACATCACATCTAAACAAGGCGGTGTTCAAATCTAAATTTAGATTCGGGAAACTTAGAGTAAGTGGATAGTCCCCGTATAATGGACCCGCTGAAGGGACAAGTTCCACCCCGCTTTCAACTTTCAACTCTTCCTCAAGTTCCATTGCCCTCTCATAATCGCCTCTTAACCTGACTTCTTTTATTTCTTCTTCAATCTCCTCTACTCTACGCGTGCGTTTCTTTCTCTCCTCATTAACGTATAGAAGGATTTCTTTTGAGCGAACCAGGGACTCCTCTCCCGCATTCTTCGCCAGTTTTCTCTCTATCTCACCTATTCCTCTCTCCAACTCCTTTTCTTCCTTCCACATTTCAGGATACCCTTTCAACCTGAAACTCTTTATCCTCGCGCCGCATGTGGTCAGAACTAATCTGTAAAGACTCGTTTCAACGACAATGTCTTCTCCCTCCGCCGCTACCGGCAAAGGAGCTCTCTCTCGAACAGGCAGCTCTTTCTCCTCCCGGGTCTCTTCCTCAACAAGCCCAACTTCCGACCCTTGCCTGCCAGCATGCGGGGGAGACTCTAAATTAACGTAATAGACAATCAGCACCAGCGCTGAGAGAGCAATAGCAATAAGTAATCTTTTTTCCATTATTCTACAGGGTCATATCCACCAGGATTAAACGGATGACAGCGAATGAGTCTCTTTACAGCAAGCCACCCCCCTCGCCGCAATCCAAACCGAACAATTGCGTCCTTCGCATATGTTGAGCAGGAAGGATAAAAGCGACAACAGGGCCATTTCAGAGGAGAAATTACCCTCTGATAAAACCCGATCAAACCGACTATTAGTCTGGTCACTCAAGCGCTCCTGCTCTATTTAATAACTGCAGGAAAGAGTTCTCAATCTCCGAGAGATGCAATCCATCTGCTTCCTTTCCTGCTACCACGACAACCAAGACCTTATCGCAAACTTTACTCTTGTTCCGTCGGAAAATCTCTCTGAGCAACCGTTTCAAACGGTTTCTCTTAACCCCTGAACGCACAACCCTTCTTACAACAAATCCTGCCTTTCTCTCCTCACCCTTAAGAGTATAAACTGTAAGAACTCCGTCGCAGAAACGTTTACCTTTTGAAAAAACTTTTTTGAATTCGCTCCTCTCAAGACGTTCCCTTCTCGGAAATCGGGCGTTATCAAATTTGACCACATCTTTACTTCCTGCTACTCCTGCGATTCAGACAGTGATAAGATGTGGAAGCTGTCTGTCTGAATCAGAATTACTACTTAATTCTTAATCCTGCTTTTTCACACTGTAAGTTGATGACGTCCCTTGGCGCGCCTTCTCTTTAAAATGTTTCTCCCCGCTTTAGTGGACATCCTTTCCCGAAACCCATGCTTCGACTTACGCTTCCTGTCAGAAGGTTGATATGTTCGTTTCATCTTTTCATCATCTCCATCTCTCTACGCACTTGTAAATATTCAGCGAACTGCATCCCAATCTGTCATTCTGAACGGAGTGAAGAATCTCTATAGATTCTTCGTCGCAGAGCTCCTCAGAATGACACGGAGTTCACTGAGCTTTTACACGCACTTTGTTTGCAAACATTCACAAAATTGCGGTATCAGTGTTTGCACCGATGTGATTCGCTGAACACTTTTATCTATTTAACCATAACCGCACATATTAGTCAAATTTTTCTTACGATTTTTCTTGCCAGGCATGGCTTTCCGGGGTATCATTAACATCAGATGAGAAACTCTGAACCACGTTAAAATGTTTCGTATTGCGTAAATATTCGGTGGGCTGTGTTTGAGTCCCTGTCATTCCCCTGTTTTCACAGGGGCAGGCTCTGCGAAGCTTGTCCCCGCGAAAGCGGGGACAGGAATCCAGAGTAGAGAACCGGCATAGATTCCCGCTTGCGCGGGAATGACGCGGGCACGCTTGACCGAATATTTTACCGTATTGCGATTGAGGATTTTCCCGAACAAAGTGAGTTGCATTTTAAATGTGGATAAGTTGTTAGTAAACTGTTGAGTGCTCTCTAATGGAAAAGAAGTTCAAAGTGGATTTTGTATTTCCTGAGAGCATTTATGATATGTGGATAAACTGTGGATAAACATTGAGCGGCTGAGATAATGCAAATCTGGGCTCAACTTCTTGAAACCCTCAAGAAGCATCTCAACGAACAAATCTTCACATCATGGTTTGAACCAATTGAATGCGATTCGTTTGAGGGTGGAAAGCTTCTTCTCAAAGTCCCTAACAAGATCTTTGAAGAGTGGATAGGAAAACACTATCTCGGTCTCATAAAAGAAACTCTCTCTGATATTACCCATATCCCACCCGAACAGATATCCATTCACTTCATCTCCGGCATGGATGAGAGAAGAAGTAAGCAGACGATTGATGCGCCCGTTGAACCTGGTCATCCCCTGAACCTAAAATACACATTTGAAAATTTTGTTGTTGGGGCAAGTAACCAGTTTGCACATGCCGCATCCCTCGCAGTTGCTGAATCACCTGCTAAAGCATATAATCCGCTGTTTATCTATGGCGGAGTGGGGCTGGGAAAAACACATCTAATGCAGGCAATTGGCTGGTTTATCATCGGAAAACCCCGAAATAACCTCAAGGTTGTATATGCTTCAACCGAAAGTTTTACCAACGAACTTATAAATGCTATACAGAACCGAAAGACGCTCTCGTTCAGAAATAAATACCGTGGGGTGGATGTACTGCTCATAGATGACATCCACTTTCTCGCAGGAAAGGAGAGCACGCAGGAAGAATTTTTCCACACATTCAATGCTCTGTATGACGCCCACAAACAGATTATTGTCTCCAGCGACCGTCCCCCAAAAGAAATCCCTACCCTTGAAGAAAGGCTGGTATCAAGATTTGACTGGGGATTGGTTACTGATATCCAGCCTCCCGATCTGGAGACAAGAATTGCTATCCTCAGAAAAAAGAGCCTCACACAGAATTTTGATGTTCCCGAAGAAATAACGCTTTTTATTGCAAACAAAATAAAGTTCAATATCAGGGAGTTAGAAGGAGCATTAACCACGGTTACTGCTTTCTGTTCCATCAGCAAAAAACCTCTAAATCTTGAAACTGCAAAGCGCGCCCTTGAAAACATTATACCCAAAGAAAAACAAATTACACTTGACCTCATTCAAAGTAAAGTGGCAGACTACTTTGATTTACACATCATGGATATGAAAAAGAAAAATCGCTCAAAAAATGTCGCTCTCCCAAGACAAATTGCGATGTTTCTTGCAAGAGAATTAACGGAACATTCCTTGCCGGAAATAGGAGAGAATTTCGGAGGAAGGGACCATACAACAGTGCTTCACGCCTGCCGTAAGATAGGAACTGGCATACAAGCTGACGAAGACTTAGGAAGAATTGTTGAAGAGTTAAGACAAATAATAAACGAATAACATCTTGTTGATAACCTGTGGGTAAATATAAACTTGTGGATGAAGTGGAAAAGATTGACAATTTACCAACAGGGTTAATAACAATCTTTTGTAGACTTAAATTACAGCTTATCCACAGAATTAACAGCTACTACTACGATTATTACTAAGTTTTAGTATAAAACAAGTAGTATTAAGGAATGTGGATAACTTATGGGAGATAGGTAATTTAATATTATAAAAACAGGAGGATAACCAATGAAAATGTTATGCGAGAAATCTGAGCTTCTTGAAGGGATACAAAGAGTGCAAAATGTTGTTTCCCAAAAGGCAACCCTGCCTATCCTGTCACACATATTGATGGAAGCAGGGGAGAATAGATTGCAGTTATGTGCAACGGATTTGGAGGTTGGTATCCGCTGTTCCGTTTCTGCAGATGTTCAGGAAGAAGGGGCCATAACAGTTCCTGGACGCACAATCAGTGATATTGTGCGGGAAGTTCCAGAAGAGAAAATAGAAATTGTAACCGAAAAAGGGAATTCGGTGACTATAAGTTGTGGGAAGAGTTTCTTTAAAATTATGGGGCTGCCAAAGGAAGAATTCCCAAAACTTCCTGAATCCGGAGGAGAAGAAAGTTTTTGTATGTCCCAGAGAAAGATAAAGGAACTTATAAGGAAGACATTGTTTGCTGTTTCGCGGGATGAAACACGATATGCTCTCGGCGGAATCCTTTTCCAGGTTAAGAAGGGGGAAATAACTGCCGTAGCTACTGATGGGAGAAGACTTGCAAAGTTAAGAAGAGAAAGAGACAAGGATGGAAAGATTGAAAAAGAGTTAATCTTGCCGGCAAAGGCTGTTAGCGAGATTAACAGGATTATGGAAGGGACTGAGGATGAAGTAAAAGTCTCGATCGGAAAGAATGAAGTTACTTTTGAGTTCAATCAAATTATATTCATGGCAAGGTTCCTTAAAGGAAAGTTCCCTGAATATGAGAATGTTATTCCAAAGACACAGAATATAAGGCTTTCCATGAACAGAGAAGAATTTCTGTCTACTATAAGGAGAGTTTCACTCCTTGCGAGCGAAAAATCTAATTCGGTGAAATTGAATCTCTATCCAGAGAAGGTTGTTCTAACCGCAAGCACCCCTGAATTGGGAGAGGCGTCAGAAGAAATGAATGTTTCTTATGACGGTGAAGAGGAGGTTATGGCTTTTAACCCGTCCTTCCTTATGGATTTCTTGCGAAATGAAACATGTGAGGAAATCTATTTTGATATAATTAATCCTGTTAGCCCTGCAATGTTAAGGCCGAAAGATGATGAAGACTATTTATATGTAATTATGCCAATAAAAATATAATGGCAGAACCAAAGAGAATTAAATCAGTTGTTGAAAAAGTTATGGGAAAACTAAAAAAAGAGGGGGGTGTTAAACCAATCCGGGAGCATTGGCAGTCTCTTTTTGAGGAGGAGGCAGCGAAACATTCTATTCCTGTTTCTATCAGGGATGGGAAACTTCTGGTTTTGGTGGATAGTTCAGTCTGGCTTCAGCATCTGAGCATAAAAAAAGGAGATATCCTTAAAAAGTTAAAACAGCTTCCTTTGCGTGAGTCTGTGAAGGATATTCGATTTAAGCAGGGGAAATGGGGTTGAGAGTGCTAATGAGAAGGGATGAATAATGGCAGCTGAAAAAAACAAGTATGATGCTACCACAATAAAGGTTCTTGAAGGGCTTGAGGCCGTAAGAAGAAGACCGAGTATGTATATTGGCGATACCGCGAGCCGTGGTCTACATCAGCTTGTGTATGAGCTTGTAGATAATAGCGTTGATGAGATTGCCGCAGGAGATTGCAAGAACATCAATGTGGTAATGCATGTTGATAACAGCGTAACTGTTGTTGACGATGGCAGGGGAATTCCCGTTGACTTGCACAAGACTGAGAAAAAACCTGCGTTGGAAGTAGTTATGACAATGCTGCATGCGGGAGGGAAATTTGACCACCGCAGTTATAAGGTTGCAGGCGGGCTGCATGGAGTGGGGTTATCTGTCGTCAACGCACTTTCTGAATGGCTTGAAGTTGAAGTTATGAGGGGAGCAAAAGTCTATTATCAGGAGTATAAAGCGGGAAAGCCTGTTGCGGGTCTGGAAGTAATCGGGAAAACAAAGAAGCTCGGGACACGAATAACTTTTAGACCGGACAAAAAGATTTTCAGGGATGGAAAATTCAGTTTTGACGCTTTATCCAACAGGCTTCGTGAGCTTGCTTTCCTGAACGGAGGGACAAGGATAATTCTTAAAGATGAGAATACTGACAAGGAACATGAGTTTCACTATGTTGGAGGCATTAGTTCTTTTGTAGAGCATCTGAATGAGAATAAAGGTGTTGTCAACAAGAAACCAATCTATTTTATGAAGGAGAAAGAGGGAATAATTGTTGAGATAGCTTTGCAGTACAATGACGGTTACAGTGAGAATGTTTTTGCATTTGCAAATAATATAAGCAATATTGAGGGTGGGACACACGTCAGCGGGTTCAGGTCCGCTCTCACGAGGACAGCAAACGATTATGCGCGAAGCCATGGTTTACTCAAAGAAGCGGAAGCGTCTCTCTCAGGTGAGGATGTCCGCGAAGGATTAACTTCTGTTATAAGTGTCAAATTGCCAGACCCACAGTTTGAAGGTCAGACAAAGACAAAGCTGGCGAATAGTGAAGTCAGGGGTATTGTAGAATCTGTGGTCAATGAGGGGCTTGGGACGTATCTTGAGGAAAATCCTCCCATTGCCAGAAAGATAATTGAGAAGGCTGTTATTGCGGCAAGAGCCAGAGACGCGGCGCGTAAAGCAAGGGATCTGACACGACGAAAAGGTGTTCTTGGCTCAAGTTCCCTTCCGGGAAAACTTGCAGACTGTTCCGAAAAGGACAAGGCGCTTTCTGAAATATACATTGTGGAGGGGGATTCAGCGGGCGGTTCAGCTAAACAGGGGCGCGACCGCCGTTTCCAGGCAATCCTGCCAATTAAAGGAAAAATTTTGAATGTTGAAAAAGCTCGTCTTGACAAAATTCTCAGTAATGAAGAAATCAGAACATTAATCTCAGCTATTGGCACCGGGATTGGGGATGAAGAATTTGATATTAATAAACTTCGCTACGGCAAGATAATTATAATGACAGATGCCGATGTTGATGGTGCTCATATACGGACTTTGCTTCTGACATTTTTCTACCGTCAGATGCTTCCTCTTGTCCAGAATGGATATATCTTCATTGCTCAGCCTCCGCTGTATAAGGTAAAGAAAGGCAAAACTGAGCGATATATTGAAAGTGATGAGGAATTTGATGAATATATCCTTGGATTGGGGATGGAAGATGTAAAACTTGTGAAGTTAAAGGATAAACACGCATTTCCCAAGAGCAAATTCAAAGGGATTGTAAAAACTCTTGCTGCGCTTGAGGAATTATCAAGAGTTCTGAAAAGGAAGGGGGTTAGCTTTGATGAATACCTGAAGCTGCGAAATAAAAAAACAGGGAAGCTGCCCCTATACCGTATTAAAGATGGGCAGGGGGAGGAATATCTTCACACAGATAAAGAATTTACAAAAGCTATGGAGGGAAAAGAGGAAAGTGAAATTCAGGTTACCGAATTTGCTGAATCAAGGGAAATTGCGGAACTCATCAAGGAACTTGCAGGTTACGGGATAGGTAGCAGTGAGATTGTCTCTGAGGATGAAAAGCCTCTCTATAAGATTGAGGAGAATGGGCAGGAACATATTCTCAATTCAGCTCCGGAAATCCTCTTAAAAGTCAGGGCACTTGGCAGAAGGGGTATAGGTGTCCAGCGGTATAAAGGGCTTGGAGAGATGAATCCCGGCCAGCTCTGGGAAACAACAATGGACCCAGAAAGGAGGACAGTGCTTCAGGTAACGATGGAAGATAGTGTTGAGGCAGACAGGATATTCACAATTCTCATGGGAACAAAGGTAGAACCGAGGAAAGAATTTATCCAGACGCACGCTCTGGAGGTCAAGAATCTGGATATTTAATAATGAGTTGTTCTATATAGGAGAGGGAGAGTGGTTAAAGCGTATGCGGGAGCAGATAGAAGAAGGCACTATCGTGGGGAAGAAGAAATATCACTGATGTACCAGTCTCCGGAAGGGAAAAAGGTTGAAATTTCTACAACAAAAAATATCAGTGGAGGCGGGGTATGTTTTGAAACTGAGATATACATTCCTCCAGCCGCAACAGTTGAGGTCCAGGTTAATAAACCAATTAACGGTGGATTAAAAGCAATACTTCCAGTCCGCGCTAAGGCAAGGGTGGTCTGGATAAGGCAGGCTGAAACAGGGAAATATAAATTGGGGTTAGAGTTTGTTAATATAGAAGAGAGGCATCGGGAAGAAATTATTAGAAATGTAGAGGAGATATCTAAGGCTGAGTGAGATGAATATTTATACAAGAAACGAAAAAATTGTGCCGGTTTACATTGAAGATGAGATGCACTCTTCGTACCTTGACTATGCTATGAGCGTCATCGTTGCAAGAGCGCTGCCCGATGTAAGAGATGGGTTGAAACCTGCGCATCGTCGGATTCTTATAGCAATGAATGACCTTAACCTATCATATGGCAGACCATTTCGCAAATGCGCAAAAATTGCAGGTGATGTCAGTGGAAATTATCATCCGCACGGTGAGCAGATTGTCTATCCTTCCCTTGTCCGTATGGCGCAGGGTTTCTCGCTCCGCTATCCGCTTGTTGACAGCCAGGGGAATTTTGGTTCAATAGATGGTGACCCGCCGGCAGCTATGCGTTACACAGAGGCAAGACTCTCTGCGATTGCAGGAGAAATGCTGAAAGACCTTGATAAAGATACAGTTAAATTCAGGCCGAATTATGATGAGACGCGGACAGAGCCTGTCGTGTTACCTTCTGCAATTCCAAACCTCCTGATAAATGGCTCATCCGGAATCGCAGTTGGTATGGCTACTGAGATACCTCCTCATAACTTAGGTGAAATTGTGGATGGGTTAACTCTCCTGATTGAAGACCCGGATGTGGGTATTGAGAAATTAAATAAGGTAGTAAAAGGGCCTGATTTCCCGACAGGCGGGTTGATAATGGGGCATGAGGGAATAAGAAGTGCTTACACAGGAGGTAGAGGACTCATAAGACTGCGCGCACGAGCTTTTGTCGAGAGAGAGAGGAAAGGGGAGAAGGAGAAAATTGTTATAACAGAGATTCCATATCAGGTGAATAAAAGCAATCTTGTTGAGAGTATCGCAGGGCTTATCAGGGATAAGAAAATCACAGGCATATCAGATCTGCGTGATGAGTCTGACAAGGATGGTATAAGGATTGTGGTGGAACTTCGCAGGGAAGAACCGGCTGAGGTAGTTCTCAACCAGCTCTACAATCATACCCAGATGCAGGGCACTTTCGGAGCGATAATGCTTGCGCTTGTGAACGGAGAGCCCCGCATTCTCAATCTGAAGCAGATGCTCGAGCAGTATCTGTCCCACAGGCGGGAAGTTGTGACGCGGCGGACTAAATTTGAATTGAAAAAAGCTTCCGAGCGCGCCCATATAGTTGAAGGGCTGAAAATTGCTCTTAGCAAGATTGATGATGTCATAAAGACAATAAAGACTTCCAAAACCGTGGAAGATGCGCGAGATAGTTTAACGAAAAAATTCAAATTAACTGAGAGACAGGCGCAGGCAATTCTTGATATGCGTCTCCAGAGGCTCACGGGACTTGAGCGGAAGAAGCTTCAGAGTGAATATCTTGAATTGATAAAGAGAATCGAGAAGTTACGGCAGATTCTTGCAAGTGAGAAGCAGTTAATGAACATAATCAGGGAGGAACTCCTTGAGATAAAGAACAAATACGGAGATGAGAGGAGGACAGAAATAGTTGAGAGCGCGGGAGATTTTACAACGGAAGATTTAATTGCTGAAGAGGATATGGTCATAACAATAAGTCATAGTGGTTATATAAAGCGTCTTCCGGTAAGTACTTACAGAAAACAGAAGCGCGGCGGCAAGGGAGTAATCGGCGGTGGAAGGAAGGAGGAAGATTTTATAGAGCATTTATTCATTGCCTCAACCCATGAATACATCCTCTTCTTCACGGATTTAGGGCGGGTATACTGGGCAAAAGTTTATGAAATTCCTCAAGCAGGACGTCTCTCCAGAGGAAAAGCCATACCCAATCTCCTTCAGATTAATCCTGAGGAAAGGATTACTGCGCATGTAGTTGTTTCCAATTTTGACGCTGAGCATTTCCTCCTGATGATTACTGAGCAGGGAGTAGTTAAGAAGACAAATCTCTCCGCATACGGTCATCCGAGAGCCGGCGGGATAATTGCTGTTGCCCTTGATGCAAAGGATAGACTCATAGAGGGGAGATTGACAGATGGCAATGAGGAAATACTTATTGCGACAAGAAATGGAAAGGCAATTCGTTTTTCTGAAAGCCAGCTTCGTTCAATGGGAAGACCTTCGCGGGGTGTTAAGGGGATTACCCTGGGGAAGGGTGATAAGGTGATTGGAGCAGCAATCGCAGAACCTGATGCGACTGTTCTCTCCGTAACTGAAAATGGGTTTGGGAAGAGGAGCCAATTCTCGGATTATCGTATGCAGAGACGCGGCGGAAAAGGAGTTATAAATATAAAGATGACAGACAGGAATGGCCCAATAGTTGGGTTGAGAACAGTAACTGACAGGGACGAACTGATGTTGATTACCTCAAGAGGGATGGTCATACGTATGCGTGTTGAGCCTATCCGGGTATTGCATAGAAATACGCAGGGAGTGCGGTTGATAAGACTTGATGAAGGGGATAAGGTTGTCGCAGTAGCACGGGTGGCAGTTAAGGAGGAAGAAAATCAGGAAGAAATATGAAATTGTTGAACATACTGCAGATGTGGGGTTAAGGATTTTCGGAGAGAACCTCGAAACTCTTTTCATCAACGCGGGAATTGCCTTTTTTGAATTAATCGCCGAAGTTGAAAAAGTTGAGGAGAAAGAATCGGTTGATTTCAGCGTAGAGGCAGAGGATAGGAAAGAGCTGCTTGTCAGATGGCTGAGCGAACTGCACTTCAAGTTTGAAGTCGAGAGATTGCTTTTCACGCGGTTCCATATTTCAAAAATCAGCGAGAAGTCTCTGGAAGCAAAAGCTTATGGAGAAAAATTTGACTCTGGACGCCATGAATTGAAAACGGAAATCAAAGGAGTTACCTACCACCAGTTGAAAGTGGAGCCCATTCAGGGAGGATGGGTTGCAGAGGTAATTTTTGATGTCTGATATTCTTTTTGAAAAAGTTGATGATTACAGGTGGCGTATCCCACAGAATTTCCAGGAAGGGATGCGTGTTCCTGGATTGATTTATGCTGATGAAAGTCTCATTGAACCTATCAAGGGGGACAAAACTGCCCAACAGGTTGCAAATGTGGCAAGCTTGCCAGGTATTGTCAAGTACTCTCTGGCAATGCCTGATATTCACTGGGGCTATGGTTTTCCTATAGGGGGCGTTGCGGCGACCGACCCGTCTGAAGGAGGTGTAATCTCACCTGGAGGGGTGGGTTTTGATATCAACTGTCTTTCTGGAGATTCGTCTATACTGCATGACCTGGGTTATTCGCTACCGATAAGAGATTTTGAAAACAGATGGAAAGAAGGAGTTATTAAGTGTTTTGATTTCCGTAGAGAGAGCTCGACTGGGGTATCTATCTGCAACTTTCTAAAGCGCAAGCCTCACAACAGGGTGTACGAACTGGTAACTGGTACGAGTAGGAAGATCATCGCAACAGAAGACCATCCATTTTATACAAAAGACGGTATGAAACCTCTCAATAAATTAACAGATGGAGAAGAAGTTGCTGTTTATCCATTTGAAGGGGTTCCATACGAAAAGCCATCAGGTGAGGTGATAGTGACAGAGGAGGCGGTAAGGAAAATCCTCAAGCATCTCCGGAAAGGTTCCAGAGGTAACGCGCTTGGGCAAATTCTCAAGCATCTGAAGAAACGGAATCTATTGTTGATACGGTACGATTCAGAAGTGTTACCTTATTTGTTGAAAGTAATGGCATATGTTCTTGGGGACGGCACCATGTATTTCAGCGGGGCAGGAGGTTCTGGAATTACCTGGTTTTATGGTAAGCCACAAGATCTGGAGGAAATTCGGCAGGATGTAGTGAAAATAGGTTACACTCCTTCGCGTATTTATAAAAGGGAAAGAAACCACAAGATGCGTACTATGTATTCAGAATATGGGTTTAGTACGACTGAGACTTCTTTTAAAGTATGCTCGAGTAGTTTTGCGGCTCTTCTCATTGCACTTGGGACGCCATTTGGAAATAAAGCGAGTCAGGATTTCTGTGTTCCTCCATGGCTTTTTAAGGCACCGCTCTGGCAGAAAAGGCTATTCCTTGCATCTTTCTTCGGAGCAGAGATGTCAACACCACGGTGTATGAGCGAACACCAACATAATTTCTATTGTCCGATGGTTTCAGTTAATAAGAAGAAAGGATATGTTCAAAACGGAAGAGTTTTTCTGGAAGAGATAGCATTATTACTTGAGGAGTTCGGAGTCCAGATACACAGGATCAGTAGAAAGTTAAGCTACGTGAATGATAAAGGAGAGACATCTGACCGTTTACGACTTATTCTATCGAGCAGCCCGGAAAGTATGATGAATCTTTACGCCAGGGTTGGATTCGAATACAACAAAAAAAGGCGTTTCATTGGCAATGTTGTTGTTCATTATCTCAAACGGAAAGGAATTCTCATTCGTGAGCGAAAAGAAATAGCATCTCGAGCAAGACGATTAAGGGAAACGGCTCACTTGAGTGCAAAGTGTATCTATGATGAGCTTGATACGAAAGTAGTGAATTTCAGATTTATACAGAGGTCAGTCTACGGGGGTAGGAAAACAGCACCCCGCATAGGGGAAGACAAAATTGGTTTTGATGAGTTTCTCAGTGATGTAACTTCAGGACTTGGTGAATCAGGTATGGTATGGGATGATATAGTGACCAAGAGAGAAATAGAATTTGATGATTATGTCTACGATTTTACTGTGAACCATCCTGACCACAATTTTGTTGCGAATGGTTTTGTCGTTTCAAACTGTGGGATAAGATTAATGAGGAGTAATCTGAAATTGGGGGATGTGAGCAAATATATTGAGGAACTTGTTGATGGACTATTTGCGAATGTGCCCTGTGGCGTCGGTTCACGCAGTTCCCTCAGATTATCCCGCAAGGAACAGGAGAAAGTGCTGGTGGAAGGTGCAAAATGGATTGTGGAGAGAGGTTATGGCACGATGGATGATGTTGCGCATACTGAGGAGAAAGGTGCACTTCCCGGGGCGGATCCGTCTAAGGTAAGTCAGCATGCAATGGAAAGAGGATCTCCACAACAGGGAACTCTTGGAGCGGGGAATCATTTCCTTGAAATTCAGGTTATTGAGAAGATTTATGAGCCGGAAGCTGCAAAAGTTTTCGGGCTTGAGGAAGGGCAGATTACTGTTATGATTCACTGTGGTTCAAGAGGGTTCGGTCATCAGGTATGTACTGATTACCTGCGGGTGATTGGCAAAGCGATGGCACACTATGGAATCCATGTTCCTGATAGGCAATTAGCGTGTGTCCCGGTTGATTCTAAAGAAGGGAAGGATTATTTCTCCGCAATGGCATGTGCGGCAAATTATGCCTGGGCGAATAGGCAGTTGATAATGCACTGGGTGAGGGAAACATTCCAGAAAGTGCTCGGGATGAGTCCTAATGACCTCGGTATGGAACTTGTCTATGATGTTGCTCACAACATTGCGAAGTTTGAAACTCATGGAGGGAAGAAACTCTGCGTCCACAGGAAAGGTGCAACAAGAGCTTTCCCTGCAGGGCATCCAGATTTGCCGGAAGATTACAGGGAGGTAGGACAGCCTGTAATTATTCCAGGCGATATGGGGAGAAATTCATATGTCCTCGTTGGGACTGAAAGAGCGATGAATGAGACATGGGGCAGCACCTGTCACGGAGCCGGGCGTGTTATGAGCAGACATGCTGCTATAAAGGCGGCTCGCGGGAAATCAATTTTCAAGGAACTTCAGGAGAGAGGTGTTACTGTGAGGGCAAAGGGAAGGGAGACACTTGCGGAAGAAGCGCCTGAAGCTTACAAAGATGTCAACAAAGTGGTAGAAGTGGTTCATAACGCTGGCATCTCTAAACGTGTTGCGAAAATGAAGCCAATAGGAGTGGTGAAAGGATAAATGCTTGATTTGCGATTTGTAAGGGAGAATGGGGAAAAGGTTAAGGAATCTCTTAGGAAACGGGGAACGAAACTTGATATAGACCATCTCCTTGAGCTTGACAGTAAACATCGCCAGCTGCTTCAGGAAGTAGAAAAACTGAGGTATGAGAGAAATAGGGCTTCTAACGAAATTGGCAAACTTAAGCAAAAAGGGGAGGATGCGGGTAAGCTCCTTGAGCAGATGAAAGCGGTGTCCCAGGAAATCCATGTTTTGGACTCAGAAGTGAAGGAAGTTAGCGCAAATATAGTCTCTTTAAGTCTCCTTGTCCCAAATATTGTTGACGAAAGTGCTCCCAAAGGGAAAGGTCCGCAAGATAACATTGAGGTGAGGAGGTGGGGGGAGACCCCAGCCTTCAGTTTCAAGCCGCTGGGTCATATTGAAATAGGGAAGATACTCGGAATTATTGATTTTAAAGTTTCTGCAAAGCTTGCCGGCTCAGGATTTGCATTTTATAGAGGGTATGGGGCTCGTCTTGTTAGAGCTCTTATAAATTTTATGCTTGACCTTCATACTGAAAAGCATGGTTATCAGGAGGTATTTCCTCCTTTCCTTGTAAATAGAGACTGCATGGTTGGCACAGGACAGTTGCCAAAGCTTGAGGAAGATATGTATCGCATAGAGAAAGAAGATTTCTTCCTGGTCCCAACAGCAGAGGTGCCTGTTACCAATATTCATCGCGGGGAGATTATAGAAGGGGAGAGTCTCCCCATCTACTACGCTTCATATACTGCCTGTTTCAGACGGGAGGCGGGTTCGTATGGCAAGGAAACAAAGGGGCTTGTCAGGGTTCATCAGTTTGATAAAGTAGAACTTGTGAAATTTGTCCGTCCTGAAACTTCTAATGATGAGATTGAAAAACTCTTGCAGGATGCAGAAGAAGTTCTTAAGTCTCTTGGACTTCATTACAGGGTTGTGAACCTGTGTGCTGTTGATATAAGTTTTGCAGCCTCCAAATGCTATGATATTGAAGTATGGGCGCCGGGTGAAGGGGAATATCTTGAGGTATCTTCCTGCAGCAACTTCACGGATTTTCAGGCAAGGCGTGCTGGTATCAGGTATAGACCCAAGCCCGATGCAAAACCAGAGTATGTCCATACCCTTAATGGTTCAGGTGTTGCGTTACCGCGAGTAATTGTTGCCCTCCTTGAAACATATCAACAGAAAGATGGGTCGGTTGTCATCCCTGAAGCGTTACGTCCTTATATGGGAGGGATGGAGAGGATTTCCCCTTGACAAGGAGTTCTCTCTTAAACCCTTTGCTCAGGCGGTAGGTGAAAAAGTAAAATAGTGGTTTACAGGCAAAATCCCTCATGTTTGTGAACTGGTCAACAGTGAGATGCAGTATATATCCAGTGGTGATCCCAATCGTAAAGTTATTCCAGCCTATAAGATGAAATATCAAAAAAAGAAGCGGGACAATCTCATAG
This sequence comes from bacterium, assembly GCA_030606215.1. Lineage (GTDB taxonomy): Bacteria > NPL-UPA2 > JAUVJM01 > JAUVJM01 > JAUVJM01 > JAUWGW01. The sequence continues at coordinate 22,648 of JAUWGW010000025.1, forward strand.
GAATGAAGCACTAAGTATAATTTTGAAAGCTTTGTATTATGACATAGAAAGAAAAATTCTTTCAAGCTGGCAATCCTGAAACGAGAGTGTACGAGATAATCAGGGAAATGGTCAAGGTCAGTAAAAACCCCAAGCATAAAACATCCAATCGCTCCTGCCAGTGATTTGAGGTAGAAGTATAGAGCGATGCTTACCGGTAAAGATATTGCTATGTGATGTTCTAATTTAATTGTTTACTGCCCCCTTCTATTGTTTGATGCATTATAGAGGCGCTTTCTTTTATGGTCAATGATAAAAAGCGGCGAAAACGTAACCCCTCAGTTACGGGTGGGGACGAACTGTAGCGCTCGGATTTATCCGAGCTGAAAGAAGGGGGCAGGTAGGAGAAGTAACACGCGAAGCACGCGTCATTTTTTTCTTGACAAAGCCTTATAGTATTACTACAATAAG
>JAUWGW010000033.1 GCA_030606215.1 bacterium
AATGCCTAATTCCTTCAAGTCCTCATAGGCTCCTGCTCCTATTCTTCCGGCAATAACCACCTCGCAGTCTTTTACCACTTCTCCCATTTCCTTATGTCTCTGGGAAGCTTTGGCAGTGAAACCATGAGTCCCTCTTTCATCTACCTGTGCATGTTCCTCTTCTGCCGAAAGCTGCTTGTGGCATGGCTTATCTCTCATTTCTTCATTGGCTATCTTCTCTCCTTCCACTTCCGCCACAAAGAAATAAGGAGCAGTCCCAAAATGCTCACTAACGTTTACTTTATCAGTAGTAACTACAGCAATCTTCATCTTCTCAACACCCCCTTTCTGATTCCTCGTTTTAACTTCCAGCATTTGCATAATACCAACTTCAATGGTATCGTGTCAATTTAAACTTATTCCTCTTTCTTCAAATCATGCTCTGCTTCAATGTGATGCATATGACTTAGCACATCATGCAAATGATTATCCATATCCTGCACATGACTCCCTATCTCAGGTGCAACTTTACACTCAGGGTGTTCTCTTAGATGAGACTCAAGATGCTCAATATCTGCATGAATATGTTCTAAGTCCTTCACCACGTGGTTTATATCTTCATACAACTTTCCCATATATTTCACCTCCTTTACGGCAAAATGGTAAACCCGGTTACGACCTGCTCCCTTAGCTTGATATAAAGCCTGGTCAGCTTGGAAGACAAGTTTCTGTTCGTCAGCAATATCTTCTGAATCCGGTTTCATAGTGGAAACTCCCAGGCTAACAGTTATTGTCAATTTCTTCCCTTTACAGGTATATTGTTTCCCGGCTAATCTACCGCGAATCCGCTCCGCCAGAGTTAGCGCACCTTCAGAATCTGTCTCTGGCAAAATAACAATAAACTCCTCACCTCCATAACGAGCGACAATATCTACTTCTCTGGTAAGATTTTTCAATAACCCCGCTACTTCCTTGAGTACTTCATCACCAAATTGATGACCATAGGTATCGTTAAAATTTTTGAAGTGGTCTATGTCAAGCATAATACAACTGAGCGGGAAACTATATCTTTTTGCCCGCCTGAATTCTGAATGCAGAAGTTTCTCAAAATGTCTGCGGTTGAAAATGTTTGTAAGAGGGTCCTTGATAGCTAATTCGTGCAATTTGCGCTTATCCTCTTCAATAACCTGTTTTGATTCTTCTAAGTTGACATTCTTCTTTTGTAAAATTGAGAGAAAAGAAACGAGACCGGATGTTATCATAAATCCCCAACCCCAGGTAAAAATTCTATCCCAGGGAAATTCTTCTTTTTCCTTTGGTGTGAGCTTTAAGACAAACGGTACTTGAGCTAAACCGAGATGAGCTTTGACTGTGTGCTGACTTTCTGAAAGTTCACCATTAACAAGGACTCCCTTTTCATATGGGCCTGATACTTCTATAGAATATCTCGAAGACAGGCGTTTTATATGCGGGCGATTAAGAATTAAATCAGTATTTATCTCCACTAACAATACTTTGCCAGTCTGACCGATGGGGAGAATATGATATAGACCATTTTCCTTTTCAGAAATTTTCTCCATTGCTACATTTCCCATACCTTCCTTTTTTGCCTTCTCTACTAAAAACAAGACCTTTTTTGTCAGTTTCTTAGATTTCCCCTGGTTTGTCAGACAAGTAACTTTTGTTCCATTTATGACAAATAAATTCATTGGTTTAATCTGTTTCATTTTATTTTGTAGAAGCTTTGGCTGATTTGGAAGATTTGGAGCGGTTAACAAACCAGCGATGTCCTTTCCTCTTTGACACGATTTCCCGAATAAGTATTGGATATCTTCCCGTGCAATTTCCAGTTCCACATTATACCGCTTTTCTCTCTCTGCTCTCTTTTTTTTACAACGATTGATATCAGTAAGATAGGTAATAAATAACCCTGCAATTATCAGGATTACCGGAGAATATTTAGAGAGTTTCTTGTTCATTTTAATCTACACCTGCTTGGGATTAACCTTTCGGTCTTGTCATATCAAAGAAATAACTCACCAGTCGTGTCAATTCACAGTAACAATAGGATACCCTGATGGTGCCCCCATATTGTAATGGTCTGCTACCTCACCTTGATCTAAGACGCGGTTGTAGACAATTACTTCATCAATTACAAAGGGAATATTTGGAGTAGTGGCATGACCTGCAAATATTTTCAAATTGGAATCATTCGGAAGATTGCCACCGCATGATTTGCTTCCCCTGAATACTCCATTGAGATAAAATTTTAATGTACTTCCATCATAAGTAAAAGCCATATGGTTGTATCTATCCAGGAAGAGCTCGGCGTTCTCGTCAGGGTCATCTGAAAATAGGGTAGCAAAATGCACCTCTTCGTCGGCTTTCAGATATACATAAGCCATTGCTGTATCAGGACCGCTCATGTTCCAATAGCCCATATGCCAGCAACTACCGGCGTTAAAAACTATTGGGAATGTAGAGTTACTTTCAGCACCACATAGTCCACCTCCACAGACATGTAGACCTGACATGACTTTCCCCCAGACCTCCGCAGATAATTTATTTGTAATACCAAAATCAGCCCACTTGCCACAGAAAAAATTAACAGTTCCTCCACCGGTGTTATTAACTTTAAGCACATAATAACCTTTAAATCGACTATCTTTAACCCATTTAATTCCTCTGTGATTGGTTGTTTCTCCAGAAGTTATTCTATCTCCCATATTCCCCCAATTTTTGGTTTTCAGTCCTCTTCCTTCTCCCAGTGTCCAGTGCCCTACTTTTCCTACATTTTTGGTGAGGCAACCAGCCATGCATGAACCATATTTCACAGTTATCCTTGCCTGCGTTCTTGCTCGTTGTAGCGCCGGAAGAAGCATTGCCGCCAGTAGTCCAATTATGGCTATGACGACCAGCAACTCAATAAGCGTAAAACTTTTCTTTCCACCTAATTTAAAACCAGAGCACTTTCGCATTTTCCCATCCTCCTTTTACGGGTCGGATAAATCCGACCTCTACGGCACTTCAAAAGTCAAAGTTGCTGTATAGTGCAGTTGATTACATTTATCTTTTAATTCTTCTGAAGCAGGTAACCTCATTTCTGCCTTTATTAGCCATGGACCATAATGAATGAGCCTTATTTTCGCTTTGCCTTCTGCATTGGTAGAGGTGGCATAGGCAAATTCTTCTCTTGTAGAAAATCCACTGTAGGTTGCTTTCACTCCACAGAATTTTGCCGGTTTACCTCTAAATAAAACCTGGATGGGTAGAAAGTCTCCATTTTTGAGAGTAGCAGGATTTTTCAAAGTAATTATCTCAAGATTATGACCAACTGGTTTTGAAAAGAGATTACCAGAAACCTCTCCTGCATTTATCAAACTCTTTGCATACTGTTCGTAGTAAAGGCTCAAGATAATGCCTTTAAGTCCGGTCTTTGGTCCCATTTTGTGATGCGTCTTCCCCTTTTCCGTGTACATCGTATAGAAACCGGGTTTTAGAGTAGCAGTGATTATATATGTTCCTTGTTTTTTGAAGTTTAGTTGTGTGGCTAAGAACCCAGCCTCACCAAGATCAATTTTTCCCTTATCACCGTTAGATGAAATCATGGAACAGCTTTCTAAATCCTCCTCAGTCAGAAAATCGTCTACCGGATAGTGATGTCCCCAGCCAAAATAAATTTTGGTTGCTGCCCCATGCCTCGGGTGAACTTTCGGAGAATAGTCAGTGGCATTTATCCACATTGCGTGGGCATAAACAGATACCGGCAAATACGCACAAAATCCTAGAACCAAAAACATTCCCCAAAATCTTCTAATCTTTCTCATTTTCTTTTTTCCTCCCTTACGTTTCTCGTCCGTCTCACAATAACCTTTTATTTCTCCGAACTAAGGTTTATTTTCCACCTGCGCATTTTTCTTAATCTGTTCCAATTGTTCCAATCGCTTCTCGTGACGCTCCTTGCGGGTCGCTTCATCTATTCCCCAGAAGGCATCGCGGAGCGCACGGTCTTTAACAATCTGTTCAGCTTCAACAGGGTCACTGGGAAGAAACAGCTCTGGCATAAGTTCCGCTGGTACAGGCGCTCGAGAACGTTTGGAACTAACAATTGTTCCCACAAGAATGACAATCCCCACGACAGCTAATGCAATTGCAAACCAGAGTTTATTCTTAGCTTTGTTTTTACTCATTAATTTTCACCTTCTCTCTCTGACACTCCCATCATTGAATGGATCACGGTCGTATCCAGCCATCCCATTCATTGGGTTCGTAGACACCCCATGCTGGAGCAATCCCACCGCTACCTGGCAGGGCTGTCCATGCAGTATCCATCATTTCTGTGGCACTTACCCATGCCACATGACCGTCCATATAAGCGATATTCAGCCCACCGTTGTGTGGTGCTGTGTACTTCATCCATGTCGGATCTGTAAGTTCGCCTTCCATCGCGGAACGAATAGTGCCTCCAAGAAAACAGCTGCCCTCATCGGTATAAAAGCCCATTGGGTCTTTATGTTCATAGAGAAAAATTTCCTGCGATGGCATCCTGACGTGCCCGAGTTTCCGGCCGCGGGCATGTGGAAGCCATGGACCCTGGCAACTAAAATTGATGGCATAGCCTGAACCAAAGATTTGGTGCGCGTCTGCACCAAGTGCTTCCCATTTATTCTTCTCAAACAAATGTTTACGAGTTGGGCATTGGAAAATATCTATCTTCTCAACAGGTGGTAAAGAGCCAAACATATCTATGCCATTGTAGAGGTAGGGCATCAAAAACCACCAAAAGCTTGAGGCTGACTGAATCAGGGCATAACCCTCATTATATGGGTCACTGACTTTGCCGCCAATTAGATGCTCATTGTAGGTGTCCCAGTACATCATACTCGCCGTGCCAAGCTGCTTGAGGTTGTTGAGACAGGAAATTCGTTTTGCCATCTCCCTGGCTTTGGATAAAGCAGGTAATAGCATTGATGCCAGTATAGAAATAATTCCGATGACAACTAACAACTCAATCAGCGTAAAACTTCCCTCTCTGGACTTAAACCCAGAATGCATTCGCATTTTCCCATCCTCCTTTTACGGGTCGGATAAATCCGACCGCTACAAGCGATGCCTCTGGTTATCCAGTCGGTATCTGTAAATATAGCTTTCAGTCTTCAGCCATCAGCAATTCTATAGAATCCATCTTTCCTCGTTGCTTCTTATATATCACTTCTTCTCGTTTTTTTATCCATTCCTGTTTTCAGCTGTTCTGTTCCATGGAAATGAGACCTTAGCATTAAAACTATTCTGCTCTTACTGTAGGATGGTTTGTGCCTGTAACCCCACCTTGAGGCCATTCCGATTGCGGCAGCCATTTTATGTGCATCTCCGTATAAAGGACATTACCACCGGCTCCTTTATGATTGCCTCCTCCAGAGTTTCCGCCATCATAATCCCACATTAAGGAAGTGGATTCGAACATACCGCCAAAAAATATAACAGTTTTCTTAAATGGACGCGCTTCCTTTTGATACGAATAACTATTAATCGTATCAACGCCAGATTTAGACACAACTACCGTTATAGTTGTAGGATTAACAGTTTTATCCGATGGGCAGCAAAGAAGCTGTGGTGTTTTAATATATCCATTTAGAATCCCGTTACTAACATCAGCCTTAAAATAATCACCATCAGGCGGATATGCATCCCACTCATCAGCATACATGGTTAGTGCATGTTTAAGCTGATGCAGATTTGATATGCAGACAGCCCTTCGTCCCATCTCCCTTGCTTGACTTAAAGCAGGCAACAACATTGCTGCCAGCAGACTAATAATAGCTATGACGACGAGCAATTCTATCAGCGTAAAACTTCTTTCCCCTAATTTAAAACCAGAGTGCATTCGCATTTTTCGTCCTCCTGTTACATTGTAGCCGCATAGCATGTTCATCTTTACTAACACTACTACTACTATTGGCAAAGTTCCGCTCTACAGCTACACTTTTGCGATGCCTCTGGTCTGTCCAGTCGGTATCTTTTTGGTTACTGATTTTTCTTATTTAAACTTTTTCTACAGGTTTCTCCTCCTTTTCAAGCTGAGCCATCAACTGATTGAATGATTCTGCCATGTCTCTGAAATGGTCGTTTTTCCTTACCTCAATCCTGACCGTGTAGTCTCCTTTACTTGCAAGCTGAAGATACTTACACACTCTGTGAGCAGGTCCTGCAATTCTGTGTGTTCTGCATATCTCAAGATAACCTACTCCAAAAGCTATAACCAATCCTGCCACCACTGCTTTCAGCAAGACAATCTTTGCATCCCTGACAGCTATACTGTGTGCCTCCTGCGATGCTGACATAAACTGAGAAGCTTGCGAATCTGACACAGATTCCATCATTCCTATTCCCGTCTCAGCCCTCAGCAATTCTGCAAACTCGGAGAAGTAGCAGTAAGTTCCAGCAAGCAAGAGACCAAAGAATATGGAAATTGTTAGCACCACTCCTCCTGTTCTTAAAGCTGATGCGAGTTGTAATCTCTTGTTGGTGAGACAACAGCTCCTCCCTTCAGCCATACTGCATTCCTTTAATCTGCTCCCCTTAATCCTATTTACACTCATCTCATGCACTCCTTCCTATGTAGGGTGCCTCCAGTTGTCCAGTCAGCATCTTGCCATTGTTTTTTTCACACCTCTGCTTATGCAGTAGATTGGCTACCTTTAAATTCACCATTTTGCAGACTATTCCATTGCATGTTCAAATTTTATATTTTATTTCTCCGCATAACTTAATTGACAGAACATTCCCATATTCTTAACTTCGACTGTTTGAAATCCTGCCTGCTTAAGCATAGATTCCATAACTGAGTTCTTATAGAGATGCATGGAATGAAACCAGAGCACAAACAACAATTTTGGTAATATTGAATCTTCTGTTGAGGTAATAACAAGTCTTCCACCCGGCTTTAGAACACGGTAAAATTCCTTCAAAACAGTCATGGGCTTTTCAATAAAGAAAAACATGTTTGCAGCGGTAGCAGCGGTAAAAGTATTATCATTCCATGGCAATGATTCAGCATTACCCTGAATAATTTCAACCCTGCAATCAGATAGTGCTTTTTGATTCTTTTGTTTAGCAATCTGAACCATATCATAGCTGTGGTCTATTGCTTTTGCCTGTTTTACAATTTCCAGCGCCATATTTAGTAAAACTCCTCCACCACAACCAATTTCAAGAAATATGTCATCCGCTTTGAGCTTTAGTTTATCAAGGGTTAATCTAAAAGCCCTATAATGCCCACTGGGATTGCTATACATCTTTTTTGCAAACCATCCTGCCGGTTTTTTTGCTATCATATTTTCAAGTTTACCTTGCCATTTAATCATAATCTTCCTTCATCCATCTGAAAGCAGCCACGTTCAGCAGAATGCTTGTAAGCAGTACAAAAGTCAACAGTGTTACCTGAACAAAATCAACAGGAGCTTGTGAAAAATGTTTGAATAAATGAAAAACATTCATCAGCGAAAACAGGCCTGAAAACACAAAATTGGTAATTTTATACCAGCTTGATTTGACAAATAAAGTGGTGGCGATAAAAATCATTGGCAATAAATAGAATGCCAGTGCCATCCACATCATTGAAGCCGGGACAGCACCGGTGGTATCCGGCATGGCGATACTCGCGTCAAAGAAAAGTGGCATCACCGCTAACAGCGAGTGAAACACCATTCCGAATAGAAATAATACCCACAATACAATTATTTTTAATCTGTTAGTCATTTTTTTACTTCTTTCCTTAGCTTTTCCGTATTTCCTCTAAAATCTTTTTGCCATACTCTCTGCATTTTTCAAGACCTTCCTCATCCGGAGTCAGGTTTACTATTAACCCATCCCCAATGACATTAAACCCGTCTTTTTCTAACCTGTCGACAAAATCTCCCATCCATTCTCCATCTCCCCAGTCATACGAACCAAAAGCTCCGGCAATTTTATCTCTTACCTTTGCATCTTCTATCCGTTTCAGGAATTCATCCATTTCCTCTGCTAATTCTTCCGCTCCCATAGAAGGAGAACCTAAAACTAAAGCTTTTGCATCTTTAACATCATCAAGTGAGATTTCTTCAACCGGCTTTAGTGAAACATTTCCTCCTTCCTGCTCAATGCCTTCCCTGATAGCATTTGCCATCATTTCCGTATTTCCCGTCCCGCTCCAGTAAACTATGACTATATCTGGCATCTCCAGCCCTCCTCTAATTTTCTTCAAACAGTTATTTTTCTTCTAAGATAACGCTCGCATTGTTTCAATCGGTCATAACCCAGCATTATGCCAAGGATAAAATCTTCT
>JAUWGW010000003.1 GCA_030606215.1 bacterium
CCGCGCGACCACCGTATCAAAGTTTTTCGTTCGTCGTCATTCAGTATGACTTTACAAGCAACTCGCATTGGTTTCACCTCCAAGAGTATTTTAACCAATGCAAAGATATATGTCAAGCTAATTATGAAACACTACACTAGATAAGATGGGAGGATAGCAAAGATGAGAATACACCGTGTGATTATTAATAATTTCCGTTCAATTAAATATCTTGATTTCAAACCTGATAAAATCAATCTACTTATAGGAGGCAATAACTCTGGCAAAACAAATGTCCTCCAAGCATTGGATTTCGCACTCAATCCTTACAAAAACTGGCATGAAGGCGTCGTTACTGAATATGACTTTTACAATAGGAATACTGAAGAGAAAGGAATTTTGAATGATGGGACAGAATGTACCGGAATCAATATAGAAGCTTGGCTCAGTGACTTTGTAAATGGAGAAGAATGCCAAAATGATTGGGATACCTGTTTGGAGCATATAAACAATAAGAATGAAATTATTTCCTATGATGAAGAGGACAATGAGAATGCAGAAAAAATTCTGCGAGTTACTGCTGAATGTCATGCGGATCTAAAGCCGTTATTTTATTTCACAAAACCAGATGTAGGGAAGCGACACTTTGCTCGTCGTGATAAAGAACAACTAGGATTCCACTTTGTTCCTGCTTATCGTAATCCTCTGTACGAATTGTCTTTCTACCAAAATTCTTTTCTTTCAAAGTTACTTGAAAGGGAGGAACTCAAGGAAAAAATTGAAAAAGTCATTGAAGAAATAGGTCAGTCTCAAGTTGTATTATTTGAAGACGAAAAATTCAAGGAAAACTTTGAATCACTTCAAAAGTCAATACAGGACCTTAAGTTAATTTCACCTGAAACCGGTGCTATGGGATTAGAACCATTGGGAATTAGCGAGCGACGAACATTGCAGAATTTTGGGCTTGTATTTCGTCCGCAATCTACTGAAAGACCTGTGCCTCTGAAAAATCAAGGTTTAGGGGCGCAAAACGCAATGCTCATTTTGGCAATACTTCATACTATTGCAGCAGCAAAACATGAAAATTTAGTCCTCGCATTTGAAGAGCCTGAACAGAATTTAGAACCTTACTATCAACGACTACTTATAAAGAAGCTACTTAAACCAGCAACAAGAAATTTCCAAATTTTTATGACGAGCTATTCTCAAGATGTTATTAAAAGCTTTAGCTTTGCTAATACTTTCTTAGTTCAAAATCAAGTGACGAAACATGTTTTGCTTAAAATTTCTCAGGAGGAGAACACAACGCTGGAGTGGCGTAAGTTTCTTAATCATCTTGAAAGAAGAAACAAAGAAGAGGTGATCGGTGGAATATTAGCCCGGTTTGTCTTATTAGTCGAAGGAGAAGCAGAAAAAGGTGGATTGCCAGTATTTTCACAACTAAGCAGTAGAGGATTTGACAACGTAGGAGTTGAGCTTATTTGGTGCGAAGGCGTTGGAGAAATGCCCAAATATGCAGAATATTTTAAAAGGCTAAATATTCCTGTCATTGCTTTATGCGATAAAGATGAAAATCTATGTAGTAAGAAACAGAGAAATGGAATTGCTCAAAAAGCAGATTTAACAATACTCTGGACTAACTACGAAGAAGCCTTGCTGACTTCCCCAGAATTATTTTCATCTTCAAAATTTGCTGAAATCTGTTGTAGTGAATATGATTTCAATGAAAATAGAAATATATTTCTAAAAAACACTTTTGATGCAAAAGAAGTCCCTAATGAATTAAAAGAATTTTACGAGGAAGAAAAAGCTCAGCTCAAAACTTGTTCTGATTTAGAGAAACTTCTGGGCATTCTGGAAAAAAATGATTTACTTTATTGTTATCAGAGATTTTTCCTTCACAATAGTCTTGCGGGTGTTCGACAAGCGCGTCTTGTGGCGAAAGAAATGTGCCGGGAGGATGAGAGGAATATTCCTTCCGCAATTTGTAAACTAATTGCTTTAACAATCGAATTTTGCGAAGGAATGCTTCATGGAAATAGTGGGGATGTAATTAAGGTAGGCGGTTCTGAAATAGCGAAAGTAATTCAGAATAATCCTTTTATCGTAGAGATCCTCAATGGGTAATTTTGATATTACAAAAGATAAAAAGCCGATACTTGATCTTATTGAAAAAACCCTTGGCGGGAAGCGTTTAATTATCGTAGAGGCCCCGCCAGGTGCAGGAAAGACTCTCTTGAGCGTATTGTGTGCAAAAAAACTAATTGAGACAAGAAGCATTGAGGTCAATCAGAAAGTGCTTTTGATGACTTTTTCACGTAATGCTCGAGCTCAGCTTGATAAGGAAGCAGAAATCGTGTTCGCTTCCAACAGAGAAAAATTAAAACAGATAGAGATTACAAATTTTCATTCTTTCTTCCAAAAATATGTCTGGGCATATCGTTCTTATCTTGGTTTACCACTTGAATTAAATTTGGTCTGGCCACAGAAGAGACAAAAACAAATTCGTAGTATCCTCTCCAGTTTATCAAATCCTCCAGAGAAAACAATTGAAGCTCTTTCATCCTGTTTGGAATTTCAGCCTTGTGGTTTTATTCCCCCTCATTGTCCTCAAAAATATCGTGGGGACATTTCAAAAATTAGAGAGCATATTCTTATGCTGAATAAAAAGGGGTATATCGCCCATGAGGATTTGGCATATCACTTTTATCTGTTACTCAAAAAGTCCCCTTTTATTCTCGATACATTGAGATTTAAATATCCTTTTCTAATCCTTGATGAGTATCAGGATTCTTCTGATTTTCAAGATTTAATCGTGCGGGAGCTATTGGGAGAAAGCAACAAGGCAATCGTTTTCGCAGATGATATGCAGATGATCCATGGTTGGAGAGGGGCATCTCCAGACCGTATTAAACATTTAAAAGGGGACTTTGATTGTTTTTCAAAAGAACTGAACCTGTTGCCCCGCTATCAAGACTGTCCAAGCTTGAAAAGTATCTTTGAAGAACTCCGAAAAGCATTGAAAAATAACAATTGCATAAGTAAGATCAATTGTAGGGACAATGTATTAGAATTAAGACAAGCTAATATTTCAAAGCAGGAGATTTTTAAAATACCCAATGACTATAGGAAGGAAAGAGCAATCAACAGTTACATTGCCCAATCAGATGTCTTGGGTCTGGTTAAAAGTATAAGCAGGGATTCAAGCATAGCAATTCTCCTCCCTTTTAATGCAGATGTAAGCAACTTTAAGCGCATTTTTAGGGAGAAGAACTTACCGGTAAAAGAGATAAGCAAGGGAGACAAACAGCACAATTTCGTTGGATTGTTAATTGAAAGCGTCGAAATCTCTTCTGAGCAGGAAAGGAAAATCTTTGTCTTGGAAGCAATGCACTATATTGACTTCGCAAAGATTCGAGAAGGATTAAGTTGGGAAAATCGGTTAGCGGCGGTCAAGAAAAAGCCGTCCCTTAAAATTGCTGGAAATAAAGAAGATATTAGAAAAGATTTGAGGCTTGATGAGATTGTAGGAAACTCTCAAAACTTCAAAGAATTATTGATTTCACTATATCATTCTGTAGAGAAAAACAAGGCGCAGCTGACTATTGATTGGGATATATTTCGGATATTCAGCAAAGTAGTCAGAAAAATAGTAGCAATGGAAGATGTTGAACTTAAAAAATTGTTTTCCAATGTTCTCTTACAGGAACAATATATGACGGCACACAAGAAATTGAAAGGAATCTATGTACTAAATGTCCATCAGGCTAAGGGAAAAGAATTTGTTTGGGTAATATTACCCGATGTTACAGAAGGTACTTTTCCCTCAGATAATAATGACAAGAAGAAACTCTTCTATGTGGCTGTAACTCGGGCAAGGCGCAAAGTTGTTATTTATGCCCGGAACAACCAGAGCAAAATTTTGGATATCTTTCGTTTTTCATAAGGTAAAAAGATGTTAGATACAACTACAAAGAATAAGGGGAAACAATGTCAAGTTTTGCATTAATGCATTTTGGAGAGCAAGAAGGAAAGGGAACGTTTCTATTTTTCATAGCTTTGAAAGAGGGAGGTGAGGATAATGGCATTTTCTGATGAAGTAGTCGCACAGGCATGGAGAAGAGCTGGTGGAAGATGCGAATGCAGAAGAACAACACATGACCACAATTATGTGAGGTGTAATAAAGAATTAGTGTGGGAAAATAGAGGAAGAGAAGGTCGTGGTGCTTGGGAGGCTCATCATATAAGTAGCACTGGTGGCGATACACTTTCAAACTGTGAAATTCTTTGTTGGGATTGTCACCAGCAAACTTTCTGAAGGCAATAAGAGTGAAGTCGTTAGAGCAATGAATCATCCAAAAAGTCCGTGGGCTTTACGGGTTAAGTGATGAGGGAGTTGCTCGGGTTGAAGGGAAACGCTAATTATAAAATAGCTTGCAAAATAACCAATAAAAGGTTAAAAGACAAGGTATTGGAAAATTATGATTACATTATCCTTTTATAATATTGATGAATTCTGTTCAAAAATAGATTTAAGTGTAGGGAGACCTGTTATTGACTTATCAGATGTTTCATTCGTTGAGCCTTATGCTATAATTTATCTTGGATTGTTTATGAGATATTACAACTCACTTGGAAAATATTTTGATTGGCGAGATTCAAGTGATACAAAGGTTAGAAAATATTTATCTCGTATGAACTTTTATGAGAGGTTTAATTTTAGTAAAGATGTGATAAAAGAAACAAAGCTAATACGATTTACATCTAATACATCGTTTAATGACATTATTGATATAGAGAAAGATGTTTGCATGCCAGATTCTATTGCCAATGAATTGAGAGAATTGTTGATTCGGCAGTATGAAATAAATAATGTTAAATTTGATATTCCCGTTGTGTGCGAGATTACTGCTGAAATAATTGATAATTTTATTCAGCACTCTGATGAAAACTTGGCGGTAATGACAGTTCAATATTTTCCTAAAAAGCACACTTTATCTATTGCAATTGGAGATTGTGGGATTGGCATTAAGAAAAGCTTATCGTCTGTGTCAAGATATTCTCATGTCAGGAATTTGTCGGATGAGGATGCAATTGAGAAAGCTTTTGATTACTTAGTATCAAGAAAAATGGAGGGAGGCACAGGATTAAGTGATATAAGAGATACCATCTTAGAGAAAAATGGAAGTCTATATTTTTCCTCTAATGAGGGCTTCTATATAATAAAGGATAGGAAGATACAAAAAGGAAGCATGTTTTTTGAGTTACCTGGTGTTCAGATTGAATATATTTTCAAAGAGGAGGTAAATGGGCTATGAATAAAGATATCACAATAGACGTGGCAAAACTTGCAAAGTCTACAATTACGAGAAACCGTGGAAATGAGGCATTTGGTAATTTAGAAAGCATTATCAAAAATAATCCACCCGACGTAGTAACTATTGACCTGACAAAATCTGGTATGGTTTCTTTATCATTTCTTGATGGCATGATTGTTAATATGCAGAAAAAATTAGAATTACGAAGAGTAAAACTTTGCTTTATTGTCAAACTTGAAGATGTGCTCAAGAAGTTAAGAAAAGTAGTAACACTCAGAAATTTCAAGGGATATTACAAATACGCTAATGAAGATGATGTCAAGGAAATTGAAAAAGTTGAGATGAATTCGAATATGCGTCCAGAAGTGGTTAAAAATAAAGAGAGCCTAATAAAACTGTGATAGGTGATAATTATGCCAGCGCATGACATAATTGATAATCGCAAAGAAAATTGCAGGAATGCAACGAAGTCTATTGGGCAGCCTGCGAGTTGGTAAAGAATAGGCTAGAAAAAGCAAAGAGTGTATGAAAAAAATAATTAGAGGCAAAAACGCAGGTAGTCATTAAAATGGGGAAATTACATATATTCCTTTGTGCGCTAATTACCATTATTTCTATATCATTTACTCTATATAGCGTCCGTTCGAGTCAAAAAAGACATTTCATCATAATTGGAATTGCATTGATTGTTACATTATGGGCGGCACTAGGATATTTGATGAATAAAAGACAGAGAGAAGAAATAGTCGAAGAAGTGAAAGAAGTTAAGAGAGAGATAGAAAATCTACCTCAAAGGTTGAGTATTTTACTAAATCCAATAATTGAAGCAAAAATTGAGCGGAAAGAGGAGTTTAATAAACCTACTATGGGGTTTGAAGAAATGTTATTCTCAGAAGCACGAGAAAATCAAGTGTTCATTCATAAAAATTTAGGAATCTATTACTATAAAAGGAACGATTTTGGTATTGCTGAAAAGGAATTACAGAGAGCAATTCAATTCGACCGAAAGGACATAGATAGTCATAGGTATTTGGGCATCATTTATAGCAAGAAACAAGATTTTAACAGGGCAATTTCTATATATCAAAAAATAGTGAACTTGAAACCCGATGTTTCCACTCTTGAAGAACAATTACAGCTTGCTGTTTTGTACGAATATATTGGTCGTGATGCTTCAGCTTTACAGTCAGCTTTGAAACTCTATAATCGTATTATTGGATTTAATGATGCTTATGTTAAGCTTGCAAAAGACAGGATAGAATATATTAGGCCACAAATAGAATATGAATTCGAACGAAAGAGAAGAAGTGGAACTATGCCTGTAGGTTTGATCCCACCGATTGTGGTAATTAGTTTGCCTTCTCCGGGATCCAAATTTGCTCTTGGGAGAGAAATCATTCTAAAAGGAACAATTGCAAACCCCAGATATGGTAATATCATTGATTACTATGTTGTAGAATATAGAAATCTTAGTAAGGAGGACGATTCTTGGCAGATAATTAAAAGTGTTGACTTTCAGGGAGCAAAGGATGAAATCATTGGTGGGGTAATATGCAAATGGACACCTATAAGCCTTGGGAGATATCTTGTTAAGGTTATTGCTAAGGATTTAAATGGGCATGAGGCTTCTCATCAAATTCAAATAATGGTTCAACCAAAAGAATAAATATTTAATCAACAGTGTTCAGAAACTATAGGATGCTGGAGCAGGTGTTAAGCTAGCAAAAAGTTAAGATGATGGAGTGGAATATGGCTACAAAGGTATTTATAAGTTGTGGGCAGGCAACAGATAGAGAAATTGAAACAGCTAAGAAAATTAAAGAATGGTTAGAAAATAAAGAGATTGGTTTTGAAAAAGCATACGTGGCAATTAGAGAACAGGAGATGCAAGATCTCAATAGTGCCATTATCAATAACCTGGCAGATTCGGATTATTTCTTGTTCATAGATTTCAAGAGAGAAACCATCAATGGGGGAAACCTCTTCAAGAAAGTGGTTAACTGGTTGCTTGGTAAAAAAAGCTATAGAGGCTCCCTCTTTGCTCATCAAGAATTAGCGTTGGCTTATTATCTTGGTTTTGAGGATGTGATTTTTCTTCATCAAGAAGGTGTAATTTCGGAAGGTTTTTTGAAGAGTATTCAAGGGAATTCCATTCCGTTTAGAGGCTATGATGAGATATTAGAGATAGTAAAGGAGCAGGTTGGAAAAAGATGGGATAAAAATTATTCAAGGCACCTTGTTGTTGGAGATATTACAAAATCAGAGGGTTCTTACGGTGACCATTCAAGCGATGGGCAAAAACGTCAACAAATCTGGCATTGTAGAATAGATAACAGGAGGAAACGAGAAGCGGCGCAAAATGTTGTGGCAAGATTGAAAGAAATAAGGGATGAAAAAGGGGAAGTGAAAAGCTCGCCGGATAAACAAGCGCTCAAATGGGCTGGCGCTTATACGAGTTATTCTTATGTAATTCCTCCACAGTCTGATGGAACTTTTGATCTTTTTTGCACTTTCCCTTACAAGCTCACAGAGATCTATCTGCACAGTCTTTTAGACGTTAAACCCCGGGAACCCATTATTAGAAAAGCGGGAGAATTTTATCTCATATATCAAATATCCGCTATAAATTTTCCTCGGCTTGAGTTTTCTGTGAAACTAAATTCAGGGAAAATACCGCTTGAAGTTAATATCGTTAAGAGTTCCGATGGATCAGGGATTTCTCTTATTATGTAACAATCTGATTCCTGTAGGGAGAAATTCATCATTTTAGAGATAAACATCGCACGGGGCTTGAGTGTTGACTACAATGTGTATGCGATTGACTACAAAATGTATATGGAGGTTGACCGTGTTAGAAAAAAGCTTGACGGCATGGATATATCTGAGTATAATGAATTTGAGTTCAAAAAAATGAATTTGAGTTCAAAATTATGAAATTAAGAGATTTCTTCTTTGGTACAAGCCAGCAAAAAATTCTAAAATTTTTAGCTGATTTTCCTAATAAGACCTTCTTTGAGCGGGAAATTTCTCAGAGGACAGGAGTAAGTCGGGGAGCAACCAATATCGCTTTAAAACAATTGGTTAAAGGAAATTTAATTATTTTAGAAAAGAGAGGAAGGATGTCTTTCTATTCTGTAAATTTGAGAAATCCTATCATAAGGGAATGGAAAGTTCTAAATAATGTTATTAAAATCCACTCATTAATAAAAAGAGTAGCAAAAATAAGTGATAAAATTATCTTATTTGGAAGTGCGGCAGATGGTATAAATATTAAAGGGAGCGATATTGACCTTTTCGTTCTGACCAACTTCTCTAAAGAGGTAAAAGAGATAATTTCTAAGGATAAGAAAAAAATTCAACTAATTGTCAAGAAACCTTTAGAATTTGTAGAGATGAAGTCAAAAGACTCTGTATTCTATGAGGAGATATTGAAAGGAGTTGTCTTATGGGAGAAGATGGAATAGACCATGAGTTTAAAAAGTGTCTGGCAAAAGGGAAATTAAGGGAATTTCCTAAAGGCAAAGGTCTCTTTCCCAAAGAATTAGAAACGGCAGAGAGAGATTTGGAAGAAGCAAAGGATAATTACAAAAATAAGAAGTTTAAATGGGCTACTATTCAGGGATACTATGCAATGTTTCATACTGGAAGGGCATTAATTTATTTCAGGGGATACAGAGAAAGGAGTCATTATTGCTTAATTGTAGCGTTGAGAGCTCTATTTGTTTCTAAGCGAGCCTTGAGTGCTCAAATAGTGGAAATGTTGCAACAAGGAAAGAGATTGCGGGAAAGTGCCGATTACTACAACGAGTGGTCTCAAGAAGGAGCTCGCAGAATAATTGAGAGTGCTGAAGAATTTATCAAAAAGACAAAGGGGATTTTGCGTAGTGAGTGACGTAATTGATAATAGAAAAGTGAGACTTGGGGATGCGATAGGTAAAATTTTGCCAAATGCTGAGCGAGCAAAGTTTGCTGTAGGCTACTTCTTCCTATCCGGACTTGAGGCTATCCAAAAACATCTTGCTGGGGTATCGGAGCTAAGACTTCTTATTGGTAATACAACAAACCGGCAGACTTTAGAACAGATTAGCGAAGGGTATAAACGGTTGGACTTAGCCCAGCAGGCTATGGATGACATTACCAAGTTCTCCAAGAGAAGCGAGAAGAAACACCGCATAAGTGAGACAGCAGAAAACTTAAAGGAAGCAGTGGCATTGATGGACCAGACCAATGAAGGCGAAGAACTAGTGAACATCTTAATCAGACTGATTGAGGAGAAGCGGTTAAAGGTGAAAGTGTATACAAAGGGCAGGCTCCATGCCAAAGCTTATATCTTTGACTACAAGCAGGATGGAAGATATGAAAAAGGAATTGCGGTTGTCGGTTCGTCTAACCTCACGCTTTCAGGGATAGAGCACAATACAGAATTAAATGTTGTAGTTCAGGGAAATGACAATCATAGAGAGCTAACTAAGTGGTTTGAAGAACTCTGGAGTGAGGCAGAGGATTTTGAAACTCATCTGATGAATGAATTGAAGCAGTCCTGGGCTGTTGTTCCAGCTACTCCTTATGACATCTATATGAAAACACTTTATGCTCTTGTAAGGGACCGTTTAGAAGAAGGAGAAGGAGCAGAGATTCTCTGGGATGATGAGATTACAAGAGATTTAGCAGATTTTCAAAAGGTGGCGGTTAGACAGTCCATTCAGATGATTCGGGATAATGGCGGATGTTTTGTATCTGATGTTGTAGGTCTTGGCAAGAGCTATATCGGGTCAGCAATTCTCAAACATTTTGAGCGAACCGAACATGCCAGACCTCTGATCATTTGTCCTAAGACTTTGGAGGATATGTGGGAAGGATATAATGAAGTTTATCACTTGAACGCGAGAGTTCTTCCCATGAGTTTACTTAAAGCAAAGGATGAGGAAGATATCAATATGCTCCTTGAGGATGTCAAATACAGGGACCGAAATGTAGTTCTTGTTGACGAAAGTCATAATTTTCGCCATCATACTATACAACGGTATCAGATTCTCCAGACATTCTTTTCAACTGGTAGAAAATGTTGTTTTCTAACTGCCACTCCACGGAATAAGACTGCGTGGGACCTCTATCACCAGATTAAGCTATTTCATCCCGATGATAAGACTGACTTACCCATTGAGCCTCCTGACCTGAAGCAATATTTCAAGGCAATTGAAAAAGGGGAAAGAAAGCTTCCTGATATTCTTGCTCACATTCTAATCAGAAGAACTCGGCGTCATATTCTTCGTTGGTATGGATATGCTGAAGATACCAGTCAGCCTTTAAGGGAACTCTCAGATACGGTTTGTCAGCCATATCTTGATGGCGAGAGAAGAGCTTATGTAATGGTTGGTGCAAAGCACCAATATTTCCCTAAGCGAGAACTTGAAACCATGAGATATAGTATTGAGAAGACATATAGAGGTCTTTATCAACAGATTAGAGGATACCTGGGACGCCCGAGAGGAGAAAGGTATAAGCCTAAACCGGGGGTAGAACTTACCTATGCTCGTTATGGACTGTGGCATTATGTTCATGAAGATAAAAGAAGGAAGAAACCTTATAGTGACCTTCATCGTGCAGGGATTAATCTAAGAGGAATTATCCGGGTATTGCTTTTCAAACGATTTGAATCAAGTGTCGCTGCCTTCAGAGAGACTTTAAGACGGCTTATCAGAATTCACAGCGCTTTTCTGAAATCGCTTGAACAAGGGGTTATCCCGGCTGGAGACGACGCTCAGCAGCTTCTCTATGAATCAGATAAGATTAGTGAGGTTGACCTGTTAGAACAATTACGAGAACTGAGCGGGGCATATGAATCAAAGGACTTTTATGTGGATGAGTTGAAAAAACACATCAAGGCAGATAAAGAACTCTTAGAGACCATGTTTTCCCTTGTTGAACCAATTACCCCCAAGAACGATGGCAAACTTCAGACACTGTTCTCAGGGATGCAAAACGAGCCTTTATGTAGGGGTAAATGCTTGATTTTCACCCAATATGCTGATACTGCAAGATACCTGTATGAAAATCTCAACCCGGGGGATAAACAACCAGATATAGATGTGATTTATGGAGCGGATAAAAGCAAAATTAGAATGGCAGGGCGCTTTGCTCCTGAGGCAAATCCTGAATATAAATTTCAGAAGGGAGAGCGTGAAGTCCGTATCCTGGTTGCCACAGATGTGATGGCGGAAGGGCTCAACCTTCAAGACTGTGATAAGGTTATCAATTATGACCTCCATTGGAATCCTGTTCGGTTGATTCAACGTCTGGGGCGTATTGATAGAATCGGCACTGAGCATGATATAGTGTGGGCATTTAATTTTCTGCCGGAGAGTGAATTAGATAAAGGCCTTAGAATAACTGAGGTTTTAGCCCGACGCATTGAAGAAATACACGATACTATAGGGGAAGATTCGGCAATTCTTGATAAAAGTGAACAACTGAACGAAGAGGCAATGTATGCGATCTATGAAAAAAAGGGAGGACAACTTACCTTCTTTGAGGAGGACGAGAAGGAATTTATTGATTTAAATGAAGCTGAAGAAATGCTCAGGCAGATGCGGAGAGAAAGACCTGAGGAGTTTGACAGAATAGCGCATCTGCATGATGGCATTCGGAGTGCAAGGGTATCTGATACAAAGGGGCATTATGTTTTCTGTCAAGCAGGGCGGTTTCAAAAGTTATATTTAGTGGATGCGAAAGGAAAAATCATCTCCCGTGATATCCCACGGGTTTTGGGGACTATTAGATGTTCGCCAGTTGAGCCAACGGAAAGCCTCCCGCATGGTTATAACGACAAAGTTATGAGAGTAAAACAATTATTTGAGGAGGAAATCAAACATCGTAGGGCTGAAAGAGAACATACTCTTTCACTAACTCAGGCTCAGCGGTATGTCCTCCGGGAACTGCGTATATTGTTCCAGCGTGTTGAAGATGAGGACACTAAAGCTCAAATCAATATACTTGATAAGGCATTTCGGGTGACACCGACGGTTGCTGTGAATAGAGAACTGAATTATCTAAGGAGGAATGGAATTGTCGGAGAAAGTCTTCTTAAGAATTTGACACGCATTTATCATCAACATAGTTTGAAAGAGCGTGTGGACCAAAAAGCTATTACGAGTGACAGTGAGATAATTCCCAGGATAGTTTGTAGTGAATGCTTGGTCTAAAACTCACAGTTTCCGTGTCTTGACAAATTAGATTTGGGGTGATAATATTTATCAAGTCAAAAGTCGTGGGATTGTGGAGGAGATTGAGTGACTGAGGAACATAAAACTGAAGGGCATGAAGAGATAAAGGAAAATGTAGTTGAAAGTGAATCTACACCTGGGGAAAAGTTGGTTAAAGCATCTCAGGAAGGAGTGAAGAAGAAGACAGAGCGTAAGAGAACAGCGAAAATAAAAGTTTCGCGGGATGAATGGGGAAAGGTTCTCGAAAAAGCGCAGAAGGCAGATGAATATTTTGACCAGCTTCTCAGGTTGAAGGCTGAATTTGATAATTACCGCAAGCGGATGAACAGGGAAAGAGAAGAGTTTGCGAAATATGCCGCGGAGGAATTGATATGTGAAATTCTTACTGTAGTTGACCATCTGGAAAATGCAATTTCGGCGTCCGGAAAGAGCGAAGATTATAAGGTATTAGTTGAAGGGGTAGAGATTACCAGAAAAGAAGCTCTGAGGATTCTCTGTCAGTGGGGATTAGAGGAAATCAAAGCGATTGGCGAAAAGTTTGATCCTGAGAAACATGAAGCAATTGAGTGTATTGATTGTGGAGAAGAAGAAGGTAAAATTGTGGAGGAGTTGAGAAAAGGATACTGTTTAAAAGGTAAACTTATACGGCCATCTATAGTTAAGGTGGCAGGGAGGAACAAGAATGGGTAAGGTAATAGGGATTGACTTGGGCACAACAAACTCGGTTGTTGCTATTATGGAAGCGGGTAAACCTACGGTGATTGTGAATCCTGAGGGCATCCGCACTACACCCTCTGTTGTGGCTTTCACAAAGAGCGGTGAGAGGTTGGTAGGACTGACAGCAAAGAGGCAGGCTGTTACGAACCCGGAAAATACTGTGTTTTCCATTAAACGATTTATGGGGCGGAAGTTTGATGACTCTGAGGTTGTCAGGGCAAAGAAAATAGTCCCATATCGAATGTCTGAGGCAGGCAATGGTGATGTTCAGGTAGAAGTTGGCGGTAAAGCTTACAGCCCGCCTGAAATTTCTGCAATGGTGCTTCAAAAGATGAAGCAGACTGCAGAAAATTACCTCGGTGAGAAAGTTACCCAGGCAATTGTTACAGTCCCTGCATATTTCAATGACAGCCAGCGCCAGGCAACAAAGGATGCCGGTAAGGTTGCAGGGCTTGAAGTCCTGCGGATAATAAATGAGCCCACTGCGGCTTCCCTTGCTTATGGATTGGAGAAGAAAAAAGAAGAGAAAATTGCGGTATTTGATTTAGGGGGCGGAACTTTTGACATCTCAATCCTTGAACTTGGAGAAGGCGTTTTTGAAGTAAAGGCTACGAATGGGAATACTTTCCTTGGAGGGGATGATTTTGACCAGAGAATCATTGACTGGCTGGCAGATGAATTCAAGAAAGAGCAGGGGATTGATTTGAGAAATGACAGGATGGCCCTGCAGAGGTTGAGAGAAGGTGCGGAAAGGGCAAAATGCGAACTTTCCAGTTCACTCCAGACGGAGATAAACTTACCTTTTATCACTGCTGATGCGAGTGGTCCGAAACATCTCAGCAGGACTCTGACAAGAGCAAAACTTGAGCAGTTGACAGCTGACCTTGTGGAGAAGGTTGAGGAACCGTGTCGTCAGGCGCTTAATGATGCAAAACTTTCATCCGGTGATATTGATGAAGTTATTCTCGTTGGAGGTCAGACGAGGTCTCCTGCTGTTCAGGAAAAAGTGAAGGAGATTTTTGGCAAGGAGCCTCATAAAGGAGTAAATCCGGATGAGGTTGTAGCTGTTGGAGCGGCTATTCAAGTGGGTGTGCTTGGCGGCGAAGTGAAGGATGTGCTTCTCCTGGATGTAACTCCACTTTCCCTCGGCATAGAAACTCTTGGTGCAGTTTTCACAAAGCTAATTGAGCGTAATACAACAATCCCGACTAAGAAGAGTCAGATTTTTTCTACAGCGGCGGACAGTCAACCTGCCGTGACCATACATGTTCTCCAGGGAGAACGTGGAATGGCGGCTGACAACAGGAGTCTTGGGCGGTTTGACCTGGTTGGGATACCACCTGCGCCTCGTGGTGTTCCTCAGATAGAGGTTGCTTTTGACATTGACGCTAATGGTATTGTCCATGTTTCCGCAAAAGACCTTGGCACGGGAAAAGAACAGAAGATAAAGATTCAACCATCAAGCGGTTTGACAGAAGAGGAAATAGAGAAGATGAGGAAATCTGCTGACGCTCACGCTGAGGAGGACAGGAAGAAAAGAGAACTGGCTGAGGCGAAAAACCAGGCTGATAATCTGATATATACTACGGAAAAATCTCTCAAGGATATTGGTGATAAAATAGAGCCTGCTGAGAAGGAGAAGATAAGCACAGCTCTTGATAAGGTGAAAGAAGTCGTTAAGGGTGAGGATGCAGGAGAGATCAAGAAAGCGTGTGAAGAGTTAACGCAGGCTTCCCATAAATTAGCTGAGGCTATATACCAGCAAGCGGCTGCACAGCGTGAGAAGGAGGGGAAAGAGGAACCGGGGAAAAAAGAAGAGCCCGGGAAAGAAGATAAAGGGAAGAAAGAAGATGTAGTAGATGCGGAATATAAAGTTGAAGATGAGGAAGAAAAGAAGGGAAAATGAAGCGCGACTATTATGAAGTGCTTGGTGTGAGCAGGGATGTGAGTGAAGAAGAGATAAAAAAAGCTTACCGCAAGCTTGCGGTCAAGTACCATCCCGACAAGAATCAAGGCAGTAGAGAAGCAGAGGAGAAATTCAAAGAAGTTTCTGAGGCGTATGAGGTGCTTCGCGACCCTAAACTGCGTGCTCAGTATGACAGGTTCGGACATGAAGGTGTGCGCCAGGAATTCGCGCGAGCCGGGGCGGGCGGATTTGGTGGACTTGGTGATGCTTTCAGAACGTTTGAAGAAGTTTTAAGAGAGTTTGGCGGGGGATTTGGCGGGGTTGATGATTTTTTTGGCGGAACGCGCACAGGAGAATTTGTCGGTGAGAGAGGTGCTGACCTACAGTATGAACTTGGATTAACTCTTGAAGAGGCTGCGTATGGGACAGAGAAAAAAATCAGCATTCCAAGACTTGAGCAATGTCCTGAGTGTAAAGGTAGTGGTGCAAAGCCCGGGACAGGAAAAACTGTCTGCCCTGTGTGCCAAGGGCATGGGCAGGTGAGGAATCAAGTGGGTTTCTTCAGTCTGGCGCAGACCTGCAGTAATTGTAGAGGGGCTGGGGAGATAATAAAATCACCCTGTCAGAAGTGCCGTGGTCAGGGTAGAGTTCGGCACAGGCGCGATATCAAGGTAAAGGTACCGCATGGTATTGATACCGGCTCCCGATTGAGGATTGTGGGTGAAGGTAATGCTGGTTTAAGAGGGGCTCGTCCTGGGGATTTATATGTGGCGATACAGATTCTGCCCCATGAGATTTTCGAGCGGCATAATGATGACCTGTACTGCCGTGTGCCAATAAGTTTTTCTCAGGCGGCGCTTGGAACAGAAGTTGTTGTGCCAACTCTGAATGGCAAATTGAGAATGACAGTTCCTGCCGGCACTCAGACTGGAAAGACTTTCAGGGTCAGGGGGAGAGGGATTCCCCACCTGCACGGCTATGGCAGGGGAGATGAATATGTTGAAGTAGTGGTTGAAACTCCGACTAAGTTGACTAAGAGACAAAAGGAATTGTTGAGAGAAATGGCTGAATCTGAAGAAGAGGCATACCCGCTCAGAAAAAGTTTCATAAACAAAGTAAAGAAGCTGTGGGAAAAGAAAACTTAAAAATCAAACCTTTGCATTTTTTCGCTTCCGCGTTATTTCACCCTGCCTTACAGCAGGGTCGGCAAAATCTGCACTTCGTCGGGGCAGAAATTAAACTCGTCGCAGAGCTCCTCAGACATAATTTCTGCTATTTCCCGACTATGTTTGATTTTGCCTAAAATAACGAAAGTCGCTCAAAAATACAGAGGTTTGATTGAGAAAGTTCAATTGATAAGATTTTATGTTCCATCTTCCAGCATTGCCGGGATTAAATTGAGGGTGACCGGTGAGAATTTTCATTATCTCAAGAATGTTTTGCGTATTGATAGGGGGGAGAGCGTAAAAGCTTTTGATGGAACAGGAAAAGAATATCTCTGCACTGTAGATGAAATTCGTTCTCGTCATATAGAGCTCAATATTATCCAGGTCTTCAAGTGTGAAACAGAACCAATTGTGGAAATACATCTTGTCCAGAGTTTAATCAAGATGGGACATTTTGAGCATGTTTTGCAGAAGTGCACTGAGCTTGGCGTGAAAAGGTTTATTCCTGCTGTTACAGAAAGAACGGTTGTAAAGTTGGAAGGGGAAAGAGAAGAAAATCGCAGGTTGAGATGGCAGAAACTCGCAAAGGAGGCGGCAAGACAGTGCGGCAGAGGAATCTGTCCGGATGTGGAGACTGTGATGGATTTTGAAGATGCGCTTAAATCCGCACAAGCCTGTGACGTCAGTATAATCCCGTGGGAGGAAGAAAGAGCTTCTCCTCTAAAAAAGATGTTAGGGCAGGTGAAAGGTAATCCGAAGAAAATTATGGTTTTCATTGGCCCGGAGGGTGGATTCAGTGAAAGAGAAATTTCATCTGCAAGAGAGTCTGGAGTTGTTCCTGTCACTCTCGGTCCACGCCTCCTGCGCTCTGAAACGGCAGCGATTGCTACTGTAGCAATCCTTATCCATGAATTAGATGACCGCTAAATAGCACTTGTATATGAAGTCAAAGTTTTACACTTATCTCTTGCTCAGTCTTCTCTGGACAGCGCTGATTTTTCTAGTATCCTCAATCCCTTCAATTGAACTTAAAATTATAGAAGAGAAACCGTGGATAGGAATTCTGCGGAAGGTTTTCACAGACCCTGTTATGCATTTCTGCGAATTTGCTATTTTAGCTTTTCTTATGATAAACACATTTGTAAATGTGGATAACCTGAGCAGAATCAGAATCCTGAAATTTGTCTTGATTCTTGGGGCATCCATTGCTGTCCTTAATGAGGTATATCAGTATTTCATCCCATTGAGAGGTTTTCAAATTCAGGATATTGTAATGAATAGTTCCGGTGTTATTTGCGCAAGTTATCTGCGGCTATTTCTGATGAAGATGTCCGCATAGCCTGCATCTTGTCATTCTGAGGAGCGTTAGCGACGAAGAATCTCCTGTGTGGTTCTACAAAAACTTCGGATGGAAAAGAAAGGAGCTTGATGGAACCGGTTGAAAAGAGAATAAGACAGATAATAAGAATTCTGCGGAAGATTTATCCAAAGAGTCATACATCTCTACATTATAAAACACCGGTTCAGTTGCTGATATCAACCATTCTTTCAGCACAGTGCACTGATGAAAGGGTTAATCAGATAACCCCATCTCTATTCGGTAAGTATAAGAAAGCTTTTGATTTTGCAAATGCAGATGGAAGTGTGCTTGAGCAGGAAATTCGGTCTACAGGTTTTTACAGGAACAAGGCAAGAAACATAATCTCTGCATGCAGGAAAATTGTTGCGGAATTCGGCGGGGAAGTTCCTGATAGTATGGAGAAATTAATTACTCTTCCAGGAGTGGCGCGCAAGACAGCAAATATTGTCCTATCATCCTGTTTCAGGAAAGCTGAAGGTATTGCGGTTGATACTCATGTGCGGCGGCTTGCCGAAAGGCTTGGCTTAAGCAAAAATGAGGGCCCTGATAAGATTGAACAGGATCTTATGAAGATTGTCCCGAAGAAAGACTGGCTGGATTTTAATTACATACTTGTAAACCATGGTCGCAGCATCTGTAAGGCGAGGAAACCCCGATGCCGAGAGTGCGTGATAATGGAACTCTGCCCTTCAGCGGAAAAGCAGAATGTGGTATAATTTGGTTGACACAAGTATGGCTCTGTTGTATAAAATCCAGTAGGATGATATTGGAGGCTGAAAATGGCTAAGGTTACTTTAAAGGATGTCAGCAAGGTCTTTCCCGGGGGAGTTCAAGCAGTCAATAGTGTAGAGCTTGAGGTAGAGGATAAGGAGTTCCTTGTTCTCGTTGGTCCATCAGGTTGCGGGAAATCTACTACCCTCAGAATGGTTGCGGGTCTTGAAGAAATAACTGAAGGGGAGATATATATTGGAGGCACACTTGTCAATGACATTCCCCCGAAGGACAGAGATATAGCCATGGTCTTCCAGAATTATGCTCTCTACCCGCATATGTCTGTGTACAACAATATGGCTTTCGGGCTTAAACTTAGAAAATTCGCGCGGGCAGAGATTGACAGGCGTGTTAATGAAGCGAGTTCAATGCTTGGTATAAGGGATTTACTGCACAGAAAACCGAAAGAGTTGTCTGGCGGACAGAGGCAGCGGGTGGCAGTCGGTAGAGCAATTGTGCGTAAACCTAAGGTATTCCTTTTTGACGAACCTCTGAGTAATCTCGATGCGAAGTTGAGAGTTCAGATGCGAGCTGAACTCAGCAAATTGCATACAAGACTTCAGTCAACCATGATATATGTAACTCATGACCAGACAGAAGCTATGACTATGGGGGACAGGATTATTGTAATGAAAGATGGGTTTATCCAGCAGATAGCAGATCCTCTGAATCTTTATGAGAAACCGTCTAACAGGTTTGTAGCCGGGTTCATAGGCAGCCCTCCGATGAATTTCGTTGATGGTAAGCTTGCGAAGAAGGACGGTCGTGTCTACTTCCAAGGAGGGAGATTTGAGGTAGGGGTAGTGGATGATATTGTGCAGAAACTCGGCGATTATATTGACCAGGAGGTTATTTTTGGTATAAGACCAGAAGATATCTATGACAGATTATTTGTGGGTCAGTCCTCGCCAGACAATACGGTTAAGGCTACAGTGGAAGTAGTTGAGCCAATGGGTTCGGAGATATTCCTCTACCTGAGTACGGGAGCGAATACTTTAACTGCCCGGGTAGATGTTCATACCCAAGCTTCTGTTGGGCAGGAGTTAGAATTTGTTTTTGATATGGCCAAGATCCATTTCTTTGATAAGGATTCTGAAGAAACAATCGTCTGAGTTTTCTCTCCTGCTTGCCCCATTAGAAAGTTTCTTTCTAATAGGGATTGAGAACTTACCTGCTCATTGACGAGCAGGGTTTATTTTTTTAAGTGATGAGCGGAATTCTATTCTTCTTGAGTCTGGTTATAGTTGCCGCGTGGTTTTTCTGGGGTGTGGCAGGCGGTACAATCGTTACTACAATCTCCTCCGCTATATGTCTTATAATCTGCGCAGTTACGGGAAATGGTGTCTATATGAGGGAAGTTCTTCTTTTTGCAGGTATAGCGATTTTCTGTCATGTATTGCTGGAAAAAGAAAGGAAAGTGCGAAGGCGAGCTGAAACACGCCTGGAACGGATTCAAGGAAGCAAGAATACTCTTCAGCTTGCGTACAGTAAGCACAGGTTGGCAGGTAAGTCTTTGCAGACCAGGATAAACAGGTATTTGATGCTCAGGGAAGTTGCGCAGATTCTTGCTTCAAGTCTTGATTTTGAAAAGACAGCCGCATTAATTGTCAGGAAAACACTTGAGGTGATGGGTAAAAGAGGGTTCTGTCTTCTTTATCTAACTGATGTAGAAGGGCAGAAACTTGCTCTCAAAGCTTCATGGGAATCTAAAATAAAGTCAAAGACAGGGGATGAGTTTGATGATTGGGTTCTGAAACGGGGGCAGGTGCTATTAGTGGAAAATGTTGAGAAGGATTTCAGGTTTGGAGTGAGCGATGCGGCGAAAGAACGCCGCGTTGGTTCATTAATAAGTGCACCTCTGATTTCAGGTGAGAGAATAATCGGGATTTTGAGAGTAGATAGTGAGGAGCTAAACACTTTTCTTACCGATGATTTGAGATTGCTGAGTATTCTTGCAACGCTTGCGGCTGTCTCAATTGAAAATGCGCAGTTGTATTGCAGGACGGAGGAACTCGCAATTACAGATGGATTGACAGGACTGTATGTTCACAGGTATTTTCAGGAGCGTTTAGGAGAAGAATTGGAACGAGCGATGCGAAGCAACTCATTCTTATCATTCCTTATGATTGATATCGACCACTTCAAAGATTACAATGACCGTTATGGACATAGTGTCGGGGACATTGTTCTGAAGAAGGTATCTAAGGTTCTCAAGGAGAAAGCTGGTGATGGCGCCATTGTGGCGAGGTATGGTGGGGAAGAATTTGCAGTTGTTCTCCCCAGAACAGAGAAGAAAGCTGCCATTAAGATAGCAGAGATAATTCGCAAAGCAATTGCTGATGAAGCCGTTACTGTTCGCAGAAAGAAGACAAACATTACTGTAAGTGCGGGGGTTGCAGCCTTCCCGGTAGATGCAATGATAAAGGGAGATATTATAAGAAAAGCAGATGAAGCGCTTCTTCGTGCAAAAACAGAAGGGAGAAACAGGGTCTGTGCCGCGTAGATTTATACCAGTGGTTTTATTGTTCTTAGCAATAATATTTGCACTTATTATGGTGGGTGGCGAAGAGTCCTCTTTATCTTTTGCCTTCCGTATATATTTTCTTCCTGTAGTGCTGGCTGCTTATTTAGGTGGAAAAAAAGGGGGTTATATTACAGCTTCAGTGGCTATTGTTCATGGGATAATGATGACTTTTACATCAGAGTATATTCTACCAAACATTTTATTTTTGCTTCTCTCATCGGGGATTTTCTTCTTTGCAATAAAGATTACTGTGGGATTTGATGAACGGTTGAGGAGAGTTTCAAGTTCCTGTAATGAAAAGTCTGAGAGTGCAAAAACTTCCTACGATGGTCTGATTGCGGAGGATGAGAAACTTCTGAAAAACAACAGGGAGCTTGAGAAGAGAGGTGTGCGGTTAGCTGAACTATATGAGGCAAGTAAAGCTATGGGAGCCTCTCTTGATTTTGGGAAAATTCTTGAAATAGTGCGTGAGGCAGTTCGTGAAACTTTTGATTTTAGCAGAGGAGTTCTTCTTCTACAGCGGGGGAAGGGAAGTAAGAAGTTTGATTTCCAGTATCGTTTTGATAGTGGTGAAATAACAGAAGGGGATATTGAGAGCGGAAGAAATGAGGTTATTAATTGGATTATGAAGACTGCAAAACCGCTCATCATTCAGGAAGATGCGGAGAGAAGGAAATTTAACCTGCCTTCACAGGTCAGTTCAGTTTTGGGAGTACCACTCATATTGTCTGATAGAGTGATTGGTGTTTGCATACTTGAAAATTTTGCTCTTCGTGGTGTAGAGAGCAGGGAAGCAACGGGCGGTGGTCAAGTCTCTGGGGAGGAAATTACAGGCATTTTCTCCATTCTCACAACTCAGTTTGCTCTTCAGATGCAGAAAGTAGCGCTCTATGAGGAGGTTGAAAAACTCTCAATTACAGATGGATTGACGCAGGTGGCGCTCCGGAGGTACTTCTTGCGGAGATTTGAAGAGGAATTGAAACGTGCTCGTCATTATGGTTTATCTCTTTCATTCCTTATGGCTGATATAGACAATTTCAAGAGTTATAATGATAGATATGGGCATTTAGTTGGAGATGCTGTTTTGAGGGAGATAGCAAAAATCCTCCGCGAAGGAGTGCGTGAAGTTGACTTTGTAGGGCGTTATGGAGGGGAGGAATTCTGTGCCATGCTGCCTGAGACTGATAAAAAAGGCGCTTATGAAGTTGCAGAAAGAATTCGCTGGCTTGTGGGAAATAGCCATTTCAAGGCGTATGATGAAAAAACTTCAGTTACTATAAGCGTAGGGGTGAGCAGTTTTCCTGTAGATGCTGATACAGGAGAGAAGTTGATGAATAAGGCTGATGCGGCATTGCTTCGAGCAAAAGAGTCTGGACGAAACCGAGTTTGCAAATATGAATAGTGAACTAATGTTAGAGGAAGGGGTGATTGAGCATGCCTTGTGGTAGAAAAAGGAAAAAAGCCAAGATGGGGACACATAAAAGGAAGAAGAGATTAAATAGGGACAGGCATAAGAAGAAAGGTAAGAAGCGGTGACCCGCTACAAGATGCAAATGTTCAGTAGAACAAACATAATAAGTGTTGGAATGGTTGCGTGCCTTCTGGGTTTTTTTATTGCATTTACTTGCGTTGTAGAAGGCAGCAGTGAAGAAAAAGCGGAGCAGGAATTCGCAGAAACCCAGAGGGCTCTTGATAAATGTGAGATTGGATTTTCAGATGGGATAAGAAGATACAGGAGGGTTATCAAAAAATATCCTGAGAGTGAGGTATCTGCTCGCGCCTTTTATGCGATAGGGGACCTGTTTGAAAAACTTGGTGAAATGGAGAAAGCATCCACAGCTTATATGAGTGTTATTGAAAGTTACCCTGACAGTGGGTGGTTCTCGCCTGCTGTTCAGGATTTATATCGTATAGGGTGTTATCTATTCAATCTAAAAGAAGAAAGATTCTTTAAAAATACTTATGAGCAGGCAGGGAAAATTTTCAGAAAGATTTTAGAAGTTGCTCCCTCTATTGAGAATGCAGGTGAAATCCAGTACAGGGTAGGCTATTGTTCCCTGGAACTTGGTGAGTATGAAGGGGCAGCTTCTGAATTTCAGAAGGTTATTGATAGCTATCCTGAAGAACCATGGCTTGAGAAAGCGGAGCATAAATTGGGGGTAAGTTTCTTCAAACAGTCCCTGCCAGCACAGCGCGACCAGACAATGACTGATAAGGCAATCGTTCAGTTTACTCGCTTCCTGAGAGAATATCCTGAAAGCCAGTTTGTTGAAAATGTGAAAGAGAAGTTATCTATCTTAAGGGAGAGAACAGCGGAGAAACTCTACTCTATTTGCTTGTTTTACCTGAAGCAGAAAGAAAAAAAGGCGTTTTTATTTTACTGTCAGGAACTAATACATCGTTTCCCTGATACTGAATGGGCAGAATTGGCAAGAGAACTTCTGGAGACATGATACCGTTGTGACTAAACTTTTGCATTTTTTTCGCTCCGCGTTATTTTCCCCTGCCTCTTTGGCAGGGTCGGCACAATCTTCACTTCGTCGGGGCAGAAATCAAACTCCTCCCCCACCACTGCACGCAGTGATGGGGTCGTCAAACATAATTTCTGCTTTATCCCGACTACGTTTGCTTCTGCCTAAAATAACGAAAGTCGCTCAAAAAACGCAAAAGTTTAGTTTCTTTATTCTTGTGGTTTTTGCAGTTTTAATTTCAGGTTGCGGATATACAATCCATTCCGGGGTGAGAAGCGATATTGCAACAATTAATATCGCGACCTTTGAAAACAGAACATTTGAGCATGGGCTTGAAGCAGAGCTATCAAAAGTCCTTACGAAAGAGTTTATTCTTGACGGGGCATTCTCTGTGGTGGATGTTTCCGAAGCTGATGTTCAGTTAAGTGGTGAGATTGTTGAGTATGTTCTGGAACCTTATACTTATGGTGTGGATGAATCAGAGGTTGAACAGTATAGAGTGCGTATCCAGGCAAGCGTCTCCCTCCGACAGGTTGGCGGAAAAGAAGCCATGTGGGAGGAATTAATGGAGGGGGATGCCACATATTACCTGAGCGGTGCTCTTGCCAGGACAGAAGAAGAAGCGTCCCGTCTCGCTCTTTATGAACTTGCGAAAAAGATTGTTTCAAGAACTGTGAGAGCATGGTGAATAATGAAGCTCGGTTATAAAGAGCTATCGGGGCATATTGAGGAAAATCCTTCCCCCGTGTATCTTTTTTCAGGTCAGGAAAATTTCTTGAAAGAAGAGTTGTTGAGAAAACTCATATCTAAATTCAGTCTCGGATTCAATTTAGATGTTCTCTATGGCGGGGAAAGTTCTGGTGAAGATATTGTGTCAAGAGCTCTTACTTTTCCATTTGGCACGTCTCGCAGATTGGTTGTTGTGAGGTCGGCAGAACAGCTGTTAGATGTGGACAGGGAAAGAATTCTCTCCTATATTGAGAATCCATCACCTGATACATTGCTTATATTAGTGGCTGAAGTTAAGAGTGGTAGTGACCGATTCTTTAGCAAAGTTGCTGAAGTTAGTGTAGAAATTGATTTCAGGACTATGTATGAGAATGAAGTTGTCCCATGGCTTGTGAGTAGAGCT
Organism: bacterium; assembly: GCA_030606215.1. GTDB lineage: Bacteria > NPL-UPA2 > JAUVJM01 > JAUVJM01 > JAUVJM01 > JAUWGW01. The sequence continues at coordinate 24,568 of JAUWGW010000003.1, forward strand.
CGCGCTCTGGGGAAGCGGTTAACTCCAAAAGCCGCCTACGAGTTGAAGGAGCTCGCCGGGCGAGATTTGCGCCTTCTGGCAAATGAATTGGAAAAACTTTCTATAGAGGTGGGGGAGAGAAAAGAAATTAAACTTGAAGATGTGCAAACCCTTGCGGGTGGAAGCAGGGTCAATACTACATTTGAACTTGTAGATGCAATTGGAAGGAAGAGAAGAAATCTTGCGTTGAGAATACTTTCATCGCTAATTCAGCAAGGGAAAGCTGCTCCTGAGATAATAGGCCTTCTTGCCTGGCAATTCAGGCGGCTCTGGAGGGTAAAAATTTATGTAGAGAAAGGGATGCAGTTACATGAGATTGCGAAGGTTTTAAAGATACCCGGTTTCCACACTCGCGGACTTATCGCCCAGGCAGGGAAGTTCTCTCATGAGAAACTGAGGGAAAGTTTTACTGCGCTTCTTGAAACAGATGTTAAAACAAAATCAGGAGAGGCTCCTGCAATTGCTCTGGAACTACTGATTGTCAGACTTTGCCAGGGATAAATTTAGTTTCCGTGTGAGTCTGGATTTCTTGCGGGCGGCAGTATTCTTATGGAGCACTCCTTTACTTACTGCCTTATCAATCTGGCGAATAGCTTTCAGAAGAGTTGCCTTCACAGTATCAGCATCATTCCCCGAGATTGCCTCGTTCACTCCACCAATAGCAGTTTTGATGGAAGATTTCGTAACTCTATTCCGATACCATCTTTTCAAATTCCTTTTCTTTCTCATTTTATTCCTTTCACAGGTCCACCTTTACCTTAAGGCTACAAAACTACCGAGTCAACCCCAAAGTTTTCCAGTGCCGTAGCGCCAAGTAAAAAGAGAGAATTTTAAAGAATTAAATTTCTGCTAGCTATAAGCTCAACCTTTATTTGCTCTAAATAATCGTCAAGTATTTCCCCTCCCAAAAAGCAGTTTACGATACGGTTTACATTTTGTCAACACAAAATACAAAACTGGAAACCTAATTTTTATATAGATTTTTATATGAGGCAATGATACAATTTCACCCAGCTCTTTGCAAAGAGGCTGGAATAAATATTATGGCGATGCAGGAGGAGGATAAGTGAAAATCAGAAATGCGGCAATTGTAGGGCATAATGGGGCAGGGAAGACTTCACTGACTGAGGCATTAGCTTTTAATGCCGGGTTGACAAGTAGACTTGGGCGGGTTCAGGATGGTACCACTATTAGTGATTATAACTCTGATGAAATAAAAAGGCAGATGACAATTGATTCAAGCCTGCTTACCTCTGAGTGGAATGGACATAGAATTTATATGGTTGATACTCCGGGTTATGCAGATTTTAGCTGTGATGTGAAACAGAGTATGCGGGCATTTGATTCTGCTATTTTTGTGATTGATGCTACCTCTGGCATTGGGGTTGGAACTGAGACAGCATGGGAATATGCTGATGAGTTTAAAATGCCGCGCTTAATTTTTGTGAATATGATGGATAAGGAGTCTGCTAATTGGAATTCCATCCTTCAGGAACTTCAGGAAAGGTGGGGTGGTGCTTTCAAGATAACTCCGATACAACTGCCAATCGGAAAGGAAGCAGATTTTAAAGGTGTGGTAGACCTTATCAGCATGAAAGTCCTAACCTATTCGGAGGGGAAGGAGACAGGAGGTGGGGAGATACCTGCTGAACTCTCAAAAGAAGTCTCAGAAGTTCGCGAGAAACTTATCGAAACATCAGCAGAAAATGATGATGCGCTTGTTGAGAAGTATCTTGAGGGCAAAGAACTTACCGTGGAGGAGTTAAAAAGAGGACTCAGAATAGGAATTATTCAGAGGAAAATAGTTCCCGTCTTCTGTGGTTGTGCATACCAGAACATTGCGGTCAGGCCGCTGTATGATGCAATTATTGATTATATGCCTTCACCGGTAGAGTGTGAGTCTCTCCCGGTGACTATTCCCGGAGCAGGGAAGGAGGAAACCAGGGAGCTTTCTCCTGATGCGCCTTTCACAGCATATGTTTTCAAGACGATTAATGAACCGCATTTAGGAGATGTATTGCTTTTCAGAGTTTATTCTGGAAAGCTTACTGCAGGTTCTGAGGTCTATAATTCGACAAAGGGAAAAACAGAGAAAATCAGTCAGATTTATCTTATGCGTGGAAGAAATCGGGAGGAAACTTCAGAAGTAGCTGTAGGTGACATTGCCTCTATTGCTAAACTTAAGATAACCAGAACAGGGGATACTCTCTGCGATAAGAAACATCCGGTATTGGTGGAGCCTGTTAATCTTCCTGAAGGGGTAGCTTCAGTTGCTCTCAAACCAAAGACAAAGAAGGATCAGGAAAAACTCAGCACATCTCTCAGGAAACTGGCTGAAGAGGACCCTGTTTTACGGATACGACATGACCATGAACTCGGGCAGACAATTGTTACGGGGATGGGAGATGTTCATCTTGATGTTGTTGTGGAGCGTCTCCAGGAGAGGTTTGGTGTTGAGGTAGTTGTTGAGAAGACAAGGGTTGCCTACCGGGAAACAATTCGTTCAACTGCAAAAGTGCAGGGTAAATACAAGAAACAATCTGGGGGCAGGGGACAATATGGAGATGTGTTTCTTGAGATAGAACCTCTTCCGAGGGATAAGGATTTCGAGTTTGTTAATAAGATTGTGGGAGGTGCCATTCCAAGCAAATATATACCGGCAATTGAAAAGGGTGTGAAGGATGCTATGTCAAAAGGTATCCTGGCAAGCCATCCTGTGATTAATGTAAAAGCAACGGTTTATGATGGTTCATTTCATGATGTCGATTCTTCAGATATGGCTTTTCAGATTGCCGCATCGATGGCTTTCAAGAAGGCTTTTGCCGAAGCGAACCCTGTATTGTTAGAGCCAATTGTTGAGGTTCAAATAGTTATACCAGAAACATATGTCGGCGATGTAACTTCTGATTTAAACAGCAAGCGTGGACGGATTATGGGGATTGAAATGAAGGGAGAAAGGCAGGTAATAAAAGCGCATGTCCCTCTTGCGGAAATTAACAGGTATTCAACGGACTTAAAATCTATGACGCAGGGCAGGGGGAGTTATCAGGTGAAGTTCTCTCACTATGAGGAAGTCCCTGCCCGCGTAGGTGAAAAACTGATTAGCGAAGCGAAGAAATCTGAAGGCTGACGGCTGAGAGCTGGGGGCTATATTTATGTCCGGACATTCTAAGTGGAGTTCTATAAAGCATAAGAAGGCAAAGATGGATGCCCAGCGGGGCAAACTTTTCGGCCGTATGATAAGGGAGGTAACAGTAGCAGCGCGGCAGGGAGGCGGTAACCCGGATGCAAATCCGAGGTTGAGAGCGGTAATTCAAACTGCAAAAAGTGTAAATATGCCGTCCGAAAATATAACCAAAGCTATAAAGAAAGGGACAGGAGAACTTCCCGGAGTAAATTATGAAGAGTGTGTTTACGAAGGTTACGCACCCGGTGGGGTTGCAATGATGGTAGAAGTTGTAACGGATAACAAGAATAGGACATCATCAGAACTCAGGAAGGTTTTCAGTAAATGTGGTGGACATTTAGGTGCAGGAGGGTGTGTTTCATGGCTCTTTCACAAGAAGGGGGTAGTAACTGTTGACAGGAAAAACGTTGGCGAAGATGAGTTGATGGAAATTGTGCTTGATGCCGGCGCAGAAGATTTGCGTCTTGACGGAGATACCTATGTGGTTACATCTCCTCCCGAAAATCTTGAAAAACTTAAAGCAGCTCTTTCAGAAAAAGGCATTGAAATTAGCTATGCGGAACTAACTCTTGTGCCTGAGAGCACTGTAGGTGTTGAAGGCAAAGTTGCTGAGCAGGTTCTGCGACTTGCTGAAGCATTGGAGGAATGCGAGGATACACAGCATGTTTATGCCAATTTTGATGTGCCTGATGAAATAATGGAGGAATTGACCTCTCATTGAAATGCGCATACTCGGGATTGACCCTGGCACCTCAACAGTTGGATGGGGCATAATAGATGGAACAGATTACAGGTTACATTTGGTAGCGTATGGGAAAGTTTCCACACCTTCCAAATTTTCTTTTCCTGAAAAGTTGAAGAGAATCTCTGAGGGGATTGAGAAAGTTATCCTTGAGCATAAACCGGAAGCCCTCTCTGTTGAGGAACCTTTTCTTGCAAAGAATCCGAAGGCATCCCTCAGAATTGGTCAGGTAGTTGGAGCGATAGAACTGACTGCGCTGAACAGCGGAATTGAGGTCGCAGGCTACAGTGTTCTTGAGATTAAACAGGCTGTGGTTGGTTACGGCAGGGCAGATAAAGGACAGGTGCAGGATATGGTCAAGGTTCTGCTCCATCTGGATACAGTGCCTGAGCCGGAAGATGCGGCTGACGCTCTTGCGGCTGCAATCTGCCATCAGCATAGCAGAAATCCAAGGCTCAAGGAATTATGATTGACTATATTTGTGGGAAACTCATAACTAAACTGCCGACTTATATAATGATTGATGTAAACGGGGTGGGGTATGGTTTGCATATCCCTCTTTCCACATATGCTCGACTTGGTGAAGTTGAAGGCACTCAGGAAATTTATACATATCTCTACGTGCGTGATGATGCGATGCAGCTTTATGGTTTTGTGAGCAGGGAAGAGAAGGAACTTTTTGAATTGCTTCTTTCTGTTACAGGTGTGGGGCCAAGAATGGCTCTCGGAATTCTATCAACATTGTCTGTAGATGAATTCAGGCAGGCAGTGAACAGTGAAGATGTGTCTCTTTTAACAACGGTCCCTGGAATTGGAAGGAAAACGGGGGAGAGGTTGTTGCTTGAGCTGAGAGACAAGATAGGTGTGAGTATACCTGAACCTGTGACTGGGAAAATAGCGAAAGTTGCCGCGGACAGTGCAAGAGATGCGATATCTGCGCTGATGTCTCTCGGCTGTAAACCACAGGAGGCAGCAAGAGCAATTAGAACTGCGAGGAAGCATCTCCCCGAAGGATGCAGTCTGGAAGAATTAATAAGGGAGGCTTTAAAACACCTTTAAATGAAAAAAAGTATAGTTACTCCGTCAAGGATGAAGGAAGATAGCGAACTTGATCTAAAACTTCGCCCGCAGTTTCTCAAAGATTTTGTTGGGCAGGAGAAAATCAAGGAACAGTTGCAAATATTTATTAAGGCTGCGAAAAAGCGCGGGGATGCTTTAGACCATGTTCTTTTCTACGGACCGCCAGGTCTTGGTAAGACAACTCTTGCTAATATAGTGGCGAGGGAGCTTGGGGTCAACATCAATGGCACCTCAGGTCCCGTCATTGAGCGTCCAATAGACCTCTCTGCAATTTTGAGTCATCTCAAGGAAAAAGATATTCTTTTCATAGATGAAGTGCATCGTCTAAACCATGTTGTCGAGGAAATCCTTTACCCCGCTATGGAAGATTTCAAACTGGACATAATGATAGGTAAAGGTCCAAGCGCTCGCAGTGTAAAACTTGAACTTCCTCAATATACTCTCATTGGAGCAACAACAAGGGCGGGACTTATTACCTCCCCTCTGCGAGCGAGGTTCGGCATTATAATACGGGTTGGTTATTACAACCATGAAGAGATGGAAAAAATTGTGAGAAGGTCAGCAACTATCCTTGATATTGAGATGGAGGATAAGGGGGGAGTGGAAATAGCAAGAAGGTCGCGTGGCACTCCGAGGGTTGCCAACAGGCTGCTGAAAAGGGTAAGAGATTATGCGGAGGTTAAAGCTGATGGTAGAATTAGCGTGAATGTCGCAGGTAAAGCACTTGAAATGCTTGAGGTGGATGAATTTGGACTTGATGATATGGATAAATTTATATTGACAACCATAGTGGAAAAATTTAATGGCGGACCTGTGGGTTTAAGTACTATATCATCCGCGGTTGGTGAGGAAAGCGATACTATTGAGGAGGTATATGAACCATATCTTGTGCAGGAAGGTTATCTGGAAAGAACTCCCAGAGGACGTAAGGTTACCGAGCGAGGCTACGAATGTCTGAAACTTAAGAAAAGAAGCGGGAAACAGGGTAACCTATGGTAGAAACAGTGGGTTTTGAATATGCGTTGCCGGAAGAACTAATTGCTCAGCAGCCTGCGAAAGTGCGCGATGAGTGTAATCTTTTGGTTCTTGACAGGAAGAAAAAGTCAATTTGTCACAGCATTTTCAAAGGCCTTCCCTCTTTCCTTGAAGAAGGGGACATTCTTGTGATGAATGATACACTTGTAATCCCTGCCAGGCTCATTGGTGTTAAGGAAGAAACAGGTGCCAGAGTTGAGGTTTTTCTCCTCAGGGAAAGAGAGAATTCTTCCTGGGAAGTCCTTATGAGACCATCGAAGAGAGTAAGAATTGGTGGAAGTATCAACTTCTGCGGGGGGAAATTAAGGGCAATACCAAAAGAAAAAGTCAATGATGGGAAATGGATTGTCACCTTTGAGTATTCGGATGATTTCTACCGGATTCTTGAGGAAGTGGGCGAGGTTCCTCTTCCGCCGTATATCAGGAGAGAAGCCCGGATGGAGGATAGAGAAAGATATCAAACAGTTTATGCTGAAAAGCCCGGAGCAGTCGCGGCTCCTACTGCGGGATTACATTTTACAAAAGAGTTACTTAATCTACTCAGAGGGAAAGGAGTAAAAGTTGTAAATGTCACACTTTCCACAGGAGCGGGAACATTTAGACCGATTAAAGAAGAAAGGATTGAAGAGCACTTCATAGAACCTGAATTCTATGAGATTGGGGAATCTGCCTGCGGCATCATAAATGAAAGGGAGCCGGGGAAGAAGGTAGTTTCGGTGGGGACAACCACAACGAGGGTTCTTGAGACGGTTAGCGGTGAAGATGGGAAACTCAAAGCTGGGAATGGTTGGACTGACCTTTTCATCTATCCGGGATATAAGTTTAAAACAGTTAACTCTTTAATCACGAATTTCCACCCTCCCCGTTCAACAACTTTTGTTCTTACCTGCACTTTCTGCGGAAGGGATTTCCTGCTGAAAGCATATCAGTCTGCTATTGAGAAAAAATATCGTTTTTTTAGTTATGGGGATGCAATGCTTGTATTGTAGCCAATGGCATTTAGTTTTGAAGTCATACATAAGGATACGAAAACAAGTGCAAGGGTTGGGAAATTGATTACCTCTAATGGCACTATTGATACACCTGTCTTCATGCCTGTTGGAACTCAGGGAACCATAAAAACAATGAGTTCTGAGGAACTTCAAGAAATTGGTATCCAGATAGTCCTTGTCAATGCCTATCATCTAAGTTTAAGGCCCGGGAGTGAGGTGGTGGAGAAAGCCGGAGGACTGCATAAATTCATGCACTGGCAGAGACCGCTTCTTACAGACAGTGGAGGATATCAGGTTTTTAGTCTGGCAAAACTTCGGCAGATTAGCGAGGATGGAGTTGAATTTCAATCTCATTTTGATGGCTCGCGGCATTTTTTTTCGCCGGAAGATGTTATCAAATCGCAGGAGCATTTTGGCGCTGACATTATTATGCCGCTGGACGAATGTACACCTTACCCGTGTAGTTATGAATACGCCAGGTCGTCTATGAAACTCACCTGCCTCTGGGCTGAAAAGTCAAAGGCAGTGCACGAAAATGGGGAGCAAGCTCTTTTTGGTATTGTCCAGGGAAATTTTTACCATGATTTGCGCAAGGTCTGTTGCGAAACACTTGTGAAGCTTAATTTTTCAGGGTATGCTCTCGGCGGATTGAGTGTAGGCGAGGATAGAGCGATGCGGCAGGAAATAGTAGAGAAAACAATCCCATTTTTGCCTGAGGATAAGCCGCGGTATCTGATGGGAGTTGGGGAGCCTGAGGACATTTTCTTGAGTGTGGAAGCTGGTGTAGATATGTTTGATTGTGTCCTGCCGACACGAAATGCCCGCAATGGGTGTATTTTTACGCATAATGGGCGTATCAGTATTAAGAGTGGAAGATATAAGGACGAGTTTGTGCCACTGGATGACAAATGTGATTGTTATGTATGTCGCAATTATACGAGAGCTTATCTTCACCATCTTCTTAGATGCAATGAAATTCTGGGTCTCCGTCTTAATACCTGGCATAACCTTCACTTCTATAATAGCCTTATGGAAGAAATAAGGGAGAATATCTTACAGGATACGTTTGCAGAGTATAAAGAAAGATTCCTATCAAAGTATAGCAGTAAGAACTAGGGAATCAAAATAGGAGGATGATATGTTAGAAGAAGGCTATTGTTTAGCGGCAGCATCTGGTGGCGGGCTCCCTGGTGGCGGGCTTCCTCAAGCTCCAATGATTACATTATTATGGCCATGGATTGTTATCTTTGCCATATTCTACCTGCTTATCTTCCGCCCGCAGCGGTTGAAGCAAAGGGAGCTTGAGAAGACGGTCTCCGGATTGCAGAAGGGAGATAAAATTGTAACATCGGGTGGGCTTCTCGGGATTGTAGCAGGGCTTAAAGAGAAAACTGTTGTAGTGAAGATAGCGGACAATGTAAAAGTCGAGATTTTGCGAAGCTCCATCACGCATGTTGAGAAAACAAAAACCAACAGTTCATAAGCAATGTTAGGTTTTAAAACAATTGCTTGACAGATTATTTTACAAGCGGTATAATCAGATTGAAAGATAAATAGGGGGGTGAGAATATGGATACTTTTTATAAGAGATTGGGTATAAGAATAAAGAATTTTCGAGAGCAGTTGGCGCTGTCTCAAGAAAGGCTTGCAGATTTATTAGGATTAGGTCGGGTATCTATTTCTCAAATAGAGAATGGCGAGAGAAAAATAAGTGCGGAAGAAATGGCCAAGCTCTCTAAAATATTTAATATCCCCACAGATGTTCTTCTCGACTTAGAGCAAGATATAAAAGTGGTATTGGAAAGGGAAAAAGGAAAAATTCCAGTGGCAAAAACAAAAATACGAATAAGTGTTCCTCAGAAAGATTTAGAGAAGTTTAAAGAGGTCTTAATCTATATTCTAAATAAGGTTGGATCAAAACCAAATATAGGGGAAACTGTCCTATATAAACTTCTTTATTTTATTGATTTCAATTTCTATGAGAAATATGAAGAACAACTAATAGGAGCAACTTATTTAAAAAATCATTTTGGTCCCACTCCAAAGGAATTTAATAAAATTGTAAAGGAAATGGAGGGAAAAGATTTAGTGAAGATTAAAGACAAATACTTCCAATATCCACAAACAAAATATCTTCCTTTGCGAGAGCCTGATTTGACTAAGTTAAAGGCAAATGAAACAAAGATGATAGATGAAATTTTGGAAAAGTTTTCTAACATGAATGCTTCCGAAATAAGCGAATACTCTCATAATGATGTGCCCTGGCTAACTACAGAAAATGGCAAAATAATAGATTACGAATCAGTCTTTTACCGCACTGCTCAATATTCAGTAAGGTCTTATAGTGAAGAAGATATTTGATGAGGTTAAAAGACTTTCTGAATTTGAAAAAGATTTCAAAAAACTCTCCAGGAGATTCCGCACCCTTGAGAAAGATTTGGAAGTGTTTATAAAGACGCAACTTGAATTATTCCATAAGTTGAATATAGATAATAAAGGTATTGTTCAAATAGCCGATCTTGGCATAGACTATCCCAAAATATACAAAGCGAGAAAATTTGCTTGTAAGTCTTTGAAGGGCAAAGGAGTAGCAAGTGGTATAAGAATAACATATGCTTATTGTGAAAGTGAAGACAAGATAGAATTCATAGAGATTTATTATAAAGGTGATAAAAAGAATGAGGATAGGAGAAGGATAAAGAAATATTATGGGAAATGTAAAGTATACCATAAATAGTTTATTTGTCAGGACAATGTTGTTTATCAAGGTTTAAGGAGGGAAGGGAAGAAATGAAGAAGAATCTTAAAGGAAGGATAGTTTTAGTTTGTATTGTTGTATTCATCTCTCTGATTTACGCAATTCCCTCAACTCCGATTTATCGCCGCTTGCCAACCGGAGTTAAGAGATTTCTCCCGGGGAAGAAAATTAATCTTGGGCTTGACCTTCAGGGTGGCACACACCTTGTCCTTGAAATTGACACCGATGAGGCAATAGCGACTGCAGTCCGCCACTACATTACAGATATAAAACGGACATTGAACGGGAGGAAGATTAAATTAGCTTCTATAACGCCTGATAAACACAAGTTGAGTATTAAAATTCAAGAAGAAGCTGACATGTCCACTGCATATCAGATTCTAACAAAAGAGTATAAGAACTGGGAGGTTGAAACTGTGGGGGCAGATGAACTCTCCATGACTCTTCTTAGGAAAGAAGTGGAGGGGATTCAAGAGGCAGTCCAGCATCAGGCAGTGGAGACAATCAGAAATCGTGTAGATGAGTTTGGTGTTGCTGAACCGTCAATTCAGCCTCAGGGCAGAAACAGGATTGTTGTGCAACTACCGGGGTTGAAAGAGCCTGAGAGAGCTAAAGCACTTATCGGCAAAACAGCGAAATTGAGTTTTCACCTTACAAAGAAAACATCTCAACTCACGAGGATAATAACTGAGATTGATGAGAAAAAAGGTGCAGGTATCCGAACATATCTGAGAGATGTTGAGGGGGTTGGAGTTGGCTTTCGTGTCGAAGACGCAGAAGAAATATCCGCAATCCTTGAAAGAGAGGATGTTGCCGAATCCATTCCGACTGGTTTTCGGTTTGCATTCGGGAAAACTGTTGAAGATGAGTCGGGAAGAAAATGTCAGGGGCTTTATCTGATAAAAAAGAAACCTGAGCTTGGTGGAGAACTTCTTAAGAATGCCTATATTGGTTACGAGCGGATGCAGCCAATAGTTCATATAGAGTTCAAGAGGAGGGGAGCGCTCCTTTTTGAAAGAGTTACCGGAGCTAATGTTGGGGAACCTCTGGCTGTTGTTCTTGATGGGATAGTTCAGTCAGCGCCGATAATTCAAGATAAAATAGAGCGGACAAAGACTGGATACATAAGTGGTCGTTTTACACCTGATGAAGCAAAAGACCTCTCAAATATGTTGAAGGCAGGTGCACTTCCTGCATCAATCAGGATTGAGTTTGAGAGTACAGTTGGCCCTTCTCTCGGTCAGGATTCAATCCAGAAGGGTGTGAAGGCGGCTATGATAGGTGCTATATTTGTTCTGGTATTCATGGCTGTGTATTATCTCCTGTGCGGTTTAATTGCTGATTTTGCCTTAAGTTTAAATTTAATCATAGTGCTTGCAGTTCTTGCCGGACTCGGAGGGACTCTAACGCTTCCGGGTATTGCAGGAATAATCCTGACCATTGGAATGTCTGTTGACGCAAATGTTCTCATATTTGAAAGGATGCGTGAAGAAATAAGGAGCGGGAAAAGTATCCGTGTAAGTATTGCAAGTGGTTATAAAAAAGCTCTTCTCACAATCCTTGATTCAAATATAACCACATTAATTGCGGCAATAGTCCTCTTCCAGTTTGGAACGGGACCAATACGCGGTTTCGCTGTTACTCTGAGCATAGGTATTATAGCCAGTATGTTTACAGCACTGGTGGTAACGAGGCTTATTCTTGACATTCTGGCAAGCAGGCGAAGATTCACAAGGATTTTGATGCTTGAGCTGGTCCGCAGGTCAAACATACATTTTGTTGGGCGGAGGCGCGTTGCTTTTGTCCTCTCTACTCTCGTAATCATTACAGGTGTTATCTCCACAACCAGTAGAGGAGCTGATAATCTCGGAATTGATTTTAGAGGGGGGACACTTCTCCTCCGCACATTCACTGAACCTGTTGATATAGAACGCGTCAGAGAATGTCTTGGTAGAGTTGGTCTTGAGAAAAGTATCCTCCAGCAATTTGAGGGCGGCAAGGGGATAATTATCAGAACTGAAGTGGAAAGTGAAGTAGCTGCGCAGATTGATGATAGTCTCAGGGAGGAATTTGCGGGGATTCTTCAGGACCCGGGGAAATTTGGTCAAACGAGTTTTGTCGGTCCGGTTGTAGGGAAGGATCTGAGGAAGCAAGCGCTCCTTGCAATCGTCTTTGCCCTGTTAGGGATTGTTATCTATATATCGTGGCGGTTTCAGTTCAAATTTGCAATTGCCGCAATAGCCGCGCTTGTGCATGATGTTCTTATAACAATCGGCATTTTCTCATTTACCGGCAGGGAAATTACTCTTCCTGTAGTTGCGGCGCTTCTGATGATTATTGGTTACTCACTGAATGATACAATTGTTGTGTTTGACCGCATCAGAGAAAACATGCGTCTCCTCCGGAGGGAAAACTTCGCGCGAATCGTTGACAGGAGCATAAATCAGACGCTGAGCAGGACTATCCTCACTTCACTTACAACTTTCATAGTGGTTGTTTCTCTCTTCATTCTTGGTGGAGAGGTTATTAACGATTTTGCTTTCGCAATACTCATCGGGATAGTTGTTGGAACCTACTCCTCAATTTTCGTTGCAAGTCCTATCCTCGTTGAATGGTATAAAAAAGGTGGAAGATAAGGGGCAGGGGCAACTCCCCTTGCTCCGGGGAGCCCCCTTTTTGCTTGCCGGAGACAAGCAAAAAGCATTTCCCTAAGTCGCTGCGGTGGAGTCGCCCCTGCCCCTGTAGCTAATGGGTGTGGATAATTTAAGTGAAAATAGCGAAAGTCGCTTACAAATGTAAAAGTTTGGTATAGCTAATTGTAATAGATGAGTTCATTTTAATGTCTGGTGTTTCATTTAAGAATATGGTCTGGGAAGTTTTAGCTCCTGATGCTCAATTGAGACAGACGTTGTCTCGGCAGTTGGGGGTATCAGAGTTACTTGCCGGATTATTGATAAATCGCGGGATAAGCACTGTAGAGGAAGCAAAAGTTTTCCTCAGACCAGAATTCAAGAATTTGCATGACCCTTTTCTACTGAATGGTATGGAGGAAGCCGTCAATCGTATTAGAGAAGCGCTCTCTAAGAGAGAAAAAATACTCATATATGGAGATTATGATGTTGATGGATTAACAGCTACAGCTCTTCTCACATCAGTTTTGAAGGAGATGGGCGGAAGTGTGTATTCATACATACCTCACAGGACGAAAGAAGGCTATGGGCTAAACGAAGAGGCAGTTCACCTTGCGTATAAGGATGGCGTGAATCTGATTCTAACGGTTGACTGCGGGACAAATTCTCTCCGTGAGGTAATCCTTGCGCGCAAATTAGGGATAGACACGATAATTACCGACCATCATGAAGTTGAGTCCGTTGCGCTGCCACCGGCGGTAGCTGTCATAAACCCGCATCAGTTGGATTGTTCTTATCCCTGTAAAGACCTTTCGGGTGTTGGGGTAGCATTCAAGTTAGCTCAGGGGCTCTCGGGACTTCAGAATGTGGAGGAGTATCTTGACTTAGTAGCACTCGGAACAGTTGCTGATATTGTTCCACTGAATGGAGAAAACCGTATCCTCGTAAGATATGGACTTGAGAAGCTGGCAAGGACTAAAAAAGTAGGATTAAGAGCGCTGATGCAAACGTCAGGAATTTCAAAGGACAAACTGACAGCCCGGGAAATATCTTTCATCCTGGCTCCGCGCCTGAACGCACCCGGAAGATTGGATTCGGCAGAGAAGAGTTTAAGGCTGCTATTGACCGAATCGGAGGAAGAAGCACTTTGCCTGGTGCGTGAGCTGGAAGAGAATAACCGCAGGAGGCAGGTGATTCAGGAGAAGATCCTAAGAGGGGCGCAGGAGAAAATAGAAAAAGAACCGGAGAAGAAACTATGCCCGGTGATTGTTCTTGCGGATGAGTCCTGGCACCCGGGACTTGTCGGTATTGTTGCATCCAAACTCGTGGAGAGTTACTGTCGTCCGGCAATTCTTATAGCGATGGACAAGGAAAAGGGCAAGGGGTCTTGCCGCAGTATAGAGGAATTTCACATTCTCTATGCGCTCAGGGAATGCAGTCGATTACTCACCAGGTTCGGTGGACATAGCCGGGCCGCAGGACTGACTATACCAAAGAGGAACCTTGAAAAGTTTTGTGAGCAGATGCAGGAAGTCGGGAGAGAAAAGCTTGCGGGTAAGGATTTGCTGCCGAGATTAAGAATTGATATGGAATTGGATTTATCTGATGTCACAGAAGAGCTGGTTAAGGATATTATCTGCCTTAAGCCATACGGTTCCGGAAATAGTGAACCGGTGTTCATCTCACATAATGTGCAGGCAATACGTCCCCGCACTGTGTCCAACAGACATTTAAAAATGCAAGTTTTAAGAAATCGGAAAAGCATAGATGCAATTGGATTTGGTATGGGTGACTGCGCTGCAAATTTAAACAGGGGCGGGAGTATGGACATTGTTTATAACCCGCAGATGAATACCTGGGAAGGAAAGAGCGAACTCCAGTTGCAGATTAGAGATATCAGGGCTGGATAAGGAAAAGGATGAGATTTAAGAAAATTGTAGAAAAGGAGATTTTAGATGATATAAGGAAACTTTTTTATGAAGGGACCGGGCTCACAATCTCATTATGTGATATCGGGGAGACCGGGGCAGTTGATTTCTACCCGGAAAGAGAAAGAAACAAGTTCTGCAGGATTATCCAGTCAGATAGTGAGGGAATAAGAAGGTGTCTTGAATCGGATTCCGCAGCAGTCAAGGAAGCATCAAGAAAAGGTGAACCGGAGATTTACATATGCCATGCCGGCCTGACAAATGTGGCAATGTGTCTCAAGGTTAAAGGAAAGCGTGTTGGTTCAATACTTGCGGGGCAGTTTCTATCTGAGCCTCCGTCTGATAATGATTTCAAAGAAATAAAGAAAAGGGTGAAAGAGCTTGGAATAAACATGCTTGAACTGAAGAAGGCTTACATGAAAATTAAAGTTTTTCAGAGAGATGAGCTTAACCTTGCTGTAAGATTGATATCGCTTATCTCCTCTTATATAATTGAGAAGGAACTATCTTATGCTTTGGAAAGACAACTTCTTAGGGAGCAGAAAAAACTCGTGGAAAAGATGAGGGAAGAGGAAAAGCTCAAAATGCAGTTAAAAAAAGCAATGCCGTTCCTCACTTTTGACAACCTGTCATCTGACTCGAAAATGAGAGATAGGCGAATAGTGAAAGCCGCAAAGGAGTTTATAGAGACAAATTACAATGAGTCAATAAACCTTGATATGATATCACAAACTGTTTTCTTAAGCCCTAATTACTTCAGCACTTTCTTTAAGGAGAATACAGGATATAATGTTAGCGAATATCTCATTAAGGTTAGAATTGAGAAGGCGAAAGAGCTTCTTAAAGATTTTAAGCTAACAGTAAGCAAGATATCTGAAATGGTTGGGTATGAAGACCCTAACTACTTCAATCAATTATTCAAGAGATTAGAAGGTATCCCGCCGGGAGAATACCGAAAAAAGGTTTCCCCACCGGAAAAATCCTAAAAAAACAAAGAAAAGATTAATATATTCTATTGTCAAACTTCTCTCGAAATGGGATAATTTGTGCGAGGGCAAATGTTCTACCATGTCATTGCAAACACTTCGCAGGGTGTCATTCTGAGCCTGTCCTGAGTGAAACGAAGGATCTCCAGTTCCTTCACTTCGTTCAGGACCGCTTTGCTCCTCAGAATGACAGGCTAACAGGAGGGGGAGATATGACGGTTAGATTTGGTGTATTAGGGGCGTGTGGGATAGCTGAAAGAAGGACTATCCCTGAGGGAATACTGAAGGCAAAGAATGCAGAACTTGTAGCTGTCATGGATATTCAAAGGGAGAAGGTAGAAAAACTGGCTGAGGAATATGGCGTGATGTACTTTACCAAAGAAGAGGATTTACTAAGTGATAGTAATATAGATGCAGTCTACATCGCTACACCGGTATATTTACACTACCAGCATGTGATAACTGCCGCTGCTAAGGGGAAACACATCCTCTGTGAAAAATCAATGGCGAAGACGGTTGAGGAATGTGAGGAGATGATTTCCACTTGCAAGAGGAATGGAGTGAAGTTATCTGTAGGATTTATGATGAGGCATAACGTATATCATGAAAGAATCAAAGAGATGCTTGATAATGGTGAATTTGGCAAGCCGGTCATGGGAAGGGCACAGTTATCCTGTTGGTATCCTGAGATTAAAGGAGCATGGAGGCAGAACCCCGAATTAGGCGGAGGGGGTTCCCTTATTGATATGGGGAGTCACTGCATTGACTTGCTTGAGATGTTTTTTGGTAGAGCAGTTAAAGTATCTGCTTTTACGAAGACAAATGCATTTAGCTATAAGGTGGAAGATACAGCAGTTGTAATACTTGAGTTTGAGAATGGTGCCTATGGGATAGTTGATACCTGTTTCAGCATCCCGGATAATTCCTCAAAGAATATGCTTGAGGTATATGGGACAAAAGGAAGTGTCATCGCGAGGGGGACGATAGGACAACTTCCCGGAGGTGAGGTTACTGCGTATGTTGAGAGGAGGACTAAGGGATATGAAGCAGAACAGGCACGAGCAGCGGGAGAGGGAGAGAAAATTGTTCTTGCTCCAAAGAATACTTATCAGAAGGAGATAGAAGACTTTTGCGAGATGATAGAGAATGGTGAAGAGTCTTCATCTACAGGAGAAGATGGGCTGTGGAATCAGAAAGTAGTTTTAGCGGCATATGAATCAAGTAATAGCGGGAGGAGTGTGAGGTTAATATGAAAGTTAATCTTATGGAAAATATGACGGTAAAGGATGTGCGGGCTGCGTTGAGAAAAGTGAAGACAGTTTTGGTTCCACTTGGTGTAGTTGAACAGCATGGATATCATTTGCCTTTAAGTACTGATATTCACAATGCATATGAGGTATGCAAGAGACTATCAGAGAAGACAGGTTGTGTTGTTGCCCCTCCCTTGAATTACAGCTTTTCAGGCGGAGAATTGCCGGGGACAATAAACATAAGCCCGCAGGTCATGTCACTGGTTGTTATGGATATTATAAGGTCCCTCACTCAGCAGGGATTCAGGAATGTAATACTGGTTCTTGGTCACGGTGGGACGGAAAATCTAAATGCTCTTGGGGAATGCACAAGGCTATTTCTCAGACAGACCCCGCATTCTGATATAGTCCTTGTTGTTGCGCCGGTGTGGGAGTTTTCAAGAACATGGATGAGAGCAGTCAAGAAGCATGATTTCCATGCCGCATTAATTGAGACCTCACTTATGATGTACTGGAAGCCTGAACTTGTGAGGGAAGACATTCAGGTCGATAAAGGGAAAATATATGAAGACATGAAGCTTAATCAGGATAATTATTTACAGGTGGAGAAACCTTTTGATAATAAATATGTTATTCCAAAACTGAGGCAGAAACCGGAAATTAAGGTTGGTGTCATGGGTGACCCAAGGGGAGCTAATGCAGAATTAGGGAAAAAAGTTTGTGAAGAAATAGTGAAAGGATTGTCAAAACTAATCAGGGATATAGAAGGGAGGAAGTAGTCATGGGAGAAAAAAGAGAAGAGAAGATGTACACGGGGAGTGATACTGAAGGGGGGATAACCTCAGGTTATCAGATGAATGATGGGGTAAAATTAAAAGTCCCTTACTCCTTTTCCGGTTCTATTTTTGACGAAGAGGAAGAGAAAGCGGTCCTTTCTGCAATGAAACAGGATTCTCTTACCATGGGACCACAGGTTCAGTTATTCCAGGAAGAATTTGCAAAGGTTCACAACGTACCGCATGCGTTTGCCACGACAAATTGCACAACTGCAATGCATGTAGCAGCTCAGGTCTTTGACCTCAGGGAAGGGGATGAGGTAATCGTTACACCAAATACGTTTATTGCGACGACACTTGTTCTTCTTAAAGAGAAGGTAAAACCTGTATATGCTGATATTGACCCCCGGACATTTAATATTGACCCGTCAAAGATAGAGGAGAAAGTTACCCCTCGCACAAAGGCGATTTATGTTGTTCATTATGGCGGACAGATATGCGATATGGACCCGATTATGGAGATTGCAAAGAAACACAGCCTTTTTGTTATGGAAGACTGCGCACATACAGTGGGAGCGGAGTATAAGGGAAAGAAAGCGGGTTCCATTGGAGACATTGGTTGTTTTAGTTTTCACTCACTCAAAAATATTACCACGCTTGGAGAAGGTGGTATGATAACAACAAACAGAGATGATTTTGTTGATGCGATTGGGAAAATGCGGTGTATGTCTATCGGGCAATGGCCGGAAGAACAGAAGACATTTAAGTTTGGGGATTATACCCTTACGAAGGAAGCAGTTACCGATTACTGGATTCCTTCTCATTTTGACGTTATTTCCACAAAAGGGCATTTTGGCAATAACTACAGAATGAACGAGCCTCAGGCCGCCTGTGGACGTGCACAGCTCAAGAAAGTAGATATGCTCATTCAGAAAAGGAGAGAAAATAGCCGGTATCTGAGCGAAGGGTTGAAAGGAGTGAAAGGGTTAACTGTACCATATGAAGATGAGAATTGTTTCCATGTCTACCACCTTTATACTCTCTGTGTAGAGGAAGAGAAATTGGGTGCTGGTAGAGATGAATTTATGAGGATTCTCTATAAAGAAGAGGGAATACAGGGGATTCTTCATTATCAGCCAAATTACCATTTCACTGCATTGAAAGAGCTTGGGTATGGAGACCAGCACTGTCCAAATGCTGAGAAGTTTTTCTACAAAAGGGAATTAAATCTCCCAATGCATCCAAGATTGACAAAGAAAGAGCTAAATATGATAATAGAAGGTGTGAAAAAAGCTGCAGATAAGGTAAGGAAATGAAATCAGAAAATTTCTATTATGACTGAAAGAGAAAGGTTTCTGGAGACTTTATTATTTGGGAAGCCGGATAAGATACCTTTTGATCCTGGTTGGCCGAGAGAATCCACTTTAGCCGCCTGGCACAAACAGGGGCTTCCTGAATGGAAAAGCTTTGATGAAAATTATGAAGTTCTTCTTGAAATCTTAGAGATAGAACCTGAACCAACGAATCCTAAAATAAGTTTGGATGTCTCTTTCCAGATGATGCCTGCATTTAAGGAGGAGGTATTAGAACATAAAGATGGCCATTTCATAGTTAGAGATTGGATGGGAGCAATCACAGAAATTTCGGATGAGTATGATTATACTTATATCCGCTCAGCAAAAGATTTTGTTACCAGGAAATGGCATAAGTTTCCGGTAGAAAATGAAAAAGATTGGGAAGAGATGAAGAAGAAGTACAACCCGGATACAGAAGGTCGTTTTCCGGAAGACTTTGAAGAACGTTGCAAAAAATTGGAAAAGAGAGATTATATTCTCAGCATTAATATCAACGGTCTTTTCTGGCAGCTGCGGGAATGGTGTGGTTTTGAAAATCTCTGTATATTAATGGTTGAAAAACCTGATTTTGTTCAGGAAATGGTTAATTTCTGGACAGAATTTGTATCAAAAGTAATGGAACGGATATTAGAAAGAGTTCAAATGGATAGTGTGTGGATTTCAGAAGATATGGCCTATAAAGGATATAGTATGATTTCCCCCAAGATGGTACGAAAGTTTTTGCTGCCTACTTGGAAACGCTGGGCTTCAGAGGTTAAAGAAGGTAGCTGCCCGATATTTGATATGGATTCAGATGGCTATATTGGAGAGTTAATCCCTATCTGGATTGAGGCAGGAATCAATTGCTGCGACCCAATGGAAGTTGCAGCAGGAAATGATATTGTAAAATACAGGGAAATTTATGGAAACAAAATGGCTTACCAGGGAGGGATTGATAAACGGGCTATTGCTAAAGGCGGTAAGGTAATGGAGAAAGAAGTGCTGCGGGTAGTTCATCCATTGTTGAAAGATGGAGGTTTTATCCCTGGCTGTGATCACGGTGTTCCATCTGATATTTCCTGGCAGAATTATGTTGAATATTCACGTCTATTAGCAAAATTGACAGGCTGGCTGTAAAAAAAAGAAGGGTATTTAACCTGATACAAATTTTTAAAACCTATTAACTTTTATCTTCCACCTAAAAGCTAATATGCCTAATAACCCACTTCCCAGAAGTAGTAACGCAGATGGTTCAGGAACAATCTGGCCCGGGTGGTCATTTTGCCACTCAATTTCTCCCTTTGTCAGTGCCCGGTCCCAAATCCTGACCTCGTCGATTGTGCCGTTGAAAGGGTAAGAAGAGGCATCTCCATAATACCTTCCAATAACACAATCTACATCAGCATTGGCTATTCCTGCTTTAATAGTTTGTGTTTGTTTTACACCATCTACATACAAATATCCCGTTGTCCCATCGTGAACTCCTACTATATAATGCCAATTTGAATCAGTATACGCAGAATTTGAAAAAACGTAATTCCGAGTAACATTAGAAAACTGAAATACAAACATATCGTTGCTCCATTTTGAGAGACTAAATCCGGAGTATGCTAATGGGTCAGCAGTCTCAATCCCACCTATTCCTTGATAGACTCCAGTTTTACTCGTCCTCGCCCATGCCTCAATCGTAACCGCATCAGTAAAATCCAAACTACTATCACTCCCGCAATTAACATAATCACCATCTCCACCAAAAGAACCGCAGCGACCTAGACCTTCTTTGCCACTATCGGCAAATGTTGCGCCATATGACGTTCCATCATTTTCGTTACCGCTAGAATCGCTCCAGTTGTCTTCCATCTTCCACGAACCGAGAAGCCCTGCGTCCGCGTTAGAGTTGAATGCAAATAGCAGTATAACAATAATAGTTGCTATTATACCTAATTCTTTCCTTATCATTTTCATTGCCTCCCTTTTTATCTTAACCATTAACATCATTGTGAATTTTAACATACCGCCAAAACTTTGTCAAGTAAAAAATTAACAGGAAATATAAACGCTTAATAAAACAAATAACATTACCAATAAACACTTGCCATTAAATCCGCTCACTTCTTTACCACGTCTTCGCCACTTTCCTACTTCTTCGTATATTATTTGTTTTTATTTCTTTTTTTCACTGTGTCCGTATTCTTCTAACCTCAAAATAATTTTTCTCTTGACAGAGAGGGGGTTCTTGAGCCATTATATTAATAGGAAATATAAACAGCCAATCTGGAGAATTTAAATGAAGGAAGAGGGAGTAAGTTTGAGGACAATTGCAAAAGCAACAGGTGTATCCCGAGCTGTGGTCTCTGCGGTAATAAACAAAAAAGAAAACCAGAGAATTTTCGTCAGTCAGAAAAAGAGGGAAGAAATTCTCAAACTAGTTGAAGAATATGGATACGTTCCGAAGAAAAGCGCCCGAGACCTTGGTTCCCAACGAACTAACACAATCGCACTTCTTTTTCACTGGCTAACTCCCTATTTCTCTTCCCTTTTGGAGGAAATACACAGGCAGGCATTCAAAAAAGGACTTGAAGTAATTCCTTATATTACCGAAGGATATCCGGACAAAGAAGAAGAATATTTGAATCTGATGAGGGATGGAAGGGTTGATGTAATTCTAGCAGCTGCTTTCACGGAAGGTAGTCCTGATCGTTACATGAAATTTTCGTCCCCACCATATAATTTGAAAATCGTGACAATAAATCCTCCTGTAGGAAATATTCCGTCTGTTCATTTTGATGAAGAAGATGCCGGGAGACTTGCCGCACAACACCTGATTGAAATCGGCTGTAAGAACTTGTGTTTCATAGATGGAGGAGGAATAGTAGAAAAGAGAATGGAGGGATTTGCGCACTATATTAGAGAAAGAAAACTCCCGGTTGCCTCAGTAATTCAACCTATGGGTCTTTTTCCCGATGGGGTAGCGCTTGCAAAAAAGGTTTTTAACCTGGAAAAACTTCCGGATGGGATTTTTGCTTATAACGACCCGCTTGCAATAGCTGTGCTAACGGAAGTTTTAAGAAGAGGTCTGAAAGTGCCGGATGATATTGCGATAGTAGGATGCGATAATACAGAGGTCTGCCTTTACTGTTACCCCGCTTTAACGAGTATTGATACAAACGTCTCTCAGGTTGTGAAAATCGCTCTTCAAAAAGTGGTTGATTTAACGAACGGAATGGAGGCAGAACCCCGCCATACAAAAGTTCCGGTAAAGCTGGTTATCAGAGAGTCAACAAACCGAGTTTAAATGAAGGGGGGAGGTTAATATGAGAACAAAGCGTAAGAGAAGATTGGGCGTTTTACCGTCGACAAACGGATTTACTTTAATTGAGCTTTTGGTGGTCATCGCTATCATCGCTATACTGGCGGCGATGTTGCTTCCGGCTCTTCAGCAAGCCAGAGAGAAGGCACGGCAGGCGGTATGTATGAATAATCTTAAGCAGGTTGGATTGGCTTTGATAATGTATTGTGATGATTATGATGGCTGGTATCCAACAATATACTATAGTGGATCTTATCCATATGCCGACCAATGTGAACCTTTCCATTGGTATGCAAATGGTGGCTTCTTGGAATACCTGAACCTGGAGCCATTTGTTCATAAGAAAGGAACGGTGATGAATTGCCCTAGCCATCCTGGCGGTAACTGGGGAGGAGCCTTCTCGACTATATACATAAGTTATGCTGGCAACAAATTCCTTGGCTCTGACCAGGATGGACGGAGAAAAGAGGCTAGTTTCAGAAAGTCTTCTCTCACTCTGGGTTTTGCTGACGGGTCAGATTATCGTGCCCGGGCAGGGCTGCTCAACTTTGACTACCGCCACGGCAGTCGTATAAACGTGCTCTATTTAGATGGACATGTCAGCACAAGGACGCCGGAAAGCATACCACCAGACTGGGCTGATAGATTTGACCCTTTTTGGGATTCCCAGAATTAATTAAGGAGAACTTTCATAATGATGCAAGAAAAAAATTATTGGGTATTGGGAGTAGTATCTTTTATTTTATGTTTGTTCATTCCGCTGGAAGCTGCTGAGATGAGTTTAACTAAGTTTGAATATCAAGGACAGAAATGTCTTTTGGTGGAAAGTGATTTCTACTATGCAGTAATCAATCCATCTGAAGGTGGAAGTATATCCTCACTTACACTAAAACCTTGTGGGACTCAGCTCACTACGCGGACCGGATTTTGCAATGATATGGGGCACACAGGTTCGCCTCAATTTGGAAAAGCACCTTTCAGTTACCAGGTAATCAAGGAGACTTCTTTTGAGGTAAGTATTGCTTTAACCAGCCTGCCTATTGAGGATATCCAGATATGTAAGACCTATAGCTTTTTCTCAAATTCTCCCATAATAGGTGTTAAGGTAAGTGTCGCTAACTTTGGGAATAAACGAGATTTTGGCTACAGAACACATAACTTTGTCAAGGCATCTAAGAAGGGAATAAAAGGAGGGGATTCATATTTCGTGCCGGTATCTACTGGATGCAGGCAACTTACGGTTAATAAGATGAAGGATGGCAATTACTTCACAGATGTGGTTCCTGGATGGGGTGGTTGTATTAACAAAAGTAGCAAGAAAGGCATTGCAGTGAGGATTCCGAAAACTGAATCACTGAAGCAAGTTTTAATCTGGAAGTGTTCAGACTCTGCTACATTTGAGTTATATTTTCCCAGTTACCTTTTTGCCCGTGGGGAGAAGAAAAATTTCACTTTTGAAATATTTCCTTTTCACGGGATAGGAGAACCGAATTTGGTCAGCCAATCAGCAAAAAGTGCGGTTAATAGAAAACAGGGTTCTCTACGCGTGTTGTTCTGCCATGGTTTAGTTAGTGCTGAACCGAGAACTTACCCGGGACTCTATGGAATTGAAAAAGCACTAAGGGAACTACCCGGTGGGGTAAGTATTGTCAGTTTGGATTATATCTACAATTATACGCAGTACAACGTTGGCTATGTAAAGGGATTCCCTATGGAAACTGCTGACATGGCTAATTATAATGTAGTAGTGCTGGCTGATATTCCTGGGTATGCATTGAACCCCGCACAGCAAAAAGCTTTAAGAGAATATATCAAGAAAGGGGGCATCGTACTCTTTTTGGGAGAGCAAGCAGTCGGATTTGCCGGCACAGAACTGGAGAAAATGTTACCAATTGAAGTTGACAGATCAGAGAAAGTCAGGAGTGCAGCAAAACACCGGGACCAGTATGATAATATTTTATCCGACCTCCCAATAAGTTTCTCTTCGCATCCAGCTTTGCATTTTGTTCCACAAAATAAGACGACCAATTGCAATGTTTACAAAAGTAAAGCAAAGAAAGGTTCTCAAGTCCTGGCGTCCTGCGAGAGTACACCGCTTCTGGTAGTTTCTCAATTTGGCGAGGGCAAGATTATATCCTTCCCTATAAGTCTTATACCCAAAGTTAATCCTGCCTCTTGCGACGAAATAAGAGGGCTAAGTTGGAAACAATGGAATGGGAAACTTCCTGTATGGGACTATTATGACGAATTGCTCCGTGGATTGGTTATGTGGGCAATTAACTCGGAACCTGAACCAAAGGTCGTTTATCTGGTAACACCAAAGGATGTTTCCTATAAACCACCGGCCACACTTGAAGTAAGTGTCTGCCTCAGAAATGACAGTACCGTAGACCAAAAAGGCAAATTAATACTCACGGTAGCTGATAATTTTCAGCGTGTAGTTAAACAAGATGAGAAAACGTTTGTGCTGAGGCAAGAGGAAGAAAAGGAATTCAAGCTACAGGTCGAACATCTGCTCTCAGGGAGATATAAATTCCGAATTGAGATGTCACGTGAAGAAAGTCAGTCTTTGCTGATTGCTAACGCAGAATTTATGGTAAGACCGTCGACTTATCTAAACGTCCAAGTAGAAAAACCGGGTGTCCAGACAGTCTTTGGCCGCAATGGTAATATTCAATTTCAGGCCTCTCTGGGTGGAGAACCCCCAGACGAACGGGATTATTTTGTTAAAGCCGAGATTTCTTCAAAAAAGAGTGGCCAGATGCTCCGGAGTAAGCAAGTAAAATTTGAATCGGCGTCAGTAGTCAAAGATACGATAGCTATAGGCAACCTGGCTTATGGTGAATATCGATTAGTCTTTCATCTCTTAGATTCAGCTGGAAAAGTACTTGACCAATTCCATAAACCTATTTACATCGTCCCTGCAGTTGATAAGGAAGATTTTTTCCCTCTGGCAAGCTATGGGCTGGGTCTTTACGGTTTCAGGGATGAAGATTTTAGAAAATCATTGAGCCAGGCCAGGGATGTAGGAATAAATGCATGCTGTACCTGGCTGACAGGTGATTTCCCCGTTGGGAGTGCCCGCTTGAGACAGATTGATTTTATGATGCGACACGGCTTTGCTCTTATTCCAAAATGGTCGTTGGGGCGTTTTTTTCACTATGATTTTGCACAATATTCTAAATCTCCAGTGGGTAAACCTGATTTTGAGGGTGTGAACAAGAGCAAAGAGACTCTCCTCGATGGGATTTTTCGAAGTAATCCGCGTATATTGAATTTTTACGTTGTTGATGAACCAAACTTGGAACGGCAGCGAGTTACCCAGAAACATCGCCAGCTTTTCGAAGAACGTTTCGGCACTCCAGTGCCGACAAACCATTCCAGCCGCTACTGGTGGCAATGGTGGCGTTTCCGCTGCAATCTGGCTTCAGAAGGAGGTCGCCAGATGCATAGGTGGGCAAGCAATAATGGAATTAGATTATCGGGTACTTTCAATGCTCTGATGAATGGAGACATGGAACCGGTTGGCATGGCGGAAGCGATTGATGACCTGGCAGTTGATATCTATACTCATGGTTGGCGGGAGAATATGTATCTGGATATGCTTCGCAGTGCGGCAGGATTTCGGCGGATATGGTTTATAGCTGTAGCTGGAGAGTATGGAGCAACACCATGTTATCCTGAGAGCGCTGGTCAGTCAGTTTATTCCGCTTTGGCTCATAACTGTGAGGGAATATATTGGTATGAGTGGAACTGGCCAGGGCATGGAGGATTAGCCGATCCTCAAGGAGGAAAACGAGGTATTGAATGTTTGGCCCAAGCAAATAATGAGATGAAAGTTATTGGACCTGCTTTTAAACATCTTAATAAGGTTCGTTCCAGGATTGCATTACTTACACCATGGACCAGCCGTGTTCTTCAAAACATAAATCCGTATGCGGACGCAGACCTTGTAAGCCTTTACTCTTTACTTCGGAATACCTACGGTCAAATAGATATTCTCCATGAAGCCCAGTTAGAAAAAGAAAAGTATCTTAAAGATTATAAAGTACTTGTCATTCATAATTGTCCGTATCTTCCCAAGAAGGTGATGCAAGAAATATCTTCCTGGGTGAAGTCAGGGGGGATATTGATGTGTCCAATAGGTAATGCTTTAAAGAACGAATTTCAGGAAGCAGATACTACACTATCATCTCTCTTTGGGGTGTCAGCTGGTACAGAGATTGTTTCGCAGGTCTCTGGTGTTTCCGAGATACTGCCTCTTGCAGGAGTTGAGTTAAAAGCAACTACCGCTATTCCAATAAACTACTATCAATCCGGAGAAGTAGCCAGTACAAGAAATTCATACGGGAAGGGTCAAATCTATGTCTGGGGATTTGAGCCAAATATGAAAAAAGCTCTTACTGGCTTTGTTCAAGCGTCTGATGTGCTGGTTTGTTCCGGGGAAAAAAGAGATATTGATGAAGGGTTATTTACCGATAGCTTTGGCAGTAGCTTCTATCTGGCGGCTGTCAACTTTGAGCATAGGGAAAGAGTCGACAGAATCCGCATGCAGCTTCCCCAAAAAAGGTTCTATGCTTTTGATATGTTATCCGGTGAGGAGATACCAATTTTACAGAAGGATAACTTTACGGAGGTTTCGCTTGAGTTTAGGCCCAATTGGGGTAGAACAGTCGCTTTTCTACCAACCAAACCCGAACATCTGCGGGTTAGTGTACATCCTGAAAATGTACCACAGGGAGAAATGGTTTCGCTCAGGATAGATATGCTGTCAGGAGATAACAAACTTGTTCAGGCAACCTTACCGGTAGAGATAATCGTCTACGATCCTAGCAACAAGATAGCTGAAGGATATTCAGCGAAGCGGTCGGTAAAAGGAGGAACCATGATGGTTAAATTGAGAGTAGCTGACAACGACCCCGTAGGAATGTGGCAGATAAAGGTAAGTTCTCCGATGGTTGCACGTTCTGTGACAGCCGGGTTAAAAGTCATAGGAGGGTAAAATGAGGAAGATCTATTATGCGATGGTTTTGGTCAATTGTTTAATGCTGACTGTTTTGGTAAAACCAGGGAACAGTGAAGAGTTTACTATCCTGGACTCCGGCTTTAAAGATTGGGAAGGAATGAGATGGATGAAAAAAAGAGGAGATAATACCCACGTACTCAGTAGAACTTTCCGGTTTGTTATCGACTCATCAGCCGAGAGTGATTCGCCAGGTTTGAAGTACTGGGCAACTTTGGAGAATGGAAATATACGTGCGCAGAAGCGGTCTCAGCCAGGAAAACCCGGTGAACCGCCAAGTTCAATGCTGGGCATAGGGCTTATGCCTGGTTACGGATGGTACCGGCAGGGTTTCATTAACATTACTGTCAACGGCAAGGTAGTGCCACGAACTTTGCCAGAAGCGAGAGTGAACAGTCCAGAAGGTTCGGTAATTCTTGTCTATCCCGGGCCACCAAAGGTAGAACTGGACTTTATGCATGACCAGGTCCAAAAGCATGGCGTAATGATGCGTGTACGTGTCCCTGATGAAAGTGACGGTAGGATAGAATTGCGACTTATATGTCACCCGGGTCACTATAAGAAGCCGGAGATGGCACGTTTTACTAAATCTATCGGCGGCCTTGTAGTTAAGGCTTCTAATGAGGAACATAAGATTCCTGTTCAGGATAACCGTTTGTTCTATTTCGATGCACGATATCATCTAATAAATGGCTCCTGTGGTTTAGAGTGGAAGTCTGAGGAAATGGATGCAGTTAAGGTACGAGGTATCTACCCAATATCTACTATCCTGCAGGCAAAGTCGAACCAAAGGGAAATACATATCCGGCTCTGGCAATTCTCTGGTAAGATCAGCAACGAAGAAGCATACGAGGCAGCCACCGAGTATAAATAATGGGTATTACGCGGTTATATAGGGGGAAAAGGGAGGAATAACATGTTGAGGGTCGGTGTCATTGGATATGGGAACCGGATACAACACATGGTTCCACGCATGAGAAAGTTCAATATACCGTTTCGGGTAGCTGCCGTGGCTGATCCCCTATCGGAAAAAATCCGTGCTGCCAATGACTACGCGTTGACCAAAACCCATTTTTATTCCACTGCTGAGGAGATGCTTGAAAATGAAAACCTTAACGGCGTCATGATTGGCACCCGATGTCGTCTTCACGCTGAGATGGCATGCAAGGTTGCCCCATATAATCTTCCCCTTTTTGTTGAAAAACCCGTTGCGATCACATTCGAACAGTTGAAGTTACTTGATAAAACTTTCGCCAAGGTTACTGCGCCAACCGTGGTGAGTTTTTCTCTTCGTGTGAGCCCGCTCCTTACCACAGTCAAGGAAATCGTTGATTCCGGGCAAATCGGTACAATCGAGCAGATGGTAGCTTTCAATGACGTTGCATATGGCGAAGTTTACTTTAGCCTCTGGTATCGCAATCATGAGGAGACTGGTGGACTGTTCCTTCAGAAAGCTACACACGATCTTGACTATCTGTATTATCTTGTAGGCGCTAAGCCTAAGTCGATTTGTGCCATGAAAGCACAGCGGTTTTATGGCGGCGACAAGCCGTTTGATCTACGATGTGAGGACTGCGATGAATACGAACAGTGTATGGAAAGCCCGTTTAACTGGTTCTACAAACGGAAGTTTTACTCTTTTGTGGGAGAGGACGAACATCTAAAAAAGCGAATGTGTGTTTACAGCAAAGGAATCGAAAATCAGGATATAGGTGAGTGCATCATTGAGTATGAAAACGGTGTGCAGGCCGCATACACGCAAAATTTCTTTGTGCGGAACCAAGCTGGGCGCCGCGGTGCACGGATCTACGGTCGCAAAGGGACAATTGCTTTTGACTGGAGAAAGAGCCAGATAAAGGTCTTCTCACATGTGACTCCAAAAGTGGACACTATTGATTTTCCAACGCCGGGTGAACATTTTGGCGGCGATTTAGAGCTATCATACGATTTTCTCACAGCTATGCGAGATGGTAAGACTTCGAGAGTATCGATTCAAGACGGTATTTTGAGTGCCTTGACCTGTCTCTGGGCACGTGTCTCAGCAGAGAATCGCACCTTCTGTGAAGTCAAAATGCCGGAGTAAAGAGAAAATATTAACACATCCAGGAATTCAATGCTTCCCTTGAGAATATTTCCGGCTGTCAGTGCATAAACTGTGGTTGGGGAGAGAGCAATTTCCTAAAGGAGAGAAATTTTGGATATAAAGTTTGTATTAGTAGGCGGAGGCAGCTACGGCTGGACCTATAAACTTATTACAGATATTTGCTGTATCCCTTTTTTAAAAGGTATGCATGTAGTCCTTTATGATATTGACCCGGAAACACTGCATTTGGTTGTTCCTCTTTGTGAGAAGATATCCAGTATGGCCGGAGCGGATATTAGAATAGAAGGCTCGACAAATTTAGAGTCATCTTTAAAAGGAGCTGATTTTGTAGGACTTACCATAAGCACTGCTGGAGATGAAGGTACCGAGTTAGATCATTCCATCCCGGAAAGATACGGAATATTGCAAACAGTCGGGGATACTGTAGGCCCGGGAGGCTGGAGCAGGGGCTTGAGGAATATTCCCGTGGTTGTTGATATTGTAAGAAAAGTCGAGCATATTTGTCCCAATGCATGGTTCATGAATTACTCTAATCCAATGACGGTTCTTACCAGGACATTACAACGGGTCAGCAAAGTGAAGTCCATGGGGATTTGTCACGAACTACAGGGTTTGCTTTTACATATGGCGTATTTTTTGGGAGTAGACTGGCAGAAAGATATACAGGTGAGGATGGCAGGGATTAATCATCTGATTTGGATTTTAGAGGCGGATGTATGCGGCAGAGATGGGTTGGAACTTTTCAAAGAATATTTTAAAGACCCGGAAAAGTTTAAGCCGATAAAAAGGAGAAAAATACCTGAAGAACTTATTGAATCCGGCGGAGTGTATTTACACCATGAGATTAAACTGGACTTATTAAAGCGCACTGGCAGCCTTCCTGCTGCCGGGGATGCCCACACAGCTGAATTTTTCAGCCATTATATAAAAGAAGGCGTGGAAAAATGGGGTCCCTCAGTCAGTAGAGAAGCCCATACATTTGCGCATGTGAGAGATCGTGATAAGAGGAAACAGAAGGTTCAAGCCCTTCTAAACGGGAAGGAGAAAATATGGTTGAAGCGCTCCCACGAACATGCTAGCAAAATAATAGCTGCTCTCTCAGGCGGTTTAAAGAATCTGCTTACACCTTTAAACCTGGCTAATACCGGGCAGATAAGCAATCTTCCTCAAGAATCGGTGGTAGAAACCCTGGCTATTGTCAATAAAGAAGATATACAGCCTGTAGCCGTAGGTGAGCTTTCACAGATATTGACCCTTTATATCATGAGGCATATTCCTATTCAGGAAATGATTGTTGAAGCCGGTTTGAAAGGCGATAAGGACCTTGCTGTCTTAGCATTGAGCTGTGACCCTTTGATTCCAAGCCCCGATATTGCTAAAAAAATAGCGGATGATGTTTTTAACGAATTCAAGGACTGGCTGCCGCAATTTAACGGCAAATGGTCTTATTAATTCCTGTGTTTTTTATACCTTGCTGGTTATCTTAGCTGCAAGGATGTGTTAGGAACTATAATGAAGGGGGGAGGTAGTATCATGAGAAAATTGATGAGAGGGAATACAAGAGTAATACCGTCGACAAACGGATTTACTTTAATTGAGCTTTTGGTGGTCATCGCTATCATCGCCATACTGGCGGCGATGTTACTCCCGGCTCTACAGCAAGCCAGAGAGAAGGCACGACAGGCGGTATGTATGAATAATCTTAAGCAGACAGGATTAGCGTTCATGCTGTATGCCCAGGATTACGATGAACAGTTGCCTGCGGCATACATGGCGGATGATGACTACAAGGCGTGGACTTACAAGCTTTACAAATATGGTTATCTAAACGATCCGCCGGGGGTTCTTATATGTCCCAGTTTCTATCCCTATCGCTGGGGTGCTGAGGCAACAGCTTACAGAACGTATGGGATGCGTCTGGTAGACGACACGTACCATTATTCATTCAAAACTACGCAAAACCCGAGTGGTCAATGGGTACTTGCTGATAGCGTGTATACTGGCGGCAGTCCCCCCACACAGAATTACATCATAGTCTCAACCAGTAGCACACAATGTGCTCATACAAGACATACGGGCAAAGCTGATGTCCTTTTTATGGATGGCCATGTCGAAGGCAAGCACAGACAATTCTTTCTTGACGATGGTTACCCCGTTTATCCCTGATTGAAATTAGCTTAAACGTGCAGTGGGGGAAGAGCAAATAGAGACACAGGAGCGAACGATTATGTCAAAAAAGCAGGTTATCGTGATAATGATGTTTGCTATATGCGTATGTATTTCAACCTCTGTTTTCTCTGCTGAGGAGAATATGATTTTCTGTGCTTCTTTTGATACTGGTGTGAAGGCAGACTACGCAGGGGGCTCAGCCGGAGGCACAGCAGAGCTTGAGCTGCAGGAAGGGGTTTCTGGAAATGCAGTGGTGGTTGGAGTAGAGAAAAAAGAAGGAGAAGAAAAAAGGGGTTACTATTGTGGATATCAAGGATTAAATAATGTAAATTTAGAAGAAGGAACGATAACATTTTGGGTAAAATCCCTGGACTGGTATGGAAAAGATGGACATGTCCATCTTTTCTTTGAAGCCTTTGGACAAGATAGCCGGCTTACCATTTATAAATATGATGTTCGTGATAATCCCATAGGGTTTATATTCGGCCCTCCGAAGCAGAAAGATGATACATTTATATGGACACTGACTAGATGTTCTGTCATGGATTGGGAACCGGGAGAATGGCACCATATCGCCTGTAGCTGGGATTTTGCAACAGCAAAGCTCTACATAGATGGTGAACTGAAACACTCAAACAAGATAAAGAACTTTCCTACTACGCCCTTTACGTCTTTCTATGTCGGTGGTAGAAATCCTAAAAATTGGAGCAACACTGGTCCAGGTAAATCTCTAATTGATGAGCTCAAGATTTACAACATTGCCATAGATACTGAAGAAATCCAAGAACAATGGAGAAAATTCAGCCCTTCTGGCTCGAAAAAAGAAAGCAATACCCCTCTTATTGAACAACGGAGGAAATTAAACACTTCTGCGAAGAAAAAACGCATTACTCCTCTGATTTCAGTTGGTAGGATACAGCAGGCCCCAAAAATAGACGGAAATATTCATGATAATGAATACAGTTTTAAAACTACAGGTTTTATGGGAATCTGGGATCAAAAGTATAGTGCTGAACAAAGCGATGTTCATTTCGCCTATGATTCTGACAATCTCTACATAGGAATAGTTTCTCCAGTCTCAGGTAAGCTTTCCTCTCAAGTAGAAGGAAGGGATGATGTCAATATTTGGCAGGATGATGCTGTTGAGGTGTATCTTAACCTGGATCCTGAGACCGATGGATTCTTCCAGTTTATTTTTAACTCAGCCGGTACGCTCTATGACAGCAAGAACAATGATATTAAGTGGAGCATAGACTTTCCCTATAGCAACCAAGTGAGCCCGGATATATGGACATTAGAGATGGCTATCCCTTTTGAGAAGCTGGGGATTAGGGTCCCAGAAGAAAAAGAGCATTGGCGTATTAATATCTGTCGTTCTTTTTCTTCGTCAGGTACGTACACTTCTATATCTCCGGTGAGAAGAAATTACTGTGATATTCCCAGATTTGCCGACCTTAAATTTCTGAAGGAATCTCCTGTAGTAAAACTTACTTCTATCGGGGACCTAGTTTCCGGCGATCTGAGTTTTGAGCTTTTTCTGATTAATTCCGGCCTAAACCCACAGGATGTAGAAGTATCAGTGAACTTAGAAACAGGTAAGAAGACATTTTTAGATTATAACAAAAAATTGGTATTGGAAAAAGGGGCGGAGATAAGAATCCCTCTTTCCAGGAAAAGCATTGAAGGCGAGGGTAGATTTAAGGTTGAGATATCCTCTTCTCAAAAAGGAGAGTTGTACTCGGCTATATTGCCCTTTTCGACAGTTACTGAAAATCCTTTAAAATTATCTTATCTGTACACTATCCCCAGGCAAAATGTAATTAAACTAGGGCTATTGCAATCTGAACTTTCACGCTTTGGGAAACCACTTGCTGTGAGAGTTCGGTTCTTGGATGATAAGAAAAAGGTAGCATTGGAGAAATCTTTTCAAAAATCAATCCGCAGGTACGAACTGGAAATGGATATAAGACAGTTGCCTCCAGCCAATTATGAAATGGAAATATCTCTTACAAGTCCTGATGGAAGGGAGATCTCCACGCTCCGAGAGGCCTATACCAGATATTCCTCTCCAACACCCTGGGAAGGAAACCAAATTGGAATAACTGATAAGGTGCCTTTGCCCTGGACTCCTCTGAAAATGTCAAAGGATTCCGTCATATGCTGGGGGAGAGAATATTGCTTTGAGAACAGTTTGCTGCCTTCCCAGATAGTATCCCAGAAAAAAGAATTGCTTGTTTCTCCAATCAGGTTAGTAGCTCTCAAGCACGGGAAAGAGATAGAACCAGTAAAGGCAGAAATAAGCTGGAAAGAAAAAAGTGAGAGCAAAGTAAATCTTTTGACAGAAGGCAGCCTTGATTCTATTAAACTGTCCGCTGATATTGTAATTGAGTATGATGGTTTCATGTGGGTAACGTTACGTTTAACACCTTCTTCTCCCACAAAGATAGATAGACTTATTTTAGAGATTCCATTAAAGAAAAGGTATGCCACTCTTGTAAACTCCGGCCATGGTTATCTGGAACAAACCGGAGCATTCCCTATGCAAGGCTGGCACAAGAACTTAAAAACAGAAAGTCCTATTTTTTGGGTGGGCAATGAAGAAATGGGCCTTCAGTGGTTTGCCGAGGATCTGAGCGGTTGGTATGTCAAAGACCCTGGCCACAGTGCTGAAATAGTTTCTCAAGGAGATAAAGTCATAGCTCAGCTTAGTATTATTGATACACCACTCATTTTGAAGGAAACGAGAACTGTATCGTTTGGGTTTATGGCTACGCCCGTAAGGCCAAAACCGGAGGGATGGAGGAAATGGAGAATATCCGGTACAGGAGTGAAAAGGAATATTTCTTTTATGGACTTATCGGTCACATATCTTATTACTCCGTTATTCAATTACCCGGAGCTCCAGGACAGAGAAAACCTTGTAAATATATTTAATGATCATAAAACTCGTGGCATAAAAACATGTGCATATTTTTCTCTTGCTGTTTCATCACCTTTTTCTCCGGAGTTCAAATATGAAGGGCAATGGTGGAGAAGGCTACCCGGAGCAGGAGCAGTCCAATGGGACAGCAAAATGAAAGATAGACGGGATCTTTTTGTGAACATCTGTCCGGAATCAAGTTCTTACCGGGACTTTTACCTCTGGAAACTAAGTAAGGTCGTGCGGGATTTAGATTTAGAGGGTTTGTACTTTGATTTTGGAGAATCTCACACCTGTCAGAACAAGTTGCATGGCTGCGGGTGGCGTGATGAAGAGGGAACAATATGCCCTACGTTTAATATCTTGGGAACGCGAGAATTGACTAAAAGAATCTATGTGATGATGAAAGAGCATGACCCAAATTCTCTTATAGTCTATCATATGTCAGGAAAAGTGGAAATGCCGGTACACTCTTTCGCAGATATCATGTACGATGGAGAACAGCTCACCCGGAAAGTAGGAAAAGAAGAATCTTATTATAATATTTTACCTCTAGATAAATTCCGGGCGGAATACATGCCTCATCAATGGGGGCCTATCACAACCTTTTTGCCTGAGTTTACTCGTTCCGCGCAACTTTTTAATCCGGAACGGCTTAAATTTTGGTGGACCAAAGAAGCTGCAAAGCCAATTAATCACCTTATAGGTCTTGTTCTGGTGCATGACTCAAAATGCTTCAGTGGCAATATTGCTCCATACCTGGGTAAAGTCCGCGAAATACAGGATGAATTTGGCTGGGATGAACAGGTTGAATTTATCCCTTACTGGAATAATTCCCAGTATGTAAAGATGCTTTCTCCCGAATCGACAGACATAGTGGTATCGCTCTTTAAAAGGCCGGGGGCAGTCATGTTAATCCCTTTCAATAATACCGATAAGAATATTAAGTTGAAGCTTCGGGTTGACTTCGACAAATTAAACGTCTCTGGAGGCGATGTGATACACTTAATAGATAAACTAACCAACGAAAAATTCAGTATCGGAGAGGGTAATACGTTGGAAATACCCGTGGACAGCCGCGCTTTCAGAATGCTTGTTATTAGAAGATAAATCTGTTCATTCATCATTGACGACTATTTATGGGAAAATATCCCGGGTTTAATTTAAGGTATGTATATGGAAAAAATTCGAACAGTGGTGGTTGGTCTTAACCATGGAGCTGAATATATCCCAATCATCCTGAAACACCCTCACATGGAACTTGTAGGATTGGTTGATATGGATTCAAGCTGTTTACAGAGACTGGTTTCTCAGCATAATGTTTCGGGCTTTGGTAATGTTAAAGAAATGGTTAAGTCTGAAATTGCAGACGCAGTCATTATTGCTGTGCCGACGCGTTTTCATGCTGATATAAGCATTATCTGTCTGGAGGCAGGGCTTCATGTGCTTCAGGAAAAGCCGCTCTGCTGCACAGGTGAAGAGGCGTCCGCCATCGGGAAAGCTGTCAGCCGGAGCGGAAAGATATTTCAGGTGGGCTATGAGGTTCGTTCTTCACCGTTACACATTTCCATAATGCGGCATATTAGAGACGGAGATTTGGGAATAGTAACTAATGTTTGGTATAACCAGCATACATTGGAGTCCAGAACGGCTGGCTGGTGCAGTGAACGGAGCGGTATGGGGGGCAAATTGTTTGATTGTGCAGTACACTATCTGGACCTATTGCAACAGTGGGCTGGTGCGCCGGTATGCCGAATTGCCGCACTTGGCAATCGCTTGGAAATGACGGGTCCCTGTGAAAAGGACATCCCCGATAGTGCTGCTATTTCAATTGAATATCAGAACGGGGTGCGTGGCACTTTTAATTTTGGCTCAAAGAACGATTTTCACAATGATTCCTCCTTTGGTGTGGCAGGGACGACAGGACAGATTATGGGTGACCCCTGGTATCCGGAAGGCGCAGGTTCTTATGACCTGCGAATGGATAAAGGATTGTATAAATGCCGGATAGTTTTTGATGGAAAACTAACATCACCTGGCCACTTAGGTTTTAAGGAACAACTGGACAATTTTGTGAATACCGTTTTGCATGGGTCCGCCAATATTTGTTCTTTTGAAGATGCCCTGGCGGTTCACCGGCAGATGAAAAGTATAGACCAGTCACTTTCTTCAGGTCAGGTTATAACGATTTAACAGCCAGAGCATAAGTTTGTCAGCGCGGCCAATATTGCAGGAGGTATCCATGAGTGACACGGAAGACACGGGCAAAGGTCTTTCGCCCGGGTTGATAGCTGAGCAGAAGCGTCGCATGGATGAAGGCGTTTACGACAACAGTTGGTGGAGCCCCGGACGGGGCTGGTGGTGGCAGGCGCTGTGGAAGGTGATCGGCATGCCCATCTTCAGGTGCAGCACGGACGAACTGTTCAGTTTCTATTGGTCGTCGCGATTTCGTGGGTGGCTCTTGCGGTTGTTTGGAGCCAGGACCGGCAAGAACGTCTACATTCGTCCGACTGTGCGCATTACCTACCCGTGGAATCTGGAGATCGGCGACAATTCGTCAATCGGGGATTGCACGTGGATCTATAACCTGGTTCCAGTCAGGATCGGCAGCCGCGTGTGCGTGTCCCAGAATACGTTTCTTTGTACCGGGGGACATGACCCTTATGACATGACAATGGAGCTGATTGCCGGCACCATTGTCATCAGCGACTATGCGTGGGTCTGCGCGGATTGTTATATCAACCACGGGGTGACGATCGGCGAAGGAACCGTGGTGGGTGCACGCAGCGTTGTAATGAAGGACATGCCGCCTTGGAAAATCTGCGTTGGCAATCCGTGCAAGCCGGTGAAGGACCGGGTGCTGAGGAGTGAGGAGGAAGTTTTTTTTGACAATAACGGGGGTGATTTTAGGAGGGAAAGATGAAAGAGCGGAGTAGTGTAGATATTCTCAAAAGAGAAGATATAGACTTGATCTTTAACAATGCTGTGAGGATTCTTTCTGAAGTCGGGATTGTGGTGGAAAACGATAAACTTTTGCAACTCTTAGCTTCTGAAGGAGCCGATGTGAATTTTGTTGAAGAAAGAGTTAAATTCTCTAAAAAATTCATAGAAAAGTTTATTTCTGAATCAAGTGAAGAATATGATGACGTGGATGGACTTGAGGTTTCTTGCCTTTTCCCTTATGGTAAGAGGGGAGAATATGCTAATGGGCTTGAAGTAACAGCAGGTACTTATCCTCAGTACTATCTCACTCTGGAAGGAGAAATTGTCCCTCATAATTTGGAAAGTGCAGCAGGTATGACGAGATTAGCTGACAAATTGGAAAATATTGACAGGCTTGGTGCTATGGGTGTTCCTTCTGATGTCCCTCCAATATTAGGCCCTCTTTACATGCGTCTTATTGCCTGGAGACATGCCCAGAATAAGTTGAGCAGTTGTGGTGAGGTGCGTACTGCAGAACTTATTCCCTATATTTGGGAGATGGGACAGGTAATGGCTGAATACAGAAATGTACCCGTAAGAAAATATACTTTTGCGGAGGTAGAGTTAATCTCTCCTTTAAAATTTACTCGGGTGGAGGCTGATATATTTGTACAATTCTGGAAAAAGGGATTACTCGCCGGTATTGGATTTATGCATTCTGCAGGCGGCTCCTCACCGGTAACCTTAGCCGCTACTGTCTCTCTGGCCGTTGCAGAATCACTATTTATAAATTTTCTGTATAGATTCTGTTATGGGTTTAAAAAACTATGGTTTCAATGTAATTCTTCTATTATGGATATGAAAGCCGGCATGTTTCCTTTCGGCAGGCCTGAAAGGGGTTTGATCGCTCTGGCAATGGGACAGTTAGCAAGACATTTTAAAGCTGGCCTCTGGGCGAGTGCAATATATGCCGATGCTAAACTGCCTGGAATTGAGGCCGGGATGCAGAGTGCTTTTAATACCATACCAACAATTTTGGCAGGTAGTTTAGGGATAGAATGTTTTGGTATTCTCTCCGGAGCTGAGACGGGCTCTCCTGTACAACTGGTTATGGATAATGAATATGCTGGTGCTTTGAAAAGATTTGCCAGGGGGTTTGAAGTAAATGAAGATACACTTGCTTTTGAGCTTATCAAAGAAGCTGGTCCTGGAGGATTTTTTGCTGGAACCGAACATACTGCTCTTCATTACAGAAAGGAACACTGGCAGCCGGAGATATTTTCAAGAGAAGGACTAAATAGCTGGCTTGCAGCAGGCAAAACTGTAGATGTTGACATAGCGCGGAATATTTGCGAACATATCTTTCAGGAATACCATCCAAGGGGCATTGATGAGAGCACAGAAAAACAATTAGTAAAAATTATTGAAAGTGCCGGAAAGATGCTGGTTAGGTGAAAATAAAAGAGCT
This sequence comes from bacterium, assembly GCA_030606215.1. Classification (GTDB taxonomy): domain Bacteria; phylum NPL-UPA2; class JAUVJM01; order JAUVJM01; family JAUVJM01; genus JAUWGW01. Next base: position 63,221 of record JAUWGW010000003.1, read on the forward strand.
TATCGTTGCCGAAGCCTGGGGCAGGAACATCACGAATAGATTACTGCCGTAAATATTAGCACTTTAAATCTTATTTCGGTAACATTTAATATGACGCAATTCGTAATTTGATATTTTGCATCTTTATGATATAGTATATAGGAAAACAAAAAACGGCTTTACTTTAACACTATTTAAAGGAGGAGCACAAATGGCGTTTGATGTCAGAAAAGTGTTAGATGCAGCGGCGTACCATCCGGTTGAAATTGATAGGATTCTGGATCCGGAACATCCATCGTTCATCGAGTTCGACCCTGAACTGGGATATGTCCTGAAAGATTATATATTCAGGGACGGTATGCGGAAGACCCTGTCTACATATACCTACGAGAAACACGGTGGTCACCGAAAGATGATAAACTGTGCAGACCAACCCTGCCGTATCAACACATACGGTAACAGCTTTACACAGTGCGCGCAGGTCAGCGACGGTGAGACCTGGCAGGAGATTTTGGCGGCCCATATCAGAGAGCCCATCCGCAATTTCGGTGTAGGCGGATACGGAGTATATCAGGCTTACCGCTGCGCTATGAGAACAGAAGTAATCAATGACCTGGCTGCCGAATATATCATTCTGAACGTCTGGGACGATGACCACATGCGCAATATTGATGCGGCCCGTTGGAACCGGGTCGGCTGGATGTGCCGCGACCTGCCCAGAGGAACCAAAGATGGTTATCCTGTGCATGGTTTTCCCTGGGCGCATGTCCGTTACGACCTCAGTAAAGGAAGTTTTGTGGAACTACCCGGTCTTTGTGAGAAGGCGGAGGATTTGCGAAAATTAGTCGGCAAAGATGCCTATTATGAAATATTCAAAGATGATATCGTTGTTCACCTTTACACATTAAGGGAAGGCGGAGATGCGCCGGTTGAAGAATTGGAAAAACTTGCCGAGGCATTCGGTGTGAAGGTTGACCTGAGAGATCCCCAGAGACGTGCGGTTGATGCGCGCAGGCTTCATTATGCCTATGGTATTAGATCCACTGAATATATCGTTGACAAATTGCAGGCCTGGGCGCAGGAGCAAAACAGGAAGCTTATGATTCTATTGAGTTATGACGCTCCAACGGTCATGGATTTCTTAGAGAAAGGAGAACGTTTTGACCAGGAATTTGTTGACTACCTTGGAAAGAATAATTTTATCTATGTAGATTTTCTGAAGGAGGTAGCTGAGGAGCATAAGTCCTTCAACCTTGACCTGGAAAAGTTCCTGGAGCGCTTCTACATTGAACGTGCCGGCGCACAGGTATTCGGTCATTATAACCCCTACGGCAATTTCTGGTTTGCTTTTGTCCTCAGAGAGAAGCTTGTTAACTGGCTGAACCCGAAACCGCCTGCTTACCGCTGAGGAGCAGGGCTGAAAAGTTTTTTAGCTATGGCGCAAAATAAAGTACATATTAAATCTGAAGTAAAAGAAGGCTCGGTGGCTCTAGTTGCCTTTGGCGGAAACGCATTTTTCAAAGCAGAACAGAAAGGCAGTATCGAAGAGCAAAGACAAGCCGCCAACCAGATGTGTTGTAGATTACTGACTATTATTGATAGAGGCTACGAGTTAGTCATTACTCATGGTAACGGCCCACAGGTCGGCAATTTGCTCATTCAGAGAGACATGACCAAACATGAGATACCGGAGATGCCGCTTGATGTTCTGGTAGCCCAGACTGAAGGCTCGCTGGGCTACATCCTGCAACAGGAACTGTTAAACCATCTGCGTGCTTATCGCACAGGCAAATATGTGGTAACACTTGTAACACAGGTTCTGGTGGATAAGGACGACCCCGCGTTTGAGAAACCTACCAAACCGGTTGGACCATTTTATACACGGGAAGAAGTTAATCAAATGCTTTTGGAGCACCCGGACTGGAAAATGGTCGAAGATGCAGGACGCGGTTATCGGCGGACAGTCCCCAGTCCACAGCCCGAACGCATCATCCAGAGCCATATGATTCGCGCTTTGTGTTACAGCGGCAACGTGGTGATTGCTTTGGGCGGCGGGGGAATTCCCATGATTAAGGGGGAAGATGAAAAATACGTCGGCATTGAGGCTGTAATCGATAAAGACCTTTCCAGCGCTGTTTTAGCCACTGATATCAAGGCAGACCTTTTCGTTATTTTAACCGGTGTTGATAAAGTCTGTCTGAATTACGGCAAAGAGGACGAGCAGCCGCTTGAGCATTTGACCTGCAGCCAGGCCAAGCAATATATGCAAGAGGGACATTTCCCTGCCGGGAGTATGGGCCCGAAGGTCTCTGCGGCACTGCACTATTTGGAAAACGGGGGACGTAAGGCCATCATCACCAATGCGGAAAGTCTGGAAAACGCACTGGATGGCAAGGGCGGAACCCATATGGTGTGGGTATAAAAAAACTTTGACATAATCAGAATTGGTGGTGTATAATTTGTCTCGTTTACAACCTGTAAAATAAAATTGGAGATTGCATATGTCAAGAGTTTGTGAAATATGCGGGAAAAGGTCTAATGTTGGCAACAGGATAAGTCATTCTCACCGGAAAACGAGGCGGAAATGGTTTCCAAATCTACAGAAGGTGAGAGCGGTAATCGACGGTAGCAGAAAGAAGCTGACTGTCTGTACAAGTTGTATCAAGGCAGGGAAGATAACCAAAAAATAGGGGAGGAATAAGTATGGCAGTGTGGGCGAAATTTAGTGACGGAGTTGAGGTTGATGAAAAGGTATTCAAACTGCTGGCAAAGTATGCAGGTGAAGGAAACCTTGATGTTTTTGCTTCTGACCAGCACAACTCATACCTGAAATTGACTTCAGCGTATCTCAAGCATGTTGGGGAGTCAAGAAAGGCAAATGAAGATGATGTGAGAGAAGTTTGCAGGAGATTTGCGAAAGGACTTCAGCAGATGCCGACCGCAGCTCTCTTCAACAAACTTGCATTTGAGAGTCCGGGCTTCAGAGAATTGCTGGGAGAAAAGGTTCTTCTCATCGGGAGGCTTGAAGACACAAATACAGTTGCAGTTGATGGTGGGAGAGGGCAGCTTGCTCAGTTAGCAGTTAATCCTGAAGATTGCGCTGATAAAGTAGATGCGTTTAAAACTCTGGCGAAAGTTGACCCTGACCACAAAGAAAGCTGGGAGAAGAATCTTGAATGGCTCAAGGATGTTTTTGAGAGATGCCAGAAACTCGGCAAAGCTCTTTTCAATGAAACGTTGTTGTTCCAGAGACCGGGTGAGTCAAAAGCTGATATGGCAAAGAGACTTCCTGAAGGGTTGGTTAAAGTTGCGAAAGATTTTGGTCCATATGGGCATTTCTACAAGACTCAGGTTCCGGTTTTCTGGGCGACGGATGATGGGGAAATTACAAGAATCAGCAACCCTGATACTATCAGGAAAACAGCAGAAGCAATGGCTGGAGTTGTTGACAGGCCAATGCTTCTTTTGAGTGCAGCGGTTGACTTTGAGCAATACGCGGCTCAGTTCGGTATAGTTGCTGACATATTCACGGGTCCAATGTGCGGTAGGGCATATTTCAAAGAATCCTTTACAGTGCCGGAAACAAAGGATTGGGACAGCCTGGAAGCGAGTTTCAAGAGGATTGCCCTGCCCAGAATTCAGCAGATAAAGAATCTGACCAGGATAGTGAGCAAGCCCTGGTGGCATAAGTTCTCGTGGATGGCTGATGATGCGAAAGCCGCTGTGAAACTTGATGCCAAACCTCAGGGTTCAGGTGTTAAAGCCGATTACGGTTATTAATTTTTGGCTGGTTTGGGTATAAGGTCTGGGGTGGGATTTTCTCACCCCGGCTTTATTGTGGAGCACAGTAAGATGGGAGAGTCGTTCAAAAGCGGGAATATTTCTTCTGCCATAAAAGGGGTAGGGAAGAGTTTCTGGAACGCGTGGGAAGGATTGCTTTATTCTCTCTACACCCAACAGCACATGAGGTTCCATTTCTTTGTGGCGCTCCTTGTTGTAAGTTCAGCAGTTGTTCTGGAGCTTCCGCCGGTTGAAATGGCTATTCTCTCTGTGCTGATTATTCTCGTCATCAGCCTTGAAATCGTCAATACGTCTGTTGAATCTGCGATGGACCACGTGTCGGCGGAGATGAGACCGCTTGTGAAGCGTGCGAAAGATTCGGCTGCCGGTGCGGTTCTCGTATGCTCTTTTGGGAGCGTAATTATCGCCGGCTATCTCATTCTGCCGAAGCTTGCAGCTATGCTTCAGACCGGAGTGGGGCTGGCTAAATACAGAAGCGATCTTTTATCACTCGCTGCAATAGTAGGAGCAATGGTTCTTTTTGTTGCGGTTCGCTGCGGGAAAAGAATCTCAATTGCAGTGATGTTGCTGTGCTCATGCTGCTGTGGGTTTGCCTTCTCGCACATTTGCGGAACCAGATGGCACATTCCGTCGTTCCTTGTGCTGGTTTCCGGGTCCATTATGCTCCTGACCGGGGTGGTGCGGAGCAGGGAAGAGAAAATTGCAAAAGAGCATATCAACCTGCATCCGCGTTACGATTTGCCGGTGCTCAAGTACATAGTAACTGGCGAGTTCTTGGGATTCGTTCTGTGGGTTCTACTGCTGACCGCTAAACACTGACCACTATTTCAGAGAGGGCAGGGAAGTGTCGAAGAAGAAATATATCCCCGTTATTGTGGCAACCTTCATCTGGATATGGCCCACGATACTCATCAAATTCCTGAGCCCCTATTTTGACGGTCACACTCAGAATTTCTACAGGTATCTCGCGGCTGTGGCTGTGCTTGTGCCGCTAAATTTAGCCTGTTATAGAGAGGAATTCGTACGCTCTCTGAGAAACATAAGGCAATTTTTCCTGCCAGTATTTCTCGTATTCGTATTTCAGACACTGTGGGTTAAAGGAATATATTTGCTCGAGCCGGCAATGGCTGCTCTGATTGCCAGGTCAAGTGTCCTGTTCGTAGCGATTTTCTCGTTCATATTCTTTGCTGATGAGAGGCGAGTTATGCGCTCCAGAGCTTTCATAAGTGGTTCGCTTATGGCTATTGCGGGTGTTGCCGGGGTTATTGTGGGAAAAAGCGGCCTGCGGCTTGGCAGTCTTGGTCCCGGTGTTCTGATTATTCTTCTGGGGGCTATCGCCTGGGCACTATATCTGACGGCTGTCAAAAGAATCGTGAGAAACACTGACACTCTGGTGGCCGTCACTATCATTTTCTCTCTTGCAGTTCCGCTTTTCCTTGCGGCGAGTCTTCTTTTTGGAAATATCAATGGTGTCATGAATGCCCCTGCCGGTGCCAATGTAGTCCTGTTTGTGTCCGGGATTTTCTGTGTTGGCATTGCGAATGCCTTTAACTACAAAAGCATAAAATTGATCGGGACGTCCATAAGTTCCAATTTTGTCCTCATTACTCCTTTCTTTACAGCAGTAGTTTCTTACTTTATTTTTGGTGAGGTTTTAAGTTCCTTGCAGGTGATATCCGGCATTGTGCTTGTATCCGGGTGTATTGTGCTATTGCGCGGAGCCAATCTGGTTCATCGTAAAGCACAATGCTAAAGATAATGTGGCAGTAGAAATCCTTAGAAATTAGGCAAAAAGGGTACATATTGAAGGTCTGATAAGAGACATTATGTAAACTACGGGATAGAGCAAAGTAATGTCTCAACTACAGTATGTAAGTATCCTAATCTACAATACTTAGGTGGGCTTGTTAAGCTACTACATTAGCATTTTTGAGCACAATGCTGTGTTGTCATTCTGAGCACATTCGTTTCACTCAGTATAAACTCCGCGAAGAATCTATAGGAGGTATTTTTTTAACTCAGCATGGAGGGAGGATACACTCATCTGCCCGGATGCGACAGGTTCAGCTATGTATCCATAACTGAGGCATGAGCCGAAGAGAGGTGCGATAATGCGGGAGTTTGTCCCCAGGTCGCCGAGTAAGATAGTTACAAGGGGGTGTTCCCTGGAGTGTTTCAGCGTGAAGCACATAAGCCTCGCTATATCCTCTGCAGAATTGGCGAAAGCAGCAATCTTTGTTATATCCGCTCCTGAGGATAGAGATTCAGATAGTAATTTCTCAATTTCATCATCTGGTGGTGTTTCTGTCAGATTATGTTCTGAAATTATCACACTTTTATTGTGTGACTTTGCTATTTTTATTACTTCATCTCGTATCTCGGCTGTGAGTTCAATATCTATTGCATCAACCTCTGGTATGAGTTCTCTGAAGAGTTCGAGCCTCTCACCTTCCTCAAAATTGTATCCTTCTCCCTTTCTTATCGTCGCTATAATTGGTATTTGAAACTGTTTCATTTCTGTGAGGGAATTTGCCACTACTTCCCTGCCTTCCTCATGTAGCCGGTCAGCTCTCAATTCCAGAATGTCAACAATATCTCTCTCTACAAGCTCAGGGAGTTGCGAAAGTTCGCTTTTTAAATGAACTGTTCCAACAATTCTGGGAATTCTCCCGATTTCAAAGTTTCCGAATTTCACCGTAGGATTCTCTCTGGCCATGAATCTCATTCTGCGAAGTTTTTCATAATTAGTGCAATGTGTTTGATGCCTTCAATAAAATCAGTAATTCTAATATTTTCATTAGGCGCGTGTGGGTTAGATTCGGCATAATCCACTCCGACGGAAACACATGGGATATTCAATCTGCCGCAGAGATTGTACATTGGACCTGTTCCTTTTGATGTAGGATAAATGACAGGTTCAAGGTCGTAAATTTCTCTTGCAGACTCTATCGCTATGCGAGAAATTTCAGCATCAAGGGGTGTTTTAAAAGGTTTTGCCTCCCCGAGCTTGTGAATCTGTATTTCCGGAAACTCTTTTTTCAAGTGGTTCTCCAATTTCTTCAGAATGTCATCCGGCTCCTGTTCAGGGACGAGACGGAAATCAATTTTGGCAGTCGCCTCATGCGGCAGGACTGTTTTTGACCCCGGGCCTGTGTATCCGGCCCTGAGCCCGCAGATGGTGCATGTAGGTTCGCTTAAATCGCGCAGTATGCGTTTCTCTCTTTTAAGCCCAAGGAGAAAATTCTTAATTCCTAAACTCTTCTTAATCCTTTCATCTTCCAGTGGGATACTCTTAATAACTTTTTTCTCTTCCTCTGTCAGAGGGACTACATTCTCATAAAAACCGTCAATTAATATTCTTTCCTGCCTGTTTTTCAGACTATTCAGAGCCCAGGTCAGTTTCCACGCAGGGTTTGGAATTGTCGTGGCGCGGGAAGAATGAACATCTCTCATCATTTCCTTGACTTCAAGCTCAACATATAAAATACCTTTAACTCCAAGATATATACCGGGTCTTCCCTCAAAATTTTTCTCCCCTGACTCCCAAATACAGCAATCAGCATTGAGCAGATTGCTGTTCTCCTGAACTATCTTATCAAGGTTGGGACTGCCAATCTCCTCCTCTCCTTCTACAAAAAATATGATATTAACCGGTGGGGTGCCAACCACCTTCAAAAATGCCTCAACAGCAGACAATCTTGCTATAAGGTCACCTTTGTTATCTGAAACGCCCCGCGCATATAGCTTCCCGTCGACTAATGAAGCTGAAAATGGTTCATAATCCCATTCCGGGAGGGGTTCTGGCGGCTGGACATCATAGTGGTTATAAAAGAGAATTGTCTTACTTCCCTTCCCTTTTATCCTGCCATATATTGCCGGGAATCCTTCGTCAACCTGAAGATACTTTACCTCAGCCCCAAGTTCCAGAAGAAAACTTTTAACAAGTTCTCCTGTTTCTCTCATCCCAGCATTTTGGGTTGAGATGCTCTTCTGCCTGCAAAGTTTCTGCAGTTTCTCTACAAATTTGTCCTTGTTCTCGTCAATATATGCAAAGATATTTTGCATTCTTTGGATTTTTACTTTGAGACCTTAACCTTTATCTTGATTGTTTTCCCGCAGTGAGGACACTTTTGCACTTCAAGCAATAACCTTATACACAGTATCGTGCGGCCTGACTCGCTCTTTAACTTTTGTCCCGACGCTATCTCCTTTCTTTGCGACTTCAATTGCCTCGTGTTCAATCTGCATAGATTCTACTTTCTGCTCAAAGTTTGTTGTGTGTCCCCGAATGGCAATCGTATCTCCTACTTTCAGCTCGCCTTCAGAGATCTCAATAACAGCGGCTTCCACATGGCTGAAATATTTTGCAACCTTACCGATTTTTTTCTCTTCCATTTCCCTCACCTCCTCCTGTGCGAATTGTATCACAACCATCAGTTGGGTGGAAGATTAAAATCAAGCTTGATTACTTTGATCACGTATAAGATTCAAATACTGCAGTATTTCTCCAACAAGGAAAAAGGAACCCGCAACACAGACTAAGCTCTCATCTTCTGCCTCGTTTAATGCAATTTTCATAGCATCGGCGGAGGAATTTGCTGAGTGAAGCAGTCTCGTTTTAGATTGCCACGTCGTCCCGAACGTCTTCGGGACTCCTCGCAATGACATATTGGGGTGGGTATTCACGTTTTTACACAGCCTTGCCAGGTTTTTTTTCAGATATAATGGCTCTGCCGCCCTTGGATTATTCGCTTTTGTAAGAATTATCTTATATGCAATAGGAAATAACTCCTTCCCTACCCCGCTGATATCTTTATCAGTACAAATTCCGAAGACAAGAACAATCTTTTTCTCCGGGAAAAGTCTTTTTATTGTGGACGCAAGACTTCTGGAAGCGGCTGGATTGTGGGCACCATCCAGAAGAATTGGGGGTTTTCCGGGAAACAGTTGAATTCTTCCCGGCCAGGTTGTTTTTTTAAGTCCCCTCTTTATGTAAACCGGGTCAATCCCGAGAAACTCCGCTGAACAAAGCGCAGCTCCAGCGTTTAGAATCTGGTGTTTTCCGAGGAGAGGAACTGAAAGAAGGTCATAACTATTTTTGGTTCCATATACCTTAAACTTACATCCTTCAAGAGAAATGGATTCCTCTTCAAGATAGATTTGATGTGAGCTCGAAATTCCCGGTGAATCATTTTTCATCCGAACTTCCGTCATTACAGAGTTTTTCTCTCTACATTTCTCAAGCAGAACCTTGCGCACATCCCTTTTCTGAGTAGTGGTTATGACAGGGATTCCTTCTTTTATAATTCCGCTTTTCTCCTTAGCAATTGCAACCCGTGTTTCCCCAAGTTCTCCTGTATGGTCAATATCAATGCTTGTGAAAATGGAGTTCAGGGGTGTTACAACATTTGTTGCATCAAGCCTCCCCCCCATCCCGACCTCAAGAACAGCAAAATCCACTTCTTCACTTGCAAAGTAAAGAAAAGCCATCGCTGTATATATTTCAAAGAAACTTGGTTTTTCAAGACAATCCTTTTTTAGTTTCTCAACTGCAGATTTTATATCTTCTACAAGAATACATATTTTCTCCTCGGGTATCAACTCATCTCCGATTCTTATTCTCTCCCTGAAAGAGATGAGGTGTGGGGAGCTATAAAATCCGGTTTTGAAACCAGCTTCCTTCAGAATAGATGTAAGCATCGCTCCAGTGGAACCTTTACCGTTCGTCCCTGTAATGTGAATAGCCTTGATTGAATTGTGGGGATTACCGAGATAATTTAGAAGTTTTTCGGTACGTGAGATACTATATGTTTTCTTATTATATTTTGAAGGAGGTTTTCTCTCATAATCAACAAAACTCTCAAGGTAAGACAGTGCTTCATCATACTTGCTCATGCTCTGACTTTAGACTTTGGACTTTTCTGTATAGATGGGAAACTTTTCACAGAGAGCTTTAACTTCTTCTCTGATTTCTTGGCGAAGATTTTTATCAAGTTTACTCTTAAGAACTTTGCTAATCCTAAGGACGATTTCTTCTACTTCCCCTTCTTTCATCCCTCTGGTTGTGATAGCAGGAGTCCCGAGCCTTATTCCGCTCGTTACAGTTGGTGGAGTCTCATCAAACGGGACGCTATTTTTATTTACGATAATTCCTGCCTCATCAAGAATATCAGCGGCTTCAGCTCCTGTTATTCCCGTATCTACCAGGTTCACAAGAACAAGATGGTTATCCGTTCCACCTGACATTAATTTGAACCCTTCTTTCTTGAGACAATCTGCCATATGTTTGGCATTTTTTACCACCTGTCTTTGATATTCCTTAAACTCAGGTCTCAGTGCTTCACCAAAAGCAACTGCCTTAGCGGCAATCACGTGCATAAGAGGACCTGATTGAATCCCGGGGAAAACTGCTTTATCTATTAATTCTGCATATTGGCCTTTGCACATGATCATACCACCTCTGGGGCCCCGCAGTGTCTTATGAGTTGTTGTTGTGACAAAATCAGCATAGGGTATTGGGTCAGGATGAAGTCCCGTTGCAATGAGTCCGGCAATGTGAGCAACGTCAGCGACCAGATATGCTCCGACCTCATCTGCAATTTTTTTAAATTCCTTGAAATCAATGGCTCTTGGATATGCGCTCGCTCCAACCATTATTAGTTTTGGTTTCTGCTTAATAGCGAGCGAATGCACCTCCTTCATGTCAATTACTTCTTTATCCCTGCTCACTCCATAAAAGATTACTTTATACCACCTTCCGGAGAAGTTCTGTTTCACTCCATGAGTAAGATGTCCGCCATGAGATATATGCATTGAAAGTATTGTATCACCTTCTTCAAGCAATGCGAAATATACAGCCAGATTTGCTTGAGAACCGCTATGCGGCTGAACATTTACGTGCTCAGCTTTGAAAAGCTCTTTTGCCCGCTTGATTGCAAGTTCTTCTACCTCATCAACATATTCACAGCCGTTATAATACCTTTCGCCGGGGTATCCTTCAGCATACTTATTTGTCATTATAGAACCCTGAGCCTCAAGTACGGCAGAACTTGCGTAGTTTTCAGACGCTATAAGGTTAACCTTGTATTGCTGGCGTTTTAGTTCCCTTGAAAAAATCTCAGCTGTTTCCATATCCTGTTTACGTATTGCACTCATTTATTTTTTAAGTCCCTGGATTCCAACCTCGCTCGCAATGACATAGGATTCTCTTGAGCATTTACTATTGGCTTCAACACATGGAATGTTAACATTATCGCAAATGTCTGTCAATTGCAAAAATAAATTTTACTATTCCATTAGGGGCTGAAATCTGTTATATTTACTCAAAGGGGAAATTGTAAACTTTTTCCCTGATAATCAACCTTAAGTTAAAAGTAATGGGAGGTGTGTTATGAAAATCGGGACAAAAGACTATAAACAATCTGAACTAAAGCGTAAAATTGGGAATCTATCCCAGCTTGGCGGCACACGACACTATGAGCTATCTTCAGGCAGTTCCAAAGGGTTGAGGGCCATTGACTTTAATACGGGCACAGGATTCTACTTTACGACACTGCCGGACAGGGCTCTGGATATATCCATTGCTCATTATAAGGGTATAAACCTTGTCTATCAAACGCCTAATGGCGAAGTCAACCCGGCATATTATGATCCTAGCGGTCTGGAGTGGCTCAGGATTTTCTTTGGCGGACTTCTAACCACGTGTGGATTGACGTATTTTGGGCCTCCGGGTAAAGATGGTGATGAAGACTTAGGATTGCACGGCCGTTGCACGGCAACACCGGCCAGGCAGGTTTGTGATACTTCCCACTGGGATGCCGACGAGTATGTAATGGAGGTTTCAGGCTTAATAGAAGAGTGTTGTCTTTTCGGCGACAAAGTGCGGCTGGTCAGAAACATATCGTCTCGAATCGGTAAAAAATCACTGGTTATAAGAGACAGGGTAGAAAATTTCGGGTTCAGTAAGGCACCTTTTACTATTCTGTATCATGTGAATGGTGGTTTTCCTCTGTTAGATGATGGAACTTATCTTATTATCTCAGCAGTTAAAATGGAACCTTGTGACGAACATTCTAAAAAATATGTAGATAAAGCGAAAGATTTTACCAGTCCCAAACCCGGGTTCCAGGAGCAAAACTATTTGCATTCTATGCTGGCTGATAAGGAAGGATATGGATATGCCGCCCTGATTAATCCCGGAATCGCTGATGGTTTGGGTCTATATTTAAAGTTCAGGATAGATACCTTGCCATTTCTGTCAGAATGGAAGATGATGGGTGAGGGTGATTATGTAGTAGGCATGGAACCGTGCAATGTGAAAATTGATAACCGTGCTGTTTTAAAAGAGAAGAAAATACTTCCATATCTAAAACCGGGTGAAGTTAAAAACATGTATCTTGAAATCGGCGTTCTGGAAGGCAGTCAGGAAATAGATAAATTTACACAACAAGAACATTTTTAAAAATATCAAAAATTATATTCCATTCCAAAAAAGATGGAGGCGTGATTCTGAGCCCTCTTGCGACAATAGATCGGCTGTTGAATCTGTTATTGCTTTAAAAACAGTTCTATAACCGGCACGGCTACATCTGGTTTTTGTACTGGTAGAACCAATGTCAGAGTTTTAGAGTTTATTTTTTCAGACATGGAAGAATGTTCTTTTTCCATATTATGTTTTTCTATTTTTATTTCAGAACCGTCGTTCAGTAATTGCGCATACTCAACCTTATCTGCCATATTATCAAGGTGAATGTGTTTAAATGGCCATGAAAAAATGTGCAGGTAAAGGCGATTACCATTCTGGGTGAACCTGTGGTCCTGAGGCGTTTTAAACTCACTCTGGGTTGCACCATAAATAGAACGTGAATGCAGCTTCATCCATTCACCTATGTCACTGAGTCTTTCCAGCGCTTTTGGCTCAAATTCACCTCTTGCTGTAGGTCCAACATTCAATATCATGTTTCCGCCCTTGGAGACTGTATCAATCAGCATCTTGATAAGCATTTCTGATGATTTCCATGCAAGATAGTTATCCCCAAAACTTCCAGAGCTATCTCTGTGATAACCCCAGCTTCCGTTCAATGTCTGGCACACTTCCCATACAACAGGCTTGCCATCCATGTGAACCCAGCCACTTGGTTGAAATTGCTCAGGAGTGTAAAGATCCTGCGGAATTTCTGTTCTGTTATTTATGACTACATCCGGCATTAACTCACGAATCATTTTTATAAGTTTCTCGGATTGCCAGTCTTCTCTCCCTTTTCCCTTCATTCCGAGATATTCCTGTTGTGAGTAGGAAAAATCAAAGAATAAAACATCAATCTTTCCGAATTGTGTCATCAGTTCCCGAACCTGACCGTGCAGATACTCAGCATACTTTTTTATATCGCGGTCTTTTGCCTGTTTTTTGAATTCCTCATCATCGCGCTGTGGATGAATCCCGTCTATCGGGAACTCTGGGTGATGCCAGTCAATAAGGGAATAATATAAACCTATTTTAATTCCCTCTTTCCTGAAGGCTTCAACAAAGGGCGTAAGAAGGTCACGCTTTGCAGGAGTATTCGTTGCTTTGTAATCAGTAAGTTTTGAATCCCATAAGCAAAATCCATCGTGGTGTTTTGTTGTTATGACAGCATACTTCATCCCTGCATCTTTTGCAGCTTTTGCCCAGACTTCGGGAACATATAAATCAGGGTCAAAGTGGTCAAAGTATTTTCGATACTCCTCATCTGTTATTTTCTCATAGTTCTTAACCCATTCATGTCGTGCGGCGACTGAGTAAATACCCCAGTGAATGAATAAGCCAAAGCGGTCATGAACAAACCAATCTGTTTTGCCCGGTGTAGATCCAGGTTTAAGCATTGTATTATCCTCCCTATAACTTGTTGTCTTTGCCACCGTTAAGGGCGAGAAAGCTGTCTCTATCCATCAGGATCAGTGCCTTCATCAGCTTCTCGTTCTCCAGATAGCCCGGTCTGTCTTTCACATAGAGCATGCAGAGCATCTCTTTGAAACGCATTAGCTCGCCAAGTCTTCTTGCGCCCTCAAGAGCTTCCACCGTCAGGAATAGAAGTTCAAGAGCTCTCTCATAGCACCTTTTTACCTCGGAGAAATCCTCCGCCTTTACCCATTTTCCTGCGCGGTTCATCTCCGTGGCAATCATGAGAACTTGCTTGGAAAAGGGGAATTCCCTCCATCTCTCAACCGTCAGCTCTCTGTGATACTTAAGTTTCATAATCAATTAACCTGTCAACTATACGCTTTATCTTATCCCGGATAGCAGAATCCTCAACCTCCATGGAGGAGTTCTCCTGATGGGGACGGATATTAATAAGAGCAGTGTACTCTATAAATTCATCCTGCTTCCTGAAAGGGTATAGATTGATGCCCCACAAATCTTCCTGGTTCGAACCCTGTTTGAGGAGGTAAGCCTCCAGGTCCGCATGCAGTTCCGCATCAACAGCAATCAGTCCCTTTCCCACGTCTACGACTACCTTGGTGACCGACTTGAAATAGCTCAGATGGTTCTCAACCAGTTGTTTCCTTGTGATTCTCTGACGTATAGTCTCCATGACTGAATATGTTATATCTCCCCTGCTCTATTTTACCTCTCCACAACTGTTTATGATTATAGGGGCTAACCACAGTGAAATCAAGAAAATTACAAAAAGACCTTAATTGAATTTTTTCTGACAAAGTCACTTTTTTGTGGTATAATTTAAAGTAGTAAGATGAGATCAGTCAGTGAGGAAAGTCATTGTTGAGTGTAGTAGAAAAGTGAATTTCCTACTCCTTGAAAGCTTGGATTACAGGTCATCCCTTTTTTCTATATAGATATATTTCTCTGGAGCCATATTTTAAAAAACGGATCTGCAATATAATATTCTGCCTCATCCTTATGCACCATGCCATTTTTTATCAAGGCCCTTAGTGATGCCTGCACTGATGAACTTGTACCTAAGTTATACTTAAGGACCGAATCCTTGGAAAAAACCTCTTTTGTTTGCGAAAGGGCATAAAGAACAGACCTCTGGTGCAGACTTGCCGAATCATATAAACTAAAAAAGAGCTCGTTTTGTGTGTGCATTATTGTATCTATCGCTTTTGTTATAGCTTCATTACTTACCTTGTGTTTTGCCAGTGACCAGACATTAAAAGATAGTAGCTGAATGTTATATGGAATATTGCTTGAAAGCTCTACAATCTCCTGAGCCAGTTCTTTCGGAATAACCTTTCCAGAATTGCGAAAACGCCTTCTTACAAAATTTTCCATTTGTTTCCTATCTATCACCGAGATAGGATAAACTGCCGCAGATTTATAAAGAGCTCTCTCGGAGTTATTGAACATATCCGTAATCATGTGCGTTTTGCTTCCCATGAATATGTAGCAAACATCATTATGGTGCTGAATAAACGAGCGCACTTTTCGTTCAAAAGCTTTTCCATCTAAGCCTTCTATCTCCTGAAATTCATCAAATACCACCACCACTCTCTTTTTATAAGAAAAGGCTATTTTTTGCGGCATTTCAAAAACTTCTTCCAGAGTTCTTTCTAAATTAGCTCTGGTCTTGGAGAAATCGAAAGATACTTTCCATATTCCACTCTGGTCAACCTCAAAACTCGGCACAATTCTTCTAAAGAATCTTGATATTTTCTCCAACCTTTCTTTCCTTGTGATAAGGGCATTACTGATACTGTTGGAGTAAACCTCAATGAATTGTGCTTGTGAAGTTGCCTTCTGAATATCTACATAAACAGCAATAACTTCTTTTCTTTTTGCCAGTGCCTCCATTACATTTTTAATAAGTGAGGTTTTACCCAGCCGCCTGTATGAGTAAATGAATAGATTTTGTCCAGCTTTAATATGCTCGGCAATATCTTTAATTTCCCTTTCTCTATTAGCAAAACAATCTCCTGTAACTACCTCTCCAAATTTGAAAGGATTGGACTGGATAGACATTCCCATAATCTCCTTAACTACACCAACTTGCTTTATACTATTTACTATAATGCAATTTAGTATAATACACCTGCAATGTCAAGAGAAATTTTATAGCTACAAGTTTCACACCAAATATTTTGCCGGAAGAGGAGGGAGAGAAAATTGCTCTATTTTAACTCTTTTACAAGTCTTAAGTATTCTCTCAGGCTTTCACATACCATGCTTGAGATAAAATTTACGAACAGTTGATTGTCCGTTCTATTTGCCCTTCTCAAAGCATTTATATAATCGTTTCTTAGTATTGGGGGAATTATTGTTATAACATAGCCCGTTTGCAATAGAGCTAAATTCATTAGAAGCCTTGCAGTTCTACCGTTTCCATCTACAAATGGGTGTATATCAGCTAATTCTTTATGGAGAATAGCTGAGTATTCTATAGAGTGATATTTTCTTTTAAGTTCTGGAATCCTGTTAACAAATTTCTCCATCAATCCCTTTATTTTATCAGGAGCAGGCGGGATGTAGTCTGAGCCTGTTATGATAACTTTGACCTTCCTATATATCCCCGCATTATCAGGTGCAATACGATAGTAAAATAGCCTGTGTAAATCCAAGATGTCCTTTTCTGTTATGGTCTTGCCCTTAGCAAGTTTATACAGCAGGTCGTAAGCTTCACTATGTCCCATAGCCTCATAATGGTCTTTTAATGGTTTCCCCCCGATAGTTATACCATCTTCCAGAACTATCTTAGTTTCTGTTTCCGTTAGGGAGTTGCCCTCCAAGGCATTGCTTGAATAGGTTAAGCCTATTCTGTAATACTCCTTTAATTGCTTTAAAATGTTTCTTGATAGAGGTCTATATTTATCCAGTTCCTTTTTAAGTTCATCTGCTTCCTTTATTCTATTTGTGAAGTTTATCATAACCACTCCTCTTATTTTTACCTCTCCACAATTGTTTATGATTATAGGGGCTAACCACAGTGAAATCAAGAAAATTACAAAAAGATCTTAATCGAATTTTCTTAAGTTTTTTGTATTCTCCTGAGTACACGTGCCTGAAGAAGTTCCTGAAGGTCCCGGCGGCCATCAAATATGCCTATGACATAAAGATTTTTGTCTTGCTGAAGGTAGACGATTCTATACGGCTTATAAAATACTTCTCTGTATTCGTAAGTATTTATTCTCTTTAATTCAGGTACTATCCTTCCTCTTTGAGGTGCTTTGCCAAGGCTTAGGATAGTGGTCTTCAGGCGGAGAAAGATATGTTCAGCGGCTTCGGGCGGGTCGTGTTCCTCAATATAGTTGCAGATTTCTTCTATATCAAGTTCAGCATCTATGGTTAGATAGACATTCACTTTTTCTGAACACGCCTGCGACGATTAATATTTGTAAATGCCTTCACAGCCGGCTTAATTTCACCAGATGTTATAGCAGATATGCCCATAGCTGCTATTTTAAGCATAGTTAAGGAGTCTTGGATTTTCTGATATGATTGTATATCTTGAACAACCATTTTAGCTTCACCATTATGGGTGATAAACATTGGACTATGGGATTCAGAAACCCTTGACAGGACATCAGATGCGTGTGTTTTAAGATAGGTAATAGGTTTGATGTTCTTGCTTAGCGTCATGTTTTTCTCCCTCCTTTCACCTAATATGGTATCTTATTTAGGACCAAAGGTCAAGGAGAAAAAACACAACAAAATGAAGTCAAAGAGTTAGGAAGATTGAATTATCGTATTGGTATGACCTTGTTGAGTTTAACTGGCCTTCTTTTTAAGAGCTTGAATTACAGGTAGCCTTTCGCCAGACAGAAATCTAACAAGCCCTCCTCCAGCAGTGCAGATATAGGATATTCTCTTATCCACGCCAAATTTCTTCGCGGCGGCAATTGTATCTCCGCCACCGATGACGGAGAAAGCTTTTGAATCTGCTGCATTCTCCCATAGAGTACGTGTTCCATAAGCTGATGTATCTTCTTCATAAATTCCTGCAGGGCCGTTCATAAAAATTGTTCCGGCTTTTAATATGAGACCATTATATTTCTCAACGGTTTTTGCTCCGATATCCACAATTAGACCATCTGCCGGCAGGGAGGATTTATCCATCTCCACCCTTCTATTTCCCTTCACAATTGCCACATCTTCAGGATACGTCAGTTTCCCGGGATATTTTTTAAGGAGCTTTTCAGCTACAGGAATAAACTCATTAAGATGCTTTTCTTTAATAAAATCTTCAGTGGTTTTCCCAAGGTTGTAACCGGAAGCCAGGAGCATTATCTCTCCTACCAAACCACCTGTCAGAACACTGTCCGCTGACCCATTCTCCAGAACCTTCTCCATCATTTTGAAAGCATCAAGTATTTTTGCGCCTCCGAGAAGAAATAAGCATGGTCGCTCAGGGTTTTCTTTTACTCGCGTGAGAACTTTCAACTCTTCTTCAAAAAGTCTCCCGCAGCCGGAAGGCAAAACTTCAGGGAAACCGACGAGTGATGGTTCTGAACGGTGGACGCAGGCAAAAGCATCGCAGAGATAAATATCAGCTAATGGTGAAAGTTTTTTCACAAGGATAGTCTGTGCCTGTTCCTTTGGTGATAGTTTCACCTGCTTTTCAAAAATTATTGTTTCTTCAGTGTGAATACGAATATTCTCAAGAAGGAGAATCTCACCATTCTGGAGATTCCGGATAGATTCTCTTGCTGTTGGTCCCACTACATCATCAATAAACTTCACTTCCCTGCCGAGAAATTCTGTTAGTATCTTTCCGTGTTCCTCAAGAGATGTGAAATTCTGGTAGTCCATAGGGTCAGCCTGATGCGCAAGTAAGACTATCCTGGCTTTCTTATCAGACAATTCTTTGATTGTAGGCAGGCTTCTCCTTATCCTCGTATCATCCCCCATTTTCTTGGTTTTAATGTCAACAGGACAGTTTATATCAATTCTGAGTAAGACTACCTTACCACTTACATCAATATCGTCCAGTGTTTTGATTCTGGCAATCATCTTTCACCCCTATGGACTTATTTAAGCCCCAGGCATTTATTGGTGTGTGCGATTGCTTCATCGCCCGTTTCTTCCATGCTTAACAGACATCGGATGGCATCTATATTCTCGGGAATTACAATAACCTCCTGCGGTATCATATTGATGGAGTAGACTCTGAAACCATCGTGGTCAATATAAATTGTTTCCTCCCAAACCGGGACTTCATACATGTCCCCTCTCTCAGAACCCATATCCCTGCAGTAATCAAATATGTGCGAGGTGGATATGAATCCGTCCTTTAATCGGAAGAGTCTTATGCGCGGCTCGTTACGGAACATCTCAATTACTTCTTCTTTAGTAGTCTTTTTCTTCACATCAAAGATCATCGTTGTTGCGTGCCCATGGCAAACAGGCGCTGTTACAACAGCAGTAACAACTTTTATATCAGGGCTTATGAAAGAAAAGTCCTCTGCCTGGTGGCTGGGTATCTCTACGGGCAAAAGCGCATCTACGGGACCCTTATGGGTTTCAGAGACATCTGCCGCCCTTCTGATAATCATGCAGACCATCTCTTTAAGACCGAGCGCGCGGTCACAGGTAAAAGCCTGCCGAGCTATACCCATTGTGTTACAGGAAAGCATCTGCACATACTTTAACCCTTTGCACTTATCATAGTTTGCCATAGGGTGTAGGAGATTCTCCCCCACGCCATATTTTTCTCCCGCCTGGAATATCGCCGGCACATCGTATTTCATGTACATTTCTTTGTTCTTTTCGCCAATTCCTGGTGAAGTAGCGTCAATTACGATGTCTACCTCCTTTAACAGGTCTTCCATAAGACCCTTCACAGGGATACCGCTATTTTTCATATCAGAGAGTTTCTCTTTCAAAGCGCAGTAGATAGGATAGCCTTTGCCTGATTCTACAAGAGCGCGCACCGGGAGAGTAGCCGCTACGTCAACAACTCCCATAAGTTCCATATCATCCTGTTTAACAACGCCATCTGCAATTCTCTCACCGATTGTCCCGTAACCAACGATTGCAACCATCTTTTTTTCACTCATAGTGACCCCTCCTCTATAGACCATTGACTTATACGGGCACTCTGACATTTTGTGCGAAGACGTCCATCAACAGCCCGAATTGCTTCTCTGAGCATATTCTCTTCGTGAACATTACTCTCATTCACTTCCCAGTGAAGTGAGAGAGCATTTTTGAGCATCACAATCCTCTCGGAAAGTTTCGTGATAAAAGCAAATGCAACAGCAAATGGAGATTCTGGTCTGGGAATACCAACCGAACTGACGAGGCAGAAGCGATAGAAAATACCTCTACCAAACCAGAATCTCAGATAGTCAACTAATTTTTTTAGTGTATTTATAGGAAGAGGTATTGGATTTGAAGATTCTCTGAGCTGATAGGTGTGGTTCTCTATCTTGAAGATTGAATCCTTTAAGTCAAATTGATACCGCACTATTTCTCCCTCGGGAGTAAAATGTGTCCCTCTACCATCAGTGATGCTGAAGATACACTCCCACATATCTCCCTGCCTCGCCGGCAGGCGGGCTCCCCCAGTACCCCTTACTCCCCCTTTATTAATAAAGGGGGCAGGGAGGATTGATGAGGGGGACAAATCGGTCTCTAACAGACTTTCGCACCACGCTAATCCCACTTCCTTAAATCTATCCTCGGAAACATATCCAGGTAACTTCTGTAAGACCTCGTCTTTGATTTTCTGAACTCCATGTGATGGGTACTCATCAGACTTTATCCGGAATTCACTTCCCTGCCCTACACCAGGACAGCTCAGGTCAATATCAATCTCATCTCCTTCAACATAGAATGGGAAGGCACGACAATAAGCGGGGCGCTCCTCATATATTGCGCATTTCAAATCCTGCCCGAGAAAAACGCAATATCCTCCCTTCTTCAACAAGAACTCATTGTCGGAAAACTCGTCCTTGTCGTATCCTTTTTTCACAATTCTTCTGATATCTGCTGGCAGTAAAGCCACTTTATAGCTGCAACACATCCCACAATTTTCAAGACAACGGAAATGCATTACTTTTTTTATACTTACTGGTCTATTACTACCAATTCCCCTTTCTTGGCTGATTGATAGGCGGCTAAAGTTATCTTTAAATTCTCAAGTCCGTCTTTACCGTCAACGGGAGGTTTCTTATCATTTATGATACAATCAGCAAATTGCTCAAACTGAACCTGGTACTGGTCAATTGCCTCCGGCAAATCTATTCTTTTTTCGCCATCCTTATTGAGTAACCGCAGGACTGGGTCAGTGAAAGGCCCGGCTGTCTTTGCGGCAAGAAGGGTACCTTCAGTCCCATAGACCTCTAATAAATTCTCTCTATGAGGAATAGCGAAAGAGCTGTCAATTATTCCAACAGCTCCGTTTCTGAACTGCAAAGTTACAACAGATATATCTTCTACGGGATAGTCAAAAGCGGCATTTTGCATAACAGCGCTGACAGACTCAATCCGCCCCAGAAAAAATTGCAGTAACTCAAGACAATGAGACCCCACATCCATTAAAGCACCGCCTCCACCCAGAGCAGGGTTCTGGCGCCAGGCATTCTCTACCTTTGGATACCAGAGATGTGTCTGCGCTCTTACTTCAATTACCTTGCCAATCTTACCGCTATCTATTATCTCCTTAATTTTTTGATGGTAAGGATGAAACCGCCGCATATAGCCAATACCCAGCTTGACATGAGAACCAGCGCAGGCGTCTATCATCTCCTGACATTCAGCTATTGTAAGAGCCATTGGTTTTTCACAGAGCGCATGTTTCCCGGACTCTGCTGATTTAATGACGTGTTCCTTATGCAGATATACAGGAGTAACAATGTAGACAGCGTCAATATCGCTGTCATCTAAAAGAGTATCCACATTGTCATAGTATTTATTCACACCGTGTTTCTCCGCTAACTTTTTCGCTCTGTCTAAATCTCTCACCATCAGTGCGTGCAGTTTGCAACCACGGGATTTACACAAAGCCGGAATAGGTTTCTTATCAGCAAAACCGCCCGCCCCGATTACTCCCCAGCGAATCATTTGAGAACCTCCTTTATTCCCACTATTCTTTTTTCCTTTATTGCCTTTTCGGCTGCAAGTGGAACAGCTACGCTCCATTTCCCGATTTCACCGTCGGGATAAGGTTTAGTGCCCTTTTTTATCGCTTTGAGGAAAGAAAGTTGTTCGTAATATACAGCTCCATTATGACTTCTCTTTTTAATACGTTTTGGAATGTTGATGCGGTAGGTTCTCTTGTTCTTTTTTGCTCTGCCCCAGGTAAATATCTTCATTGGAGTTTGATAACTTTCAATTTTACCTTTGCTCCCAATTGCGCCCACTTCCAGAGCATCGTTTCCGTGTGGAGAGAAGAAACAGAGCCCGAGGCACGTTCTTGCCCCGTTCTCATATTCAGTTATTACCCATGCGTGGTCAATAACATCACGGTGGTGGTAAAGCACCTCTCCTCCACCGAAAGCACTCACTCGGATTGGTTTTGCTCCAATCATCCAGTTGAAGAGGTCGAAATGATGGCAATCCTTCTCTACCAGCGAGCCGCCGGACTGTTCCTCCTTCAATATCCAGTCCTTTACTTTTTTCAGGAAAGGGCCGCGGAACTCCTTGCACCACATCATCTGGACTTTGCCAATATCTCCTCTTTTGATGAGCATGTTCATTTTCTGATAGATTGGCGCGTGGCGGTATTCTAAACCAATCTGGAGAATCTTTTCACTCTTCCTTGCCACTTTTATCATCTCTTCACAATCTTTGACAGTTGTAGCCATCGGCTTCTCACAGAGCACATGTTTCCCGGCTTTTAGAGCGGCAACGGTAAGCGGACAATGAGTATAGTTGGGTGTAGCAATTATTATTCCCTGAAGCTCATCTACAGCCAGGAGGTTTTCTACCCGCCTGAATTTCATTACGTTGCGGGGAGAAACCTTCAACTTGACGGCTAACTTGCCTGCCTCGTCCAGGTTTTTCTTATAGGTATCACAGATGGCTATTACCTCAGCTTCCGGGATAATAGACAGCGACCTGAGGTGTCCTTGAGCCATCCCGCCGGCTCCAATAAGCCCCAATTTTACCTTTTCTCTTCTTGGCATTTTATTTGAGCGAGCAAGCTCGTCTCTACGTGCAGGGTTTGGCTTGCCAACCTTTTTCCTGCCCTCTCATAGGGGTAGGGTTATAGGTTTATGCTCTATGGCTGATTTATAGGAAGCAAGCACCATTTCAAGAGCCTTATAGCCATCTTCTCCTGTCACAGGAGGTTTCTTGTTCTTCTTAATACTTTCTGCGAATTTCTCATGGATTTTTACCATTTCCTGTCCGTCTGGCTCCAACTTCATCGTTACAAAACTATTTCTGTTCACAGGATTGGTTTTTTTTAGAGAAAGAAGAGACATTTCACCCATAGATGGGCGATACCAGAGGGTTCCTTTATCGCCCCAGATTTCTATCGTTTCTCCTCTACTTGTTACTCCTTCATGTTGACTGTTGCTCACTTCAAGTTCAGCTATTGCGCCTTTGTTGAACCGGTAAAGAGCAACGAGATTATCTTCAACTGTTACTTTCCTGTTGTGGTGGACAAATGTATCCATTTCCGCAAATACTCGCACAGCTTCCTGCCCGAGCAGAAAGCGCAGTGTATCGGTCTTGTGAACTCCCCAGCGCATGAGCGGTCCGCCGCCGCATTCTTTTCTATACCACCATTCCTTCTGAAGAAGATTCTCAATAGGTTCATACCAGCAGGCAATCACCCTTATCTTGAAGACCTTTCCGAGATACCCCCGGCGTATCAGGTTTCTTGCTTTCATCTCAATGTTAATGAACCTTCGCTGGTGTCCCACGCAGAGTTTGACCCTTTCTGCTTCACAGACATCTATAATCCGCCGGGCATCTTTCAGAGTTGTGGCAATTGGTTTCTCCACGTATACATGTTTACCTGCTTGAGCTGAATCAACACAGACCCTAACATGAAGGTGTTGTGGAAGGTTGACAACCACTGCATCTATGCTCTTGTCTCTTAGAAGGTTGTTGTA
Source organism: bacterium (assembly GCA_030606215.1). GTDB lineage: Bacteria > NPL-UPA2 > JAUVJM01 > JAUVJM01 > JAUVJM01 > JAUWGW01. The sequence goes on from JAUWGW010000003.1 coordinate 86,999, forward strand.
ATCGGCATATGCTTTCTCAATGCCATAATTCTCTGCCGTTTTCTTAACTCTTTCCACATCCAGGTCGCAAACTGCAGATAGTTTCAAGCCTCGCGCTTTCAGCAAGGCTTTTACCTGAAATACTTCGAATACAGGCCCGCATCCAATGACTCCATACCTGAGCATTCCACTATCCTCCTGTAACTCCCCATTTCTTCCTTTCATCAGCAGTTATCTCATAAACTTTTTTAATCAATTCCACATCTTCATCAGTCTGTTTGACTTTCCGCCGCCCGAGGACTTTTTCTGCTGTTTCAATTGCTTTCTCAAGTTTGAACTCCTCAAGTTTATTCCCGGAACCCCAGCTAAAGGAAGGAACAAACTTAGGAGGCATACCACCGCTGAAAATGTTACTACAGGCTCCAACAACAGTCCCGGTATTAAGAAGAGTCCCGATACCAAGTTTGGAGTGGTCCCCGATGAACGAGCCAACTTTGAGTTCTCCTGAGTTTGTCAGTTCTCCATTGACATATAGCTTCACGGGACCGTAATTATTCTTGATGTCGCTATTTGTGGCGAGAGCTCCCAGGTTTACCCATTCGCAGATGTAGGAGTGTCCAAAGAACCCGTCATGGAACTTGTTGGCATACCCCTGGAAAATTATCTCTTCTACCTCGCCTCCAACCATTGTTACAGGACCAATAGAGGAGCACTCTCTAACTTTCCCGCCAACTATCTTTGATTTCTTTCCCACACAGGATGGACCTTCAATGCGGGAATGCGGATAGACAATTGCATCCTCATCAATAATCACAGGTCCGCCTGTTGTGTCAAGGACGACAAATGGGTGAATCTGCGCAGACTTACCAATAAAAAGTTGAGATTTTTCTCCAACTACGGCGGCTTGAGGAGACAGTTCACCTTCTATTCTGGCGCCCAGCACATTGAAATCCTCAACTATTTGCTCCCCATTCTTGTTGATGAGATCCCATAAATTGGTAATCAGGAAAACTTTTTCAAGCTGTTTTGTCGGCGCCGCTCCCTTCACCTTTCCAAGAAAATCAGTAACATTCAGGGAAGCGCATTTCTCAAGCGATGTTTTCTTGAGTCGCGCATAGACAATAGTCTCTCCGGAAATTCCGACTTCCTCATCTCCTTCTAATGGAATACTGGTCTTCTCATCCATAAGGAGACGGCCATTTATCATTAGCAAATCTTCCTGTTTAAGTGAATCCAGATTGTTGACCGGAGAGTCAGGCACTCTCTTTTCAAAAGTTGGGACCAGGTGATCCCTCATCAGGAACAAAATCTTATTCTCCGGGAACTTCCTCACAATCTTTTCCCGGAGAAGGTTGAACCCGCATCTTAACTCAAAAGCAGGACGAAAAAGGGTGAGCGGATAAAGATTTTTCCACCCTCCGTCTTCAAAAATACATATATTCATCTTTCACCTCCACTTGAATCACGCGGTTTCATATGGTAATGGCAAAACATATTTTGGACTGACGGCTGTTTCCGCAGTGGTAACCACAACATAATCCGGATGTTCAGTCAGATAGGTTACAGGATAATCATCACCAGGTTCGCCGAGAACAGCCAGTCTCAGAACCAGATTTGCCCAGTCTATTCCTGGGATGTCATTGCGGCAGTACAGTCTTACTCTCTTCGCACCTCTTATCTGGTTCATTCCCAATGTTACGGCCTTACGCGGGAAGTTTATCAGGTCCCCGCCTATTTCGGAGCGGATAGCATTTATGGTTATCGTATACTGGTTCAAATATACGAGGCGCGGGTCAGAATATTTTATATTTGGTTCAGGTTCGTTGAAAGCTACATGACCATGGATTCCTATGCCGCCGTAGCAGGTATCTATACCACCTGCCTTTCCAATCCTGTCCTTAAGCGTGTGGACATTCTTTTCACTCGGGAAAATTAACTGCTCTTCGGGAATCATAAGTTCCTTGTCTATATGGCTGAAGAACATATGGTCCATCTCACCCCTGAAGCTAAGTGGATAGTCAGGTGAAACAGCTTTCCCCGAATCATCACAGTTCTCATCCATATAGAAGAAGCAACAATTCTTCAAACTGATTCTTTCCTTATTTATTATCTCCTTCAATATTGGGTACTGACCTGTAGGGCCAACCGGGAGTATCAGTTTGGTTTGCTTGCCTGATTCATTGTTGGCCTTTATCTCATCAGCAATCGCCCTGGCAAAATGTTCGTGCAGTTTATCAAGGTTTTCAAGTATCATCAACCTTGCTCCTGCTTTCTGCTTCAACTCGTCAACAGACATACCTAAGAGTTTCCTTGCCTCTTCATTCCTGCTCATTTCACTCCCCCCTTCTGTGGAGCTTTTTTCCAGTCCTGCAAGAATTTCTCCAACCCGATATCTGTCAGAGGATGCTCAAAAAGCATTTTCATAATCTCAAACCGCATTGTAGTTATATCTGCTCCCATCAGTGCGGAGTCCAGGACATGTATCGGATGCCGTGCGGCAGCGACAATAATCTTTGTCTCAAAACCATAGTTGTCATAGATTGTCCGAATCTGCTCTACAAGGTCCATTCCATGGTGGCTCACATTGTCAAGACGACCCACGAATGGGCTTACATAGGCAGCCCCCACCTTGGCGGCTAATAACGCCTGCATTGGCGAGAAGACAAGCGTGAAATTAACCTTTATGCCTTCCCCACTCATCATTTTCGTTGCCTTGACCCCTTCGGGAATTGACGGGACTTTGATCACTACATTATCAGCAATTTTGACAAGCTCCCTGGCTTCTTCAAGCATCTCTTCAGCCTTGAGGCTGACAACTTCAGCGCTCACGGGCCCATCCACAATCTTGCATATTTCTTTGACCAACTCCTTAAAAGGCATACTTTCCTTGGAGACATGAGTTGGATTGGTTGTTACTCCATCAAGTATCCCCCAGCTTTTTGCCTCCTTTATTTCATCCATGTTTGCCGTGTCAATAAAAAATTCCATAATTCTCTCCCTCCTCTATTGTTTTGACGTTATTGTTATCCTGCTTAAGGCATACCCCAACCTATCTCCTTCCCCGGCTAAATCCCCCTTTAATAAAGGGGGTAGGAGGATTTACACCCAGATTTCAATCCCGAGAAATCTAAAAACAAGGAAAAGCAGAATAATTGCTAATGCAGTTTTTAGCTGCTTTTCAGAAAAATAGTGCTGGAATCGGCTGCCTAATAAGCCTCCTATCAAACCTCCGGCAACAATTGCGAGCACAATCCACAAATCAGGGTAGTAACCCATTCGCATGTAACCAGCGACCCCGGCTACGCACCCAAATGTAGAGGCGAATAAAGAAATAGGAACAGCAACATACATTGGAAGTCCGCCGAGCATAGTCATAACAGGAACCATCAGGAATCCTCCTCCAATTCCAAATGAAGCATTGACAATTCCAATAAATATTCCAAGAAACAAAAACAGCGCAATATTTATCCTGAATTCTTCTCCCCAGAAACTAAACCGGTAATCAAATAAGCTGAATTTAATGGTTTTAGCACGTCCGAGTTTTATTTTTCTTCCTTCTTCTTTAGCTTTTTTTGACTCCTGAGAAAACTTTTCTGTTATCTCTTTAACGGATTTCCTTTTCTTCATTGCTCTGGGGCTCAGCTCGTATAATGTTCGTAAAGCCATTATTAAAACTATTATGCCTAACCACGGTTTATATACGGTTAAGTTAAGATGTTTTGCAGATAGTGGAGGCCCTATCCAGAAGGAGCCAATGAAGAGTCCAATTCCAAAGGCTAAAGCCACGGGTAAAGCCAAACGACGCTCTTTGAACCAGTATCGGTATAAACCGGACAGGGGGGCAAAGAAGACGAGTGGAAGGTTAGACGGCTTAAGGACATTAGCTCCGTTTACACCCAGAGGACCGGCAGTTCCTATGAACATAACCTGGAAAGCCGCCATTAGCAAACCGCCTGATGCGCCCACCATGGAATAAATTGTTCCTGCGACAATAGCGCCTAATGTAATCACTGCTGGATTTATATAACGCCAGCCGCGTGAAAGCCAGAATCCTTTCGGCTTAAGAATGTAAGAACCTATGTTTTTGCCGTTTACATAGACGTCAAACTTGGTATTTGGCGAAGTGTGGCGGAAAGTTGTAAATGTGGCGCTGAACCTGCCCGTCTTTTTATCAAGGTATATTTCAGTCCCTTTATTCCAATATTCCGACTCATTTTGATAGTCAGTAACTACACATCGAGAAAATATGATTACTTTGCCCCTGCAGGTTCTTTCCTTGCCAATTGTGTTAATTCCGAATGGGACCTCATGCGCATAACGCAGGAAATTCCACTGGCTCTCAGTTTTAATCGGGGCTAAAGCTGATTTTGCTGAATCAGGGATTTCTTCCCACCTTTTGAGTTTAAGCATCTCTGTTTTATAGAGTCCACTAAAGAAAAATGCTCCCCCGAAGGCTTTATCTATTATGTATCCGTAGGATTCTGGGTTAGAGGTAACTATGTAATACAAGTAAGGTATTGTAGTATCCCTCTCAAATTCCCAACTTTTTGCTACATTTGTTAAATGAAGTTTTTCTTTGGGACCAGCAGCTTTCTCAGGAGAGAATGTAGTTTGAGACGAAATTGCAATATTAATCTCTTCCCCTGGCGTGATAACCCCGTTTATTGTAATTGGCTCACCGGCTTCTACTCTGCTGGTTGACAGAGAGGCTGAGACTTCGGCAAAACCTACGTTAGCTAAGGAAAGAGTAAACAATAGAATGCCGAAGGGTACAAATTTCAGTAGATACTCAGTTAGCCTTGTGTCAATTTTTAGCACTTAGATAATGTCCTTCGTTAATTCTTCTACTGTAAATCTAACTATTTCTGAGCAGAGTTCTTTTCTATCTTTAGAAGCGAAAACATCAGGGTCATCAGTGTGAAATTCTTTAGTTAATTCATCACAACGCAGGGTTCCATACTTTTCCTTAAATCTATCATAAAGCTGAGCAGATTTCTGGTTAACGGTAGTGATGTCATCCGTATTATTGTCGCGGCCATATATAATTCCAACAGCTACAAGACCGGCTAATAGACAACCACATAAGTCACCTTTAACTCCGCCAATACCTGTCTTAAATGCTGAGCATGCTTTGATTGCCTCAGATGGGATATTTGCTATTCCACTGTCCTTAATAGCTTTAACCACAGCCTCCCCGCAGGAGAATCCGCTTAGATAAGCCTCTTTCCCTTCCTGTCCGATATTCATAACATCCCTTCCCATTTCTTCACCTGCTGTCCAGATATGCTTTTTTCAGGGTATCACCCCTTAGTCCCTGCCTCAAAGCTTCCAGAGCTAAAATTTCCTCCGGCGGCACGTTACCTAAATTGACATTTGTTCCAAATCTCATTATGAGGTATTGCTGCTGGTTCTTAATTGGAGCTTCCCATATGAGACAATCGACGTCTTCAATTCCTGAGATGATGCTATCTACTTCATCTCCCTTGACCTTTCCTTCCTTATCGTATATACCTACTCCTTTACCGGCCTCTCTTGATTCCACAATAACCTTGAGAGCTCCCTGCTCAAGGTCATCTTTAATTTCCTCGTGCATCAAAGACAAAGCTATTTTCTCATCAGGGTCTTTCTTCCCAACTTCAGAAATAACTTTGAACCCTGCATCAATTGCCTTCCTGATTATTTCCTTTCTCTGCTCCCTGCCTATTTCTATAGTTCCGTCGGAAACCTCTATCATTGTGAACCCCAACTCTTTAGCTCTTTTTAGATACTTCTCATAAACATTCTGCCAGACTGCTACTTCAAGGAAAGTTCCTCCTGGCATGATATCAATCCCCGCATCAGCAATAATCTTGTTCTTTTCCTTCAAAACTTCTTCGTCGTAAAAGGCAGATGTCCCGAATGTCAATTTTATATCGTCAATGTAGTCTGCGGCGATTTTAATTAAATCTTTAGTTGCTTCTACACCCAATCCTTTATCAAGAAGCATTGTATATCCAGTTTGCCTTGGTTTTTTGCTTCTCCCTTCAACGGGCATTGACAATACATTTTCCCATGCTTTCATCCTTTATCTCCTCTATATAATTCCTTCCCAGCAATTCTGTGAACCTGCAACGAGTTTGAGAATCTTCACTAACTGCCTCTTGTCCATGAAATTTCTTATTGCATCAAGCCGCCTGTCTCTTCCAACTGGACTATCGAGCCCTGATACAGGAATTGACTCATAAAGCAAAACTTCCTCCCCTATTTTCTCAGTAGCATTATTGAAAAGCAATCTAAAAACTACTCTTTCCTTATCCCTCATATCTGACAGATGCACTTTGTCTCTCTTTTCCTCAACATGGGGGAAGAGGACAACTATTTCAGGGTCGGTTACTTCATCAAATGGAGTCTCAAACTTCCCGAGGTCAACCGCTATTTTCTTGCCCCATTCATCAGGAGTCTGCGGCAGTTCAATATCAAGTTGCTTAAGAATATCAGGATAACTGTATTTCAGATTGCCAATACGTATATTATCTACCAGAGAACCTTTATAGAGATGAAGCTTCCCGCCTTTAATTTCAAAATGGGTCATTTCAGTGGAGAACAGTTTGAGCCCGAGTTCCAATCCCCTCAAGATGAGGCATGTCTTCCCGCTCCCAGCCGAACCGCAGGCAATGAAAAGGCGCCCGGTCTTTTCATCATACATGCTGCAGGCGTGGAAACTATAGATGCTATATTTCTCTTCAAGCAGCATCAGCGCATAGCGAAAGATTAGTCCCTCATTGCCAAAGAAGCTGAACCTTAAATCATCAGTTTCCGAAGTCAGTTTAAGGAAAGAACCACTGGCGAGAATTTCATCATAGAAAATGTTGATTACTGGTATCATAGTTTCCTCATCAACAATTATAAGGTAACTGTCAAGCCCTCCGGAAAATTCTGTCTCGGTAACTTTATGGAAATCTGTAAGGAGAGACTCATATTCTGCCTTAAGAGGCAATTCGGGCAAAAGTTCTTTTCTGTTGGACAGGAGCCCAATCTTTAGATTAAGTATCTTAATTGCTTTCTTAAACATGTGTCAGCTCCCACACCTCTTCGCTCTCGCACATAATCAGTGCGGCTGCTCCGAGAGCGCCGATATTATCTCCCAATTCAGAAAGCGTAATTCTCACAACTTTCCGCGGAACTTCAAGTGCCCTTTCCTCAACGGTTTCTCTAATCCGACTGAGGATTAATTCCCCTGCACTAACAAGATTCCCTGCAAGAATAATAAGTTCCGGGTTAAAGAGATTGATTATGTTGGCTATCGCCAGTCCCAGATACTCCCCTGTCTCTTTTGCAATTTCAAGAGCAATGCCGTCTCCTGATTTAGCCGCTTGTATTACTATTTCAGGGGTGATTTTTTTCCAATTTCCTTTCACTAACTTATCAATCTTTGAACTCTCACCGTTCTTCATACGCTTCTTGATTCTTGCCACAATAGCTCGCCCGGAAGCCAATTCCTGCAGACATCCCCTGTTGCCGCACATACATTTTGGCCCGGTTCTATCCACAGTCATATGTCCGATTTCCCCGGCGCTTTCACTGACTCCTCTGAATAACTTCCCATCAACGACAACGCCGAGCCCTATCCCGGAGCGCACTCCGAGACAAATCATATTATCAACATTGCGTGCCTGTCCAAACCATTTCTCAGCAAGTGCCATTGTGCGCATATTTTTCTCAATGTAGGTCGGCAGTTCAAACTCAAGACGCACAAGGTCGCCGATATGGACATCCCGCCAGCCAGGAAGGCTATAGTAGGAAATAGAAATACCTTTTCTGCTGTCAATGAGACCCGGGACTCCCAACCCGATGCCGAGCATTTTCTCGGTGGAGATACCAGATTTATCTATGACTTGATGTATGCTTTCTATTATTTTCCTGACGATTGTCAGTTTATCGTCTTCGGTTTCTATCTTTCCTTTTACTGATGCAATTAGATTCCCAGTGAAATCTACCACAACAGCCATAATGCTTGTGGCTTCAAAATCTACCCCAATCGCATACGCCGCCTCGGGCTTCAATTCCAGGAGAACGGGTTTTCTCCCTCCGCTGGATTCACCCAGCCCTATCTCTCTTATGAACCCTCTGTGAAGCAGGTCATCCACTGCCTCCCCTACGGTGCCTTTACTGAGGTGTGTTACCTTAGCAATGTCATGCCTGGAAACTGCACCTGAACGGCGAATGATATTCAGAATTTGAAGTTTTCTTGTGCCTCTTTTCATGAATTCAACCCGTGGCCGAGATTTTACAATATCCAACTAATCCTGTCAAGCACTTTTTCCACTTTTTCCCTAAGTTCAGGAATTGAACAAGAAGAGTGAAGCGGCAAGTTTTCTTGGACTTATGCCGAAAATGGAAAAAGATAGGTCAAATGGGGAATCTCTTAAGGTAGTTTTTTTTAACTTCGGGATTAATCCATGCAATTTCTCTTGGGAATCTTCCCTCAAGAGCACTCCTTATTTCCATTGCCCCTTTTCGCTTAACATCCCTTACAGACCTTGTGGAGGTGAATGCGCAATGCGGTGTTATTAAAACATTCGGCATTCTCCTCAAAGTATCAAAGGTGGGATTGTTCCCGCTTCTCAAATATGAATTTTGTCTTGGCTCTCCCTCAATAACGTCAATTGCGATGCCGCTTATCTTGTGAGTTCTTATCGCTGAGATTAAGACAGCGGTGTCCATAACCTCGCCACGACAAACGTTGATAATATATGCGCCTTTTTTCATTAACCTGAATTCTTTCCTGCCAAGCATCCTGAATGTTGGGTGTTTCCCCTCCCTCGTCAGAGGAACATTGAGCGAAATTATATCCGCATTTCTCAGTAAGTCAGAGAGTCTTCTCATCCTTTTTGTTTTCTTACGTTCAAAATCAGCAGTGGTTATGAATGGGTCGTAGGAAATTACATTAAACCCAACCCCGCTTGCTTTTCTGCTCAATGCACCGCCAATTCTTCCAAGTCCAATAATACCCAGAGTTACATCTTTTGCCATATCTGCTTTTATACCCTGTGCGCTCCAATACCTTTTTCTGACTCTCTCTTCAAATTCCTTTATAGCCCTTATTTTCATAAGAGCAAGGGTTAGCGCATGTTCGGAGACAGCGTCAGTACAGTAATCAGGGACAAACGTAACGATAATCCCTTTACGGGTAGCTGCTTTTATATCTATATTATCGTATCCTCCGCCAAACCGCGTAATTATCCTGCATCTTTCTAATTTATCAATGATATCCCGCGTGATTCTTGTATGCCGCACGCCAATTCCATCAGCATTCCTGCCGTTCCTGATAATTCTCTGCGTATCACTTGTTCTTGATGTTCTCTCATCCTTCTTAACTGCGGCAATATCCCTGAGAAGCTTCTTTTCAATCTTTATGTCTTTCCCGTGTATATCAGCTAAGTATACAAGATATTTTTTCATTAAATGTTCAGTGTTTGAAGTGTCTCATCCCTGTGAAGACCATTGCCATCTTGTGCTTATTGACAGCTTCAATAACTTCCTTATCTCTGAGTGAGCCTCCGGGCTGGATTATTGCTTTCACTCCTGCTTTTGCTGCTTCCTCAACTGCATCGGGGAAAGGGAAGAAAGCGTCGGATGCCATTACCGAGCCTTTAGCTAATTCTCCTGCTTTCCTGCAGGCTATTTTTACCGAGTCTACTCTGCTCATCTGCCCTGCTCCTATCCCAACTGTCCTTGTCCCCTGTGCAAGAACAATTGCATTGGATTTGACATGCTTGCTTATCTTCCATGCGAAGAGAAGAGAACTAAATTCATTGTCGTCAGGTTTTCTGTCGCTTACTATCTGACATTTTTCAGTTTTCACCTGACGAAGGTCTTTTTCCTGGAGTAACATCCCCCACTCCACTTTCTTAATGTCCAGTTTGCCGCGTTCAGGTGAATCAGCAATAATCAACCTCATATTCTTTTTGCCCTTCAGAATTCTAAGAGCGCCTTCGCTAAATTCCGGTGCTATTACTGCTTCTACGAAAGGAGAGGAAACAATTGCCTTAGCTGTTTCTTCATCAACCTGCATATTCAGCCCGACAATACTTCCAAAGGCAGATACGGGGTCACATGCGAGTGCCTGTGAATAAGCTTCTGAAAGAGTTTTCCCGCATGCAGTTCCGCATGGATTTGTGTGCTTTATTACCACTGCGGCCGGCTTTTCAAATTCAGCGCTAATAGAAAAAGCAGAGTCCAGATCGAGAATATTATTGAATGAGAGTTCTTTTCCGTGTAATTGTTTGAGGGAACCTTTGCTGATGGTGTCTTTATAGAAACAAGCTTTCTGATGGGGATTTTCTCCATAACGCAGTTCCTGTGTCTTTGTAAATCCGAGAGTGAAAGTGTCGGCAAATTTGAATTCTTTGGTGCCGGTAAGGTAATTGCAAATAGCACTATCATATCTCGCTGTATGTGAGAAAACTTCTGTTCTCAAATTCTCTTTTGTTTCAAGAGACAATTCCCCGCTCTTTTCCTCAAGTTCTTTCAGTATTTCAGGGTAGCGCGTCGGATTTACAATAACAGTGACAGATTCATAGTTTTTTGCCGCTGACCTGAGCATTGTAGGTCCGCCGATATCTATATTTTCTATTGCAGTCTCAAGCGTTACATCCGGTTTTGAAATTGTCTCCTCAAAAGGATAGAGATTCACAACAACCATATCAATTGGCAATATATTATGTTTTTGTAATTCTTCCATGTGTTTTTTATTGTCCCTGCGCGCTAAGAGTCCTCCGTGAATTTTGGGATGGAGTGTCTTAACTCTCCCATCAAGCATTTCCGGGAATCCTGTGTAATCACTTACCAGTTTGATATCAATACCGTTCTCTTTGAGGAGTTTTGCTGTCCCCCCGGTTGAAAGTATCTCAATTCCGAATTTCACAAGCCCCTTTGCAAAATCAACAATTCCCTCCTTATCGGAGACGCTTATCAAAACCCTTTCAATCTTTGCCATGTCTTACCCCCTTCTTTTGTGAGTTTCTCTGCTAAAGAAATAATGGTGCTAAAACAAGCGAGATTACAGCCATGAGTTTTATCAGAATGTTTATGGATGGACCAACTGTATCTTTCAAGGGGTCTCCAACTGTATCCCCTACAACTGCCGCCGCATGGGTTGGAGTTCCCTTCCCTCCATAATTACCCTCTTCAATATACTTCTTGGCATTGTCAAGAGCGCCGCCTGAATTGGCGCTCTGAATACCGAGCATAACTCCTGTAATCAATGCTCCGATGAGAACACCTGCAAGTCCTTCTGCTCCAAGGGTGAATCCTATAATAACCGGGACAGCTATTACAATTGCGCCCGGAACCATCATCCCGTTAATAGCTGTTTTTGTGCTTATATCAACACATTTTGCTGAATCAGGCATCACCTTTCCTTCCATCAACCCCGGAATTTCTTTAAACTGTCTCCTCACTTCCCTTATCATCTGAAAAGCGCAATTACCTACTGCTCTAAAAAGCATTGACGAGAACAGGAAAGGAAGCATGCCTCCGAGAAGCAAGCCCGCTATCACATATGGGTCTTTCATACTGATAATATCTATTCTGGCAGCACTCATGAAAGCAGCCAGAAGTCCCAGTGAAGCAAAAGCCGCTGAACCTATGGCAAACCCTTTTCCAATAGCCGCAGTTGTGTTGCCAACAGCATCAAGTTTATCAGTTATTTTCCTGACGGATGGGTCAAGCCTTGCCATTTCTGCTATACCACCGGCATTATCCGCAACAGGACCATAACTATCAACTGCTACCACCATTCCTGTTGTGGCAAGCATTCCCAGAGCCGCCATTGCCACTCCATATGGCCCTGCAAAATAGTGAGAAACAACAACTGCAACCGCAAGGACAATTACAGGAACAGCAGTGCTTTGCATGCCTACTGCCAGCCCTTCAGTCACGGTAATTGCAGGTCCTGTCTGCGATTTCTCAGCGAGTCTCCTGACAGGAAAGAAATTTGAGGAAGTGAAAAACTCACTCGTCAATCCAATGATAATCCCTGATATTACACCGGCGACAGCTGCGTAAAATGGTCCAAGGAGTGGGTATTCACCATAGCTTGCGCCAAAATTTCTGACGATAAAATATGTAGCTGAAATGGTCAAGACAGCCGAGAGATATGTCCCGCCCATAAGAGATTTCTGCGCATTTTTCCTTCCAAACAATTTCACATAACTTATCCCTATTATTGATGAAATGATACCCGCAGTTGCTATGTAAAGCGGCATAAGTTTAAGTTGAGGCGCTACAAGTCCAAGTCCCCCTGCAATTGCAATGCTTGCAATTATTGATTCAACATAGGATTCAAGCAAATCTGTCCCAAGTCCTGCAACATCTCCTACATTGTCCCCTACGTTATCTGCAATCACTGCCGGGTTTCTCGGGTCATCTTCGGGAATTCCTGCCTCAACTTTTCCAACAAGGTCAGCCCCCATATCAGCGCCTTTTGTAAATATTCCGCCGCCGCTGCGTGCAAAAAGGGCTACGAAACTTGCTCCCATTGCATAGCCATTAATGATGCTTGGCTCACCCTTGAAGAAGATGTAAACGAGGCACAGACCAAGAAGCGCAAGCCCGACAACACTCATTCCCATAACTCCGCCACTTGAGATTGCCACTGTTAGAGCTCCTTTTAACCCGGAGTCTGAAGCCGCCTGGGCAGTGCGGCTGTTAGCGCGGGTTGCAATACTCATCCCTATATAGCCTGCAAGAGCTGATGTGAATGCTCCTGCGATGAAGGCTACTGATGTAGCCCAGCCCAGTCCAACTCCCGGTTTCAGGTATGGCGCAATGGAAATCAAGATTGCAACAATAATTACCAACATTGAAACATATGTGTATTCCCGTTTCAGGAAAGCTTTTGCTCCGTCCTGCACTGATTTTGAGATATCCTGCATTAGTTTATTTCCTGGGTTTTTCCTGAGAACACAGTATATAAGGTAGCAAACATAGAGAAGCGCAGCAATACTTCCTCCCAACGGTATCAACAATTCCTTAGTCATTTTCCTCCTCCGTTAAAGAATTTTCATGTATGCGGGATTTTACCATTATCAACCTTAGCTTTTCCTTATACCAGTCACGACCATATATGTCATTTATGACGATTGCAGGAAAATCCTTCACCTCAAATTTCCAGAGTGCTTCGGGTCCTAATTCTTTATACGCAATTACTTCCGCCTTGATAATTTTCTGACTGAGTAGAGCTCCTATCCCGCCAATTGCTCCAAAATATACAGCCTTATACTTCGCAATTGCTTCTACCACTTCTTCTGAGCGGGCTCCTTTGCCCAGCATGCCTTTCAACCCTGCAGAAAGGAGTGCTGGCGTATAGGGGTCCATACGATAACTCGTTGTCGGGCCTGCTGAACCAATAACTTCACCAGGACGTGGAGGAGTGGGACCTACGTAATAGATTATTTGACCATTAATATCAAAAGGCAGCTTCTCGCCTCTTTGGATTAATTTAGTAAGTTTTTTGTGGGCAGCGTCCCTCGCGCCAAAAAGGATACCATTAATGAGGACCCTATCGCCGGCGTGAAGCTGCGATATGATTTTCTCATCAATTGGAGTATTGATCTTAATCATGGTCTGAACTTTTATAATATCACTTCCTTACGTCTGCAGGCATGGCAGTTTATGTTTACAGCTACGGGGAGAGTTGCTATATGGCAGGGGAAACTTTCCACATTTACCGCGAGAGCTGTTGTCCTGCCGCCAAAACCGGCAGGTCCAATACCCAGAGAATTTATCTCCTCAAGAAGTTCCTTTTCCAGCTCTGCCATGAATGAAGATGATTTCTTAAGAGACCTTGCACAAGCTTTCTTTGCGAGCAACATTGCTTTTTCTACTGTCCCTCCGATTCCAACTCCTATGACCATCGGAGGGCAGGCGTTTGCGCCGGCATTTTTCACCTGTTCAAGGACAAATTCCTTGATACCATTTTCGGCATCTCCCGGCTTGAGCATTTTTACACCACTCATATTCTCACTGCCAGCTCCTTTCGCCATAACAACTATTTTTACGCTTTCCCCTGGGACAATTTCCATATGAATTACTGGCGGCGTATTATCGCCTGTATTTATGCGTTTTATGGGGTCATTGACAATTGAAGCGCGCAGATACCCTTCCTTTGTTCCCTCTCTTATCCCTTCTTCAATTGCTTTGTAGATTGGCCCCTCAATTTTTACTCCCTGTCCTATGGAGATGAATATAACAGGAAAACCTGTATCCTGGCAGATCGGGATTTTCTTTTTTGAGGCAATTTCTGCATTCTCAAGTATTTTTTCAATAACTTCCCTTCCCGATTGTGAATCCTCTTTTTCCAGTGAATCCTTTAGAGCGCCTATTACGTCTTCTGGAAGTTCAAAATTTGCTTCCATCCAGAGCCTTTTTACTTCCTCTTTTATCTGACTGGTTTGTATTACTCTCATCTCACAAAATTTCTTTTATAGATTGTCTGTAAATTGCTGCTGATTTATGGAGCGCCTCTTTTTCTTTATCCGTCAAACTTATTTCAACTACTTCCCTAACCCCTTTTTTTCCTAGCCTGACAGGTACCCCAACATAGATATCTTTCAGTCCATACTCTCCGTTAAGATAAGCTGAGGCAGGTAAAAGCGAATTGGTATCTTTCACCATTGCATCCAGCATCATAAGTGTAGCTCCTGCAGGAGCATAATATGCACTGCCTGTTTTGAGAAGAGAGACGATTTCTGCTCCACCGGAACGGGTTTTCTCTATTACCCTCTCAATTGTCTCCCTTGATAACACCTCAACAAGGGGTTTTCCAGAAACAGTGGTTTTGGAGATTATTGGAACCATTGAGTTGCCATGCCCACCGAGAATAATTGTTGAGATTTCTTGAGGTGGGACTTTACATTCCTGAGCTATAAAATATTTTAGTCTTGCAGTATCAAGAACTCCTGCCTGTCCGAGCACACAGTTTGGCTTAAAATTACTTTTTTTATATGCAAGGTATGTCATAACATCAAGCGGATTTGTTACGACGAGGATGATAGATTCAGGCGCATAGGTTGCAATTTCTTTCACAACTGAACTCACAATTTCGGAGTTCTTCTTGAGAAGGTCAAGACGCGACATGCCTGGTTTTCGCGGGAGCCCTGCTGTTATAACTACAATCTTGCTATTTTTTATCTCTGAGTAATCATCAGTTCCGACTATGCTGTTCTTCTCAAACCCGGCGAGGGCTCCAGCCTGCATTATATCAAGAGCTTTACCTTTCGCCAGCCCCTCTACATAGTCAATGAGGATGACATTTCCGAGTTTTCTCTCAAGAGTTAGAAATGCAAGCGTTGCACCTACCTGCCCTGCCCCAATTATAGATATGGTTGACATTTAAAGTTCCTTTCCTACATCACTTTTTGGGCGCCGTTAGAGGGTTGACAGACAAAGATGTAATCAGAAAAACTTTGTTCTTTTTTGAAATAATTTTTGTAGTATCCATGAATCATGCCTTTTTTGAACTTGTCAACTTTCTGTCTGTGAACCATGTTCACGGTGCATCCACCAAATCCAGCGCCGGTTAAACGCGAGCCAATAGCACCATTTCCTCCGGCAATCTCTACTAATCGGTCCAGTTCGGGGCAGCTGACCTCATAATCTTCAGCACAACTTTTGTGGGATTGATACATCAGCTGGCCGAATTCGTCCATCTTTTGATTTTCTATACATTCTTTACTTCTTTCTACTCTCTCAGCCTCAGTAAAGACATGGCGGAGGCGGCTTTTTATCTTCAAACCAGATGACGGCGGCTCAAAATGTGAACCGCTCTTAAGCTTAAAATATCGTTCACGGATAGCCTCCTCATCCATTTTCAGGAAAAGAGATAATTCTGTTAATGTAAAATCATTCTTTGGAAATATCCTATCAAGCGTGTTGTCAATATTCTTTAGCAGATATGAAAACCTTGATTTTTTTAAGTCTCCTAACAGGTCAATGTCACATCTCGTCTTATATTTATCTTCAATGAATTTTCTTATCATAGCTGCTCCGAGACGACATTCAACAACCCTCTGGTTGTAAGCCAAACTTGCGCTGGCAGATTTTTTTGCCTCCACTAATGAATTACATACAACTATCACGTAATTCTCAGGAAATGGTATATATTCTATTCTTAGAGGGAAGAAGTCAATTTTCAAAACCATCCCGCTTTTTCCCGAGAGAGAGGTGGCCTGGTCCATCCCGCCGCCTTCTGCCCCGACGTATCTCTCACCCACAGCTAACAGCTCGGCTAAAAATAACTTATCAATATTGAGCTTATTGAAATCATTAATAACAACCGCAGTTGCTACTACCAGTGCAGATGATGAACTTAGTCCCGAACCTGCGGGTATATTGCCGTCAATGAGGGCATTCATACCGCATAACAGCTTTTTCTCTTTCTTCTGGGGTAGATAATCCTGAAGTGTTTGGAAAGCGGCTTTACAATAGTTTCCCCAGTTTCCTTTTGGATAAGGTGGTATTTGGAAATCTATTTCAAACTCTATATCTTCAAACGATGGGTCAGTATTTTTTATAACTACTTTGTTATCATCGCGCGGGGAAATGCATATAGTTATACCCTGGCGTATTGCCATTGGCAAAACCGGCAGACCGTTATAGTCAGTATGTTCGCCAATTAGATTAACCCGACCCGGAGCGCGATAGATGGAGAAATATTCCGCTTCAGGGAAAAGTTTCCTGAAATTACTTGCTATATTTGCGTACCGTTCACTAAGCATTTCTCTTGCACCATTCAACTGTTCTCTTAAGACCTTCCTCCATGTCAATTTCTATTTCAAAACCCAATTTACGCTTTGCCAGTGAATTGTCGCCGAGAGAATGGATTATGTTGCCTTCAGGCAGCGGCAAACATTCACGGGTTGACTTAACATTCATCAGTTCAGAAATTTTATCATGCATATCGGAGATTACCACTGACTTTCCAGTTGAGATATTATAAGCGGCTCCTTCAAACTTAGAATCTTTCTCCATTGCGAGAAGATTTGCATTTACAACATTTGCTACATAGATCATATCTCTGGTTTGCTTTCCATCCCCAAGCAGTTGGGAAGAGCCTTTCTCACGAATCTGGTCAATTACAATAGTAACTCCTCCAGGATGTGGTAAATCTGCATTTTGGCGTGGACCGAATACATTGAAGTATCTTAGAGATACTGTATCAATATCATGCAGTTTTGCAAAAAGCCTCATATAATTTTCCCCTGTAACTTTTTCCAGACCATAGGGGGAAACGGGAATTAGCAGTGCAGTTTCCTTTATAGGGAGGTCGTCGCAGTATCCATAGACAGCAGCAGTTGATGAAAAAATCACCCTTTTAACGTTATATTTCACTGCGATTTCAAGTAATTTGACAGTAGCAATTATATTCTGCATTGCGCTCCAGCAAGGCTTCTTTAGACTGATGTTGACAGAAGTGTTTGCTGCCAGATGAAAGATGTGCTCTTTGCCTTCAACGGCTTTCTCTAAAACTTTCTGCTCCAATATATCTCCATCAATAAGGTTAATCTCTTTTATAACAGATTTAATATTCTCAGGTTTCCCATGCGACAGGTTGTCAATTACAGTCACATTATGACCTTCTCCAACTAATCTTTCAGTTAAATGCGAACCTATAAATCCCGCGCCGCCGGTTACGAGCACCTTAGCCATCTTTCATCCTTTATTTTCCAGCTTTCTTATCTTGTAGGATATTGTCTCTGCCCTAAACTTACCTCCTTTGCTATGTCAATTTTTATCATATCAGGAGAAGATTCTTCTCCATTAGTCAGGCGGTAGAGCTTTTTTAGCCAATGTCATCATCTCTTTGGCAAGCTTGCGATCCTCTTCTTGTAGCGCTTCATAAACAGGTCCATATTTCCGGGCAGCCCTTTCTTCGGATTTATCTTCTAACTCGCTCTTTAGATACATATCCTTGCCTCAATTTTAGCAGGGTTATTATTCAGCTCCAGTAAATTTTGGCAGGGTTTCTATTTCCTGTCAATCGATTTAATTTCCTGAATCATCTGTTTCGATCTGGCTCTACCTTTTGGCTTGTGTTTGGGTTCCCAGCCGTGTTTCCACGGTTTGCACATGGCACATCCCGAAGATTTTTTGTCTTTATATTTTGCCATTGGTTGATGACTACCTTTGCCTATTCCCATACAGATAATTTTTCAAGCACAGCCTTATACACCTGTTCTGGTCTACGCTTAGTGGTATCAAGCCTAATTTCGGCAGGGATGGATTTGAACTCTTTAAACACTTTTCGCCTGGGCCAATCATCTTATAACAAATGGCACGTTTACCTCAGAAAGTTTCTTTTGTTTTCTAATTGTTTTTATATCTACAGTATATTTCAAATTCATATAAATAAATCTAAGATAGTTGTCCATTGATAGAGATTTCGCCTTTGGCATATTTCCTTTTATGACAGGGAGATTTAACTTTTCCATATCACTTAATCTCTAATAATATTTTATTATAGATATCTTCTGTGCCGTATTTCTGAGAGATACTCTTAAATTCTTCGCTTTTGATATCTATATTGTTATACTTTACCAAATCGATAATATCCATCAGGTCCTTATGCTCACGTTGCGAAGGATTATTCTTTATTGAGTGGAGCTTAAGTGCTATCAGATGCAAAAGAGATGGAATAAGAAACTTCTGGCTGGCGATAGTAATCTCTTTGGCATCTTTTATAACTTTATCTAACGTATTTTTGTCAACAAACATGAAATCAATATCCAGAATATAGTGTTTTACACTTTTTAACCTGCTAAACAACTTCCTCCTGTTATCCTCTTTATAGCCTTCTTTTTCTAACAGAACTAATGCTTTCTTGAAATCATTCTCTGTTGTCAAAAAGTCTATATCTGCAGTTTGGTGCGATACGTTATAATAATTAACCGCAAAACCACCTATTAGAACAGCGACTGTATGTGTCTTTTTTAATATAGCTGAAACTAAATGAAATTCTGTCTCATATCTCATCTCTTTTGTTTCCTCATAATTGCCTATAATCGAATTTTACCTGAAATAAGTCTATTTAGCAATCGTTTTTTGGAATAAATTTTTTGGGATTAAATAGTGAGGAGCAACGGCCAATTTGGGAGTTTCAATCCTTGTTTTAATGGATCGTCCTCTCAAACCCCTGCCACAAGAAGCAGGTGTGCAAGGAGAGTTAAGTTTCAATCCTTGTTTTAATGGATCGTCCTCTCAAACGAGAACAATCAGGGATGCCTATTATCTCATCATCTGAGTTTCAATCCTTGTTTTAATGGATCGTCCTCTCAAACAGGGCTCTGTTGACACAGATAAATTTGCACTACCCTTTGTTTCAATCCTTGTTTTAATGGATCGTCCTCTCAAACTAAACTAAATCCAGCCCCGAAATATGTCCATGCAGGAGCGTTTCAATCCTTGTTTTAATGGATCGTCCTCTCAAACTTTGATTTAAGGTATTGTTACTTCTTTCCGTATCGGGTTTCAATCCTTGTTTTAATGGATCGTCCTCTCAAACTCCAGTTTCTACACAAGTTACCTGAAAATGGTAAGTTGCCTCTCTCAAGCACAAATGGTTTTCGTCAAATTTATGCAGTTTTTGTATTCTCCAAACACTCATCCTCTTCCCTTTTACATGCTTTTGCCTTACTCATCTCTCCAATTTACGGATAGTTACGAAGTTGCCCACATCAAACACAAATATTTTTGTAGCAACAATCAACGCATCTTGCTAAAGACTTTGCCTTACTGGGATAAAAACCATGCTGAATTACGTTCAAAACATCCTTTATTATTTGCTGTGCGTTCTCAAAATCTTTGTCACTGAAACTCATCTCTTTTAGGAGATATTTGCTCCGGATATAGCAAACGTAACCTTTTCGGACTTCACATTGGTAGTTATCCTTGATCAAGAGAGCGTATAGCACTGACTGAATTCTATGTGTGCGGTAGATAGTATCTTTATATTCAGCAAATTTATAATCCAGAGGTGCCATTGTACCATCTGCAAAGTATAGAACTTCATCTATCTCTCCTCTAAGATGATAACGAGATGATGACAAATATACTATGATGTCTTTTTGGACACACGATATTTTCTTACGCAGATAATCACGATTTTCCTTCTGTTTTTCCTCGTGTAACTCCCTTCCTTTTAGAACCTTGTATCTTTTTTCTTCATGCTGAGGAATGCATAAACAATTCATAAAAAAGATAAATCTTGGACAGAATAGATACTCAATAACTTCAGAAGGCGTAATGGATAAATTTTGCTTGTCCATTCTCATATGCCAGCGGACATGTCAGAAAAATTTAGCAATTATCTCATCAGATACCAAATTTTTATCAAATGCCTGCCCTAACAGCTTTACCTTTTTAAAATCCTCATCACACATCGGGAATATATAAATTGAATCTTTATCTTCATCCATGATATCCTGACATTTTAGGGATAATTCATCCGTTTCATTGCGATTTAAGTCGCCCAAGAAAACACTCTTTTGCACTCTGTAAAGCCCATAACACTTACAAGTCTTAGCAATCTTGTTTCTAATTTTGTTCTTTACAATATCATACACTACCCACAGAAGCATCTTTTTCTTCCTTTATCAATCTATTGGCAATGCGATGACATTCAAATTGAATTGTATCTCTATTCTTTATATTCCTGCCACGGTAACGCACAGTTTTCTCTAAAGTATTGTTTAATGTTTCTATCAGGGCAGCCTTCCCTTCTTTGTTCAAGGTTAAACCACCTTTTATTGGGTCAAAATATTCCTTTTTAATTTTTCTCTGGCTAAACAAATGTACTACTGTCCGTTCCGCAAAAATCCTAAACATATCAATCAAATCAAAAACAAGAGATTTCTTGTTATAATTATCCGTATGTATAAAACCGACATAAGGATCCAATCCTGCTAAGATGCATCCTTTTTCAACCAGAGAATAAAGCACACCGTAGGCGTAGTTAAGCAGGCAATTAAACTCATCTTTTGCTGGCTGCCTTGACCTGCCTTCAAATTCAAATCTCTCCGGAATAATAAGGCTTAAAGATTCAAAATATATCTTACCACCAGCACCTTCTAAACCCATCAAGCTTCCTCTTTTCTCCTCAACTGTTCCCCTTAAGTTGTTCAGAGTTGATTTTATCCCTTCGAGTCTCCGGACATACTCTTCTATTTTCTCCTGTCTTTTGGGGCGAGAATTGGCAAGCCCTTTCAAAAAACCAATCTGATTATTAAATTTAGTGATAATCCATTCCTTTGCTAATTCTAAACCTTCGGGCTTTTCAGCAATCTCCAATTGCCTTCGTCTTATAAGAGTAGTAGACCCAAGTTTCGAATGCCATACTCTGCCATAAGGATTGCCAAATTCATCCAGGAATACAAGATCGATGTTATTTTCCATAGCAAACTTGATTGCATCTGTAGAGAGATATGCGCCAGTTGTAATCAAAATGCTGTTTACCTTCTTCGCAGAAACTTCAAATTCTTTATCTTCATTTTTGATTAAAAAGCAGCCTTCCTTCTTTCTAAGGTAAGAACCATAAGTGTTGATAACTAACTGCATTTTAAAATCCTCACCACCGTCCCAAATCCCCGCGACACCGATTTTCTCCCAGCTTAAGTCAAAGGCCCTGCTTCATCAAGTGCTTTTTCCAACAAGTCAGAAATGCCCAGGTCTTCAGCCCATTGTTTAAGATAGACCATGTTGAGTTGTTCCCCCTGCACCTTCAAAACACCCAGCACATCACTCCATTGACGGTCTGAGATACATCCTCCAATCTTATACCACTTCAATTTATTGATAATAATATCTTCCGGTGTGGCAAAGAAAAGCTGTCGTGGGCTATCTTCAGAAACAGGCTTCGGAAATCGCCGTAAAAAAGCCTGTTTGTCAAAGGGCTGGTCCTTGAGAATAAACACATCTACTTTGAACATTGTCTCAAGATGAATAAGGTTGAAGGATGACTGGTGCTTGATTGCATCACGGATCATTTCAGCGTCTACATAAAACTTTTCTTTTAGGGATTCTTCAATAGGAGATATTTGTTCCCGCTTAATATCAGCTACAATGTCCACATCTACCGTCGCACGAGCGACACCAAAAGCAGAACTTGCTAAAGAGCCACCTATATGGTAGGCAATACCAAGTTTTTCAAAAACCCTCACAACTTTGAGACTGATCTCAATAATATCGGGATGTTTCATCTTACCGGCCCCCCTTTTCTTTTACTAAATCCCTAATTCGTCGAGCCAAAGACGCATCTTTATATAAAAGTGAAACAAATCGTTGTATGCGAGCATCCAGCGTTTCCTCAGGATAACGCTCACAAATTCCTTGCCAGGATAATTGACGCGTGGTCTTGCTCAGCGAAACAACCATCTGCAAACGTCGAAAGATAGTCGCCTTGCGAATCAACCCTATCTGAAACTGCTCAGCTTTCCTATGTGTGTCAGAAGATAATGTTTTCATTTAACCTTCACCACCGTCCCAAATCCCCGCGACACCGACTTCCCCAGACCAAAATAATCAGGTATTTCAAAATTAACCGAAAAACTTCCCAGAAACCCAAGCATGGGAGTGCGTTTGAGCGAGGTTCTAACTTCTTTCATATTGATAATATTTGCCTTAATAGGTTCACAAACTGTATAGCCCAACCCCTTAGACATAGAAATAATATTGCCAACTAATATTTTTGCCAATAACTCTTTTTTTTCCCTCTGACCGCTAAGTCTTCTATATTTCTCATAATTCCTTTCATTCAAAGCAAGCCATGGGGTGAGGAAGGAATAAGGGAAAATTGTTTTAATTGTGCCATAGAGTTCCTCTTGAAACACTATATCCTTTTTAAGAATCTTATATTTCTCATAGGGTAGTGCAATTGTTTCTCCAACCAAATGAAGATTAGAGATAAGTTTTGCAGCCTTTCCAATGCCTACTAATAAACAGTTTCTTTGAATACATTTATATTGAACAAGAGGATATCTATACTTGACCGTACCATCTTCACTATGTTGGTGAAGCAATATTTCATTTGGATACAGGCCAGCAATGGTTCCCCGTAAGTCTTTTGATTGGAATCCTAACTTATCTATTGACCTATCAAACTGTAGACAAACAACAGAACTCAATACTTTCACGGTAAGTTATTTGTTAAAGCATTTATTAACTGTCATATAATGAATACCCCTGCAGGTGCTTGATAGTTAAACCCTATTTCATCATCATAGTACCTTGACTCTAAAAAATAAAAATCGCCCCTCCCTTTTATGGCAATATCATCGGGATTGAATTTGTAAGCATTTACGGAAATAGAATTCATTGCTATTTTGCTCAAGAGGCTCTTAAGCCTTCTTCTACGTTCCCATCTGTCAATATCTTCTTTGAAAATCTGTTCTATTTCTTGTTTTAATTCTGGAATATACTTTTCAACTATTAGGCTATATTGCTGCAAATTTCCTCTCAGTTCTTTCCTAATATCAAACTCGTGCTGCTTCCCGCCCTTAAGATACTTATGAGAGAAATCTATCAAACATTTTGTTCTGTTTTCACCTAAATTCTTACGCTTAAGTTCAATGAAATACTGAGATGCTAAGTCAAAAACTTTATTTTCCATAACCTCATCACTTTCGCACCCATTCAAAATATCCATTGTCGCATCAAGAGAGAGTCTGCTATCATTGCCATAAACCATTGCACTAAATTCGCCTGTTGGACAAAAATTACTAACTGCATCTGGATCATACAACCTGACAATCTCAACAATACTTATGTCTTTTTCTCCTTCTCTGTTGCACCGTCCTGCAACTTGAATAATTGAATCCAATGGACCAAAATCTCGAATTACATAGTCCATATCAATATCCACACCTGCTTCAATACATTGAGTGGTTATAACTAACGCCCGTTTTGAACTTTTAATTTTCTCAATCCTATCCAATCTTTCTGCTGGTATAACATAGGAAGAAAGAAAATAGGTTTCTCTATCTCCCACGAAACCCTTCAGTTCTTCATACACTTGTTTGGCTGAATCCCGTGTATTAAGAACTATCATAATTTTTTCTTCCTTCATCCCTGGAAGATTATTTCTCATTTCATCAATAAAGTTATTTATCGCTTTTCTGTTTTTGTGCTTTAGAAGCAGCTTGTAGCGTAACCTTTTCTCAAAATATCTTTCAGGCCCTTTTTCTACATTACCCACTCTAATGCTTGGAACAATTTCTTTTGCATTATCTAAAAATCGGGGCTGGGTCGCGGACATAACAAGGAGATAGCTTTTACCTATATTGGTAATATGCCTAATAAAAGTAGAAAAAGGATCCCAAAGATGAGTTGGCAAGGCTTGCACCTCATCCATAACAATAATGCTGTTTAATAGATTGTGGAATCTCATAAGATGTTTGGGCTTGAAACTGAAAAAGGCATACAATAACTGGTCAAAAGTAGTCATTATTATTTGGGATTTCCAGATATTGACAAAAAACTCAGCGGTATTAGGCTCATACCCGTTAAACTCGAATGATGAGAGGGAGTGGGTTTTAAGAAATAGTTCTTCAACAGGTTCATTAAGGAATTTTTCGTATTCTTTTGCCGATTGGTCAATGATTGAAAGAAATGGCAGGGCAATAATAATTTGAGGGGTAAAACCTAAATCCTCCTGTATTTTGTTTCGCAGTTTTATCGCCCATGAGGCAGCCAATAAAGTCTTTCCCAGACCAGTTGGCAAGGTCAGTGAATATATATGATTGCTCAAATCAAGTTTCTCCAAATTTTCCATTACATCTTTATAGGCCCTTTCTCTATCTGCATTTATATTCGCCTTTCTATTTTTAAACTCCTTTGCCTTATACGCATCAATTGTATATGGATCAATAGGTATAGGTTTTCTTTGATAGAGTTTTTTATCTTTAACGGCAAGGTATGCTTTATCTGCCTCTAACAGCAAAGAGTAGATAAATAATGTCAATAAACGAGATTCTCTTTTCTGTTCGATTGAAAGTTCTGACAAATCAGAAAAGATGTCTTCGATGCCGCAATCTACAGCAGTTGGGTTAAGTGAATCTATTTCGACATCCATTTTCACTTCTTTCAAAATCGGCAAGGTAAAAATCTCTTTTTTGAAAGCCTTTAAACGATCTTCCATCACTGCATCATTTGGCAAGTCTTTTGATAATTTAGAATGGTGAAACGAGATGGCTAATAAAGGTGCCAAGGCGATGATTTCGTTCAGGTTATTTTCTTTGCAATAAGTTAAAAGAGGTTCATAGGCAAGTATAGCAGATAGACCAGTATGCTGGTGTTCTCCATTTGGCCCTTTTTTACCAGTTTCTAACCGCTCCTGAAAATATGTTGTTGCCTTGCCTATATCATGGAATAAAGCAGTTCTTTTAACAAGAGCTTTTAGATGATCATTGGTAAGACCAAGAGATTCAAACTGCACTCTCTTATCTTCAAGGAGTTCAGTTGCGATATCCGCAACTTGCGCTAAATGTTCTTCCAGAGGCAGATCGGGATGAGATTTAATATCAGAAAATTGACACATATTTACCCCACACTGGTATTTTTAAAATATTCTTCACATTTTTAAGAGGAATTGTCTCACCATCAAGGTTTACTGTAAAGACCTCATGCTCGAAATCTCTTGGCGATTTGATACCTTTTAACCCTTCAAATTCAGTTATGCGTAGTTTATTTTCTTTGGGTAATGTGTTTATTTTGTCAAAATCTAACTTCCCGTGGAATTCTCGAATAAAAGCACCGTCTACCTCTACATCAACACCATCAATTGAATTCCCCTCAACAACATCAGATACTTGGAAATCCGTGCTGGCTATAAATTGGGCAAGCCCAAGATAGGGTGTAAATATAGGCGCTTGTTGTTTCATAAGTTTCTGAATATCCTGAAGAACAGTATTTTTCCCAGACAGATAAACACGATATTTCGGTGCAACAATCACTTCCACTGATGTCCTGGAAGACTTTTTGTTTGCAGAGTTTCCAGGGAACCCCTGTCTTGTCAAGTAAGGCATGGATATTGTGCGATATTCACCACATATCTCTATACCACACTGAAGTTCTTGATAAAGACTCAGATCGTCTTTTTCAATACCGAAAACTGAACCTACAAAACCCATAATTGCAGTTTTTGTAGGACAAGGTTGAGTTAGTCGGTAAACGTTTGTATATGGTACGCAGAAGTGGGCAAATCGGCCCTTCATCATAAAGGATAAAACTTTCATCGCTGTCTCCATTAATCAAAATCAATATCCGTATCTTCAGTAACTTTTTTCTCCAGATCATTATGTAGCTCTTGTTTAAATTGCTCAAGTGTTATTAACCCGTTAGAGGCAAACTTGATGGCTTTTATAGCCTCTTTTCTGGAGCCAACTTTTTCATAAAACTTTGTTAAATCCAAAGTAAAATCCTCAATGCTTCTATAAGCTTCTTCTTCAACAGGCTTTTCATTCCTCGTAGCAGGTTTTAATTCAGCACTGTTTATAAGGTCTCCGAAGTGAAAAGGTTTACTATATTCAATGTCTATCAACAACCTTGGCACCTGGTTTTTGCTTCTGGTATGCCGAGCTCTTGTCCCACGCCACAAGGCTTTTAAAAACAGTTCGCAGTCATTATCGGTAAGTCCTGTAAATCTAGCTGCATTT
The DNA here is from genome assembly GCA_030606215.1 of bacterium. GTDB lineage: Bacteria > NPL-UPA2 > JAUVJM01 > JAUVJM01 > JAUVJM01 > JAUWGW01. Next base: position 113,665 of record JAUWGW010000003.1, read on the forward strand.
TCATTGGCTATTGCACTGGTGGCAAAAAGGCCGTACTCAATGCAGTGAGTATCACCAAATGATCCGCCCCCATGTTCTGCCTCCTCCTTTTCTCCTGCAGGTTTCTTGTCTGGTGCCATAATGCTGGTAATTTGTTTATTAGACTGAACAACTCTGTGCAGTGAGGTTCCCACCTCAATTTGTATGGGTCCAGTCAAAGGGCCACCAATGTCAGCAAGTGGCGTTTTGCTCTTTATTGCCAACACACTTCCAAACATTCTTAGATCATAGAAACACTGACACAGATGTTTTCGTAAATCGTTAATTAGATTTGGCCAGTTTTCTCTTTCATCTATCAGAGCTTTCAACTTTTCAGCAGACTTCTTTTCTTCAAAACTTTTAAAAAGCTTCAATTTTTCTTCTAATGTTTTCTTCTCTTTTTCCAGTTTTTCCTTTTCTTTCTCTTTAGCTGTAGAAAGCTCTTGTTCGATATTTTGAACCTTTGTTTTGATATCATCCAAAATATTCCCTATTGAAGTTTTAACTACTTCGATCGTTTGCCTCTTCTTTTCCTCAGAGCCAAAGAAAAAATCTATTATTCGTTCTGTAAGTGTTACTATTCGTGAGGTATCTTCCCCCAAACGAGTTATGAGTATTGAGTCTACTCCTTTAATCTTTGATATGTAATCCCTGACTGACCTTTTAACACACACATCTGTTACATCGCACTTCTTTGTGTGCCTGTCTATGCGAGGTTCATTCCCACTTGGGTCGCCATTCGGGTTGCTCTTGCGAACATCCCATAAAAATAAGGTCTCATGCCTATTACCTAATACAGAATCATTCTTCTTCATTGTCTTTTCCTCCTTTTTCATTTGCTATTTCTTTATCAGATTTTTGCCAAACAGTTGATATTTTCTCTCTTTGTTCTTCTGGGATTAAACTCAAAAATCCCTCTAATGCAGAGGTGTCTTTCACATTAAGTTTTTCTTTATTCCCATTCAAGCATTCTTTGATTTCATCTGTTATTTGCATCCCCAATTCTTTAAGTTTTTTATTAATTGCCTTAACAACATCCTTTTTTAAGATGAAACTCTGTCCAACAGCCCATCCATGACAAAAGGCTATCAAGGCAACTCGGTCGTTATCACATCTTCCACAATCATAATAGGCAATGGCTTTAGTAAGTTCTTGCAGTCTTGGACTCGATATAATTTTCTCCTTGTTTTTAATGTAGTTCAGAATCTTTGGGTAAATATCCTCCAAAATGTCCCCGTAAGTTAATGCCATAGTTCCCAGCCAATTATATGCGGCAAGTCTACTACTGTCTTTCTGGAGATACTCGACATACGAAAATAGACATCCAACAAAGAACGGAGCAAGATATTGCTCGTCTTTGAATAAAGGATGCCTTTCAACAAACTCACCTAAGTCTGGCATGGCTGTAAATGAAAAGCGTACTTTCTCTGTTTCCCCCATAATTTCCACCTCATCTTTAGATTTATTGATTTTTCCTATTTGTTCTAAGAAAACAAATAAAGACAGAAGATTGCCGATATAGTTATCTTTTGCATATCTGGCTTTTCTGTCTTCATCTGTTGCATTCCGACTTGTCTTTATCGCAGAAACCAAATTTCCATAGCAATCCTCTGCAATTTCGCTACAAGAAATTTCCTGCCCATAAAAAATTGCCCTTAAATAGCGTTCAGTTTCTGATCTCCGTCTACTCTTGTCCTTTTTCTTTTCTTCCCATGGCGGATAGAATAGTTGATAAAGTAAATAGAAATCATCCTGGATATTCCATGGACAATTCCGATCTCTGCCTCTCAGAGACCACATCTCATCAAGTTGTTTGTTGGCCTCCTGCATTGCATTGGCAATTTGCGAAAGCCTGCTTGGCAAAACATCAGGGAATATAATATTCAATCTATCTAATCTTTTTACATCTTTTGTCTCGCCGACTGTAATATAATCACCAAAAATAAATGTTACAGTAGCATAGGATGGTAATTGGCCAAGCCTGTATAATAATCTTTCCTCCGTAGACGCTGCATCTTTTTTGTCAGATGAACCCCAGAATCTTTTAAGATTCTCATACAACCTTCTCTTTTCGCTTTGATCTAAGGGAAGTAGCTTTATAGAAGGTAAAACCAAACATTCATTCCCACCCAACTTGCGTGTTAAAGTTTCAAGTATCCGTTGTTTAAAGATAAACAACAAATCAGCACAACCTTGACATAAACTAAAAGACGCCACCTCAGAATATTCAAATGAAGAATAACTCTTTTTCTCCAGCTGATAGAATGATAGTTCTGCAGGCACATGCCACAATTTCAGTAAAGGCTTTTCCCTAAAACATGATGGGCATGTTCCAATAAAATTTTTAATTTCTAATCTTGTGTCCCTATTCGCAAAATATTTAAGTCCGCCATCAATACCTGCTCTCATTCTTACGAACAATAAGTAACGCCTGAATAATTCATAGTCTCCAATGGTTTTGTCATCAACAATTATACCTATAAAAATGTCTGCATTAGATTCAAGCGATGAAACTTTATCTTTAACTTGTTTATCTATCTCGTTTTTATTTTTATTCAAAACGGCGATTATATTTTTAAGCCATGTTGATTCTTCCTTTTTATCCTTACTCCAAAATAATGGGCCAGTTTCAGTACGTGTTTTATTCTTTCCCTTGTCTGTATAAACATAACAATAACTATCTGATATAACTTGCAGTGGTTTTATTAACTCATCTATTGAAAACTTGCCTTTCTTAAAGTAATCATGAGGACTGCTACGACTTTCCTTGCTTTGCCTTTGCCCAGACCCTTGCCAGAACAAATGACTCGACCAATCATCGACTTTGTCAATTCCTACATAATTTTCGTAGTCTTTATATTTGACCTTACAACTTTTGTTTTTAGTATTTACATCAACAAACAAAGCATATTTACATTTGCCTTTCGGATTTACATCTGCCAAAAGTCCTGTTGACTTTTTAGGCACATTTTGAATTAGCTCATCATGAAAATCGTTCCACGACTTACCTTCCGGCAATAATCCATTAGAGTGCAAATATAATTCTGTAAGCAATTTAATATCTTTTAGCATTCTTCTGTTCCTTTATACCTAATACCTATAAAACTCTGGCCGATTCTGATATTCGTGACCAAAGAAACCCCGCAGTCGTCGAGCATTATCATATAGCAAGTGACTCTTCCATTTCCAATTTTAAGGATATACTTTCAATCATATTTCTTTTAGGGACCCCGATGTCTTTTTCTCCTCTCAACCTCTTTGGCCCGCCCTGAATCTTAATGCTTTCTCTTCCCACCACCTCAATTCTTTGATTGATACACATCCTTGCGAATTTGTATTTTGAACTGTTTGTCTTTTGTAAAATAGCCAAAACTAACATGCAAAAGTGGGATGTCTTTTAGGATTCTTTTTCTTTCTTTCCAATCTATATGATAATTTGAGCCCAAATCGTGACTGGAAAGTACCAGCGACTTCGACGAAGTGAGGTATTTAAACCTGTTATGGTCGTCATAGATCATAATATGGGTGGGGATATCAATTCCTTTGTTCTGACAGCGGGCGAAAAGAAACCCATAGCGAGAATGGTTCTCTCTTTGCCCGGAAGAACCACTTCCTCCTGAAACGCAAGAGGTTTGACCTTTTTCTACAAAAAAATATGTTTGCACCGCAGAATTTCTATAATCCCAGTAATTCCAGGGATAGGGCACATCATAAATCCTTGCGATCTGATAACAAAACCTATCTCTGGTTAACTCTTTTATCTTCTTCTCCCAATCCTCAGGCTTTCGCATCCTTTGATGCGCCTCGTTCAGGAATCTATTTAGCGACTGTTTGATCAGTAGATCATAAGCATGGTATATCTCTATCTTCTTTTTCTTGACTTTTTTTTCTGCGGCTTGCCGACATTCAATATCATGATCAGAGAAATATCTATTCACTTTCTCCTGAACTAAAGAACATCTTTCGGTTCTGACCCACCGGACATATTTCTTATCACGCCTATGCTCGCCCTTCAATATATCAACGATTACGATAATTGTTTCTAATTTTATTCTGCCGGATATAGCATTCCTGTACATTTTGTCTTCATCAAGGCGGGAGTATATGAGCCGCTCAGGACTAAAGCCGGCAAATTTCTTCCTGAGGAAATCAGGTACCGGTTTCAGATCAGACAAGAGATAGGTCTTTTTCATCATCTCCCTAATGTCTCTCCTTAGTTTCCTTGCCCATCTGCTTTGGTCCGGTTCTATCTTTTGGCTTGTGTTTGGGTTCCCAGCTGTGTTTCCACGGCTTGCACATGGCACATCCCGAAGATTTCTTGTCTTTATATTTTGCCATCAGTGAAGTTTAACCAGCTCTTTTAGAGAAAGGTTTTCTATCTCAATATTACTCATAAACCTATTATACCAAAAAATTCTTGAAAAAATATTAAAAAATGCTTCTATGCAAGTCAGTGGGAGAGATTACAGCTTTTCATGGTTTCATACTTGCACAGCTCTGAAGAATACTTGCAATTTGAGGTTGACAGTATTTATGGCGATGGTAGAATACAGACGATGAGATGGGATAATTTAATGCCAAATCTATCAGAATGCGGAATAAAGAAAGAGGGGTAACTATGAATACTAAGCGCTCAACACTGACCGCTGGTCACTGTATTTTGAAGGTGGCAGACCTTATATTAATCACAATGCTTATTGTTCTGCCAACACTAATCACCAGTGCGGAAATAATTGAAGGGATAGCCGCTATTGTGAATGATGAAATCATTACTTGCTCAAAGCTTGAAGAGTTTCTGGCTCCACATCTTCTCTATATTAATCAAAATTTCTCAGAGGAGGTTAGGCAGGAGAAAATGGTTTTGATGAGGAGAGAACTGCTTGAAGGAATGATTGAGGAGGAACTTTTACTATCTGAGGCAAGGAAACAAGGGATTGTGGTGTCGGACGAGGAACTAGAGAAGCATTTGGGTGTTATCAAAGGGAAATTTGATTCAGAAGAAAAATTTCAGTTACAGCTCAGTGAAGAGAAGCTCACCGAAGAAAAGTTTAGGGAAAGGTTAAGAGAGCAGATACTGCTGAAGAATCTCGTTGATTTAAAAATCGCAAGTCAGATTGAAACACCTTCTGAGGAAGAGATGAAGAAATTTTTCAGGGAAAATAAGAAAGAGTTTAGAACCCGCCAGAAAGAATTCTCTGAAGTGCGCAGGGAAATTGAAAATCGTCTTTACCGTTTAAAGATGGAAGAAGTGCTGGGCAGATGGCTCAAAGAACTGAAAGAGAAAGCCTACATTCAAATAATAGACAAATGAAGCCGGTTATTGCAGTCACGATGGGGGACCCTGCAGGAATTGGACCCGAAGTCTGTATTAAAGCGGTTGCAGGAGGGAAAGCTGGTTTCTGCCATCCCGTTATTGTGGGAGCTGGGAATGTTCTTGAAAATCTAATACGGGTCATTGAACTGAACATCGGTATAAATACCATTAAAAATGTCAGGGACGCAAGGTTCAAAAGGAAGCAGCCAGATATTCTGGATGTTGGTGGTGTTCAACTCAATAAACTGGTGCCGGGGAAAATCAGTGCTATGTGCGGGCTTGCTTCCATTAATTATGTCAGGCAGGCAGTTGCTCTTGCAGTGGACGGTAAGGTAGATGCTATTGTTACAGCGCCAATTAACAAAACTGCAGTGCATCGAGCCAAGCTTGAATATAAGGGGCATACAGAACTTCTCAGCGAGATTTTCCGAACTCAAGTAGTGATGATATTTGTGAGCAGGAATCTGCGTATTGCAGTTGTCACAAGACACCTGCCGATAAGGCATGTCTCAAGGGCAATTACGAAAGAGAGAATACTTGACACAATCAGGATTATATATGAAAATAGAAGGCTTTTAGGATTTGCGGACCCTTCTTTTGCCATTCTTTCACTTAATCCACACGCTGGTGAGGGAGGCATCCTCGGAGAGGATGAGAAGAAGAAAATTATGCCGGCAATTAAGGAGGCGAAGGAATCGGGTATTAGAGCGGAAGGGCCGTTTCCCGCTGATGGATTCTTTGGTGCGAAGAAAGAGAAGGATTTTGATATTATTGTCGCGATGTATCATGACCAGGGATTGATACCGTATAAAATGAAGGCTTTTGGTCACGGGGTGAATGTAACACTTGGGTTGCCAATCATCCGCACGTCAGTTGACCATGGGACAGCTTTTGATATAGCGGGTAAAGGAGCTGCTAATCCATCAGGGTTGATAGAAGCAATGAGGTTAGCTTCTCTCATGGTAAGGAGGAAGAAAGTTAATTGCGATGAGGCAGCTGCATAGAAGAAAGGTGGGTGTTTATTAGGATTCGCCCGTTGAAGAAGTTAGGACAGAGTTTTCTCACGAATGGGAGAATTAGCCGGCAGATTATAACATGCGCTAAATTGAGCTGTGAGGATACTGTGCTTGAGATAGGAGCAGGTCACGGAGAACTCACCGGACTGATAGCTGAGAATGCCGGGAAGGTGATTGCAGTTGAGATGGATAAGAAATTGTGCCGGTTGTTGCATAAAAAATTTTACGAGTTTAAAAATGTGGAAATAATTGAAGGCGATATCTTAAAACTGGATATCAGGAAATTGACCTGGGGAGGAAAGATAAACCCTAACTGCGCGCGCACGAGCAGGTTAAAAGTTGTTGGCAATCTGCCATATTATATAACAACTCCAATTCTCATGAAGTTGTTTAAGGAAAAGGACCTCGTAAGTCACTTGATAATAATGGTTCAGAAAGAAGTGGCGGAAAGAATGATTGCCAATCCCGGAAGCAAAAATTGTGGTGCTCTTTCAGTGTCAGTGCATTACCACGCTAAGGTTGAGGAAGTGTTTCCCGTGAGTAAACACTCTTTCTATCCCAGACCGAAAGTTGACTCCTGCCTCATGAGTATGAGTATGCGCAGATGTGCTCCCGTCAGTGTTTCTGATGAGGAGCTTTTCTTTTCGTTTATTAAAGGTATATTTGGCGGGAGGAGAAAAATGTTATATAATACTATTTCAAGAGTAGTTTCTATTGACAAGAAGGAAGTAGAAAAGCTGCTCCTGAATATTGGTATAAATCCGAAGGCGCGGCCTGAAAATATTAGCCTGAAGGAGTTTGCAGACATTTTTGATTTAATTAAATGAAAATCACATCAGAAGTAGTAAGCCATATTGCAAGACTCTGTCGCATCAGTTTGAGTGATGAGGAGCACAAGTTGTTCACCCTGCAGCTCAATCAAATCCTCGCCTATATGGATAAGCTGAACAAACTCAATATCGAAAATGTTGAACCGACTTCTCATGTCCTTCATCTTGAAAATGTATTGCGAGAAGATAAGATTTCCCCTTCCCTTCCCCGGGAGAAAATGTTTGTCAACGCACCGGATAAACACAAGGGATATTTCAAAGTGCCGAGGATAATTGAGTGATGAAACTCAATGAACTGACTGCTCATGAAATTAGAGAACTTTTTGAGAAAGGTGAAACTTCAAGCGAGGAAGTTACAAAAGCTGTATTTGAGAGAATTAATGAGGAGGATGGTAGGATAGGAGCTTATGTAACTTTAACTGAAGAATTAGCTCTTAAACAGGCGAGGATTGTTGATAAGAAACGCAAATCGGGAGAGGTGCTGTCTCTACTTGCAGGTATCCCGATATCCATTAAGGACAATATCTGCACAGAAGGGATAAGGACAACCTGCAGTTCAAAGATGCTATCAAACTTTATTCCTCCGTATCAGGCAACCGTGCTTGAAAAAATCCTTTCTCAGGATTTAGTTCCAGTGGGTAAAACAAACATGGATGAATTTGCAATGGGTTCGTCCACTGAGACTTCCTTCTTTGGTGTTACACGTAACCCCTGGAATCTTCAGATGATTCCAGGAGGCTCAAGTGGTGGTTCTGCGGCTTCAGTAATAAGTAATGAGACAGTGGTCTCAATCGGTTCAGATACCGGAGGTTCAATCCGCCAGCCAGCCGCTCTATGTGG
>JAUWGW010000012.1 GCA_030606215.1 bacterium
ACAGAAAATATAACACATACCGAATATCTTGTCAAGTAAAAAACAAAGAATGTTAGCACTATATATAATATAAAAAAATAAGGCTGTGCGACGGGATGGCTAGAAAGATTGTAAAAAAAGTGGCGAAAAAGGCTTGTCAAGGAACAAATTTATATACATTTACATGAAAAGTGGGAAAGACTCAAATTTTTCTTGACGGAGGATGGAAATGAGTGATAATATCAATGATGAGTAAGGGTTTTTGAAAAACATAACTCGCTCAGTAAGTAAATTATGTAGAGTAAATTCAAGGTGACTGCAGTATTTGAACTTTATACTTGATCAAGGTTAGGAATGTGGATTGGGAGAGGTAGTAATGCAGAAATTTCCCCAAAATTCCCGCGCTCGGGGAAAGGCCCTCCAATAAGAAGTCTCACTCCATCTCTTTCATCAATCTCTATATAAGGCTCTATTTTCTCTTTTGATATACGAAAGACACCGTTAATATAATTAATAGCAACAATATCCACCTCTTCTCCAGAACGAAGTCCTAAGGAGATAGAGAAATCTTTCAGGTTTAATTTAGACGCTCTTTTCTCAAGAATAGGAGTAAAAAGTTTTAGAAGCTCGAAACAGTTATTAATCCTGAACATTCCCTCATAAGTTAAATTCCAGTAACTTGCTATCTTCATAAGTCTATTGAAACGCTCTGTATCTTCCATTCGCATAGTCACTTCTGCTTCCCTTACAAAACACCATTCCATTACTGCTTTTATCAATGAGGATTCTTTCCCTGATGGAGACACTACCTCATTTATCATCAGCTTATCATCCGCAGTCTGTCCACAAAGATAGCCATCCGCTCCTATCCAGATACGATTTCCAGCCCGTCGCAGAACACCTCCGTCTTTCTTTCCTCTATCTACACGAAATCTTTGAGTATGATTAAGTTCAATAACTTTGGACTGAGCTTCTTCAAGCAAAATTTCCCGCACGATAGAAGGATCAATCCCCCCTCTTGCCAGAGAACGTTCTGTCAGATGCAGTAACACTTTCTCCCCTGCAACTTCCCAACCAAAATTCCTATAACGCTGGCGGGCACCCCACAGTACAGAAAGTGACCAGTTCCTGCTCTGCATCTCCTCTATAACATGCTGTAGAAGTTTTCCCATATATCCCTTTCCACGCTTCTCAGGTAGTGTAGCTACACCACCTATACCACCCAGAATTATCTTCACCTCATCCGCAACCACCTCTAAGGGAAATAATCCTACATGGGATACAATTTCCCCATCTCTTTCAATTATATGAAAACACTGCAGATATTCTTCCTCGGGGCGGTAAAGGTAGGGATAGTGTTCAGGGAAAAATCCACGTTTATGTCCATAAGACCTTTCAAGAAAACGCATAAAAGCTTCCCATTCATCCTTCCTCACCTGTCTGATTATCTCTATCACTTTTTAGTCCTCCACAGCTATTTTTAACCTAAATATTATCACCAATTTTATTTCTGGACAAGGAAATTTTTTGACCTTCTGAAGAATCGATTTTTCAGAGAATAATCAAGAATAGTTTGACCCCAGGGTTGAAGCTGTGCTAATATCCCTCTATGAAATGGTTTGCGAGACTATGGAAAAAAGTATCAGAGCATAAGACTGCACATGGCGAGCCCCTGTATCTATATATCCAGTGTGAAAAGTGCGGCGAGAAGTTGAAAGTGCTGGTAAAGAAAGAAACAGACCTTGAAAGAGTGTATGAGGAAGAGAAAGGGGGTTCTGCATATAGACTTATAAAAGAAGCCATGGATAGTAAATGTTTTTCCATTATAACTGTAAGGGCTGAGTTTGACATAAATAAAGACATTATCTCAAGAGACATCAGTAACGGACGTTTCATAACCGAGGAGGAATACCTGAGTTGAGATACAGTAAGTATAGTGATTTAGACCATAAGCTCAGGGAAGCGATAGATAGAAAACGATGGAGTGCTGTCCAGAAGATATCTCTAACCCTATTTAATTCTCTAAGCAAAAAGGTCTCTAAGGAAAAGAGAGCCTTCTTTGATGAAAAACAAGCAAAACCAATGCCCAGTGGCGAACCTGCACAAACTATTTTAATCACAGGAGGAGCCGGATTTATCGGGTCACACCTCATAGAAGAGTTACTCAGGGAGGGACATTCTGTAGTAGCAATAGATAACTTCAATGAGGTCTATGAGCCATATAAAAAATGGCAGAATGTAGAACGTTTTACAGGCTTACCGAGATTTAAATTAGTTGTGGGTGATATAAGGGATACGGTCGCTCTTAATCGTGCATTCAGATTGGCTTATGAATCAGGCAAAGGGGATTTTCAAGTCATTCACTTAGCTGCCCTGGCAGGAGTAATCCAGTCAATTCCCAAATCAGAACCAATAGCTCCTCTCAATGATAAACAGGCTGCCGGATACTCTCCGGCAGATAGAGAATATTATGAGGTCAATATCATGGGCACGGCTAATGTCCTGGTTCTATCCAGGCGTTATGGGGCAAAGAATATAGTAGCGGCCTCTTCCTCATCAGTCTATGGAGGAAATGAAAATCCACCATTTAAGGAAACAGATGATACCGATAGACCACTCGGCCCCTATGCAGCAAGTAAGAAGATGAATGAATATCAGGCCTGGACATATTATCTGAACCATAACATCCCAATAACAATGCTTAGGTATTTTACCGTTTATGGAATAAGGGGAAGGCCGGAGATGGTCTTCTGGTCTTTCTTTGATAATATGAGAAAGGGCTTGCCTATAAAGCAGAGAGGTCCTGATACCTCTACCAGAAGCTACACCCATATCAGCGATGTCACCAGAGGGATGATTGCATGCACCAGAGAAAAGTATATTAGAGAGAACTTCTATAAGAAAAAGAAGAGGTATTTATTGGCAGAACGGAAGGGAACAAAAGTTTCTCTTGATGATAGGGACGCGGTAGAGGTATTGAATATAGGTGGCTCTCAGACGGTAGAATTAGGGTACCTGAGGAAATTGATGGCTAAAAACCTCGGGGTAAAGCCTGAAGTGGATATGCAAAAACCAAATCCAGCAGAAGTACCGGTATCAAGCGCCATCACCTGTAAGGCCGAACATCTAATTGGGTATAAGGCTCGCATGACTATTGAGAGAGGCGTTGAAGAATATGGCAGGTGGTATCACATTCAGGAAAGATATCAGCCGGTCTACGACCGCTACCGCAATCTAAGAGATAAGATGAAGGGAAAGCGAGGTAGAGTTTCCGCTAATGATTTGAAAAAGGCGATTGATGTGGCAGAGCAGCTTAAGCGATTGCTCATAGAGTTGGATCCGGATAAGATTAAGGTAGACAAGAGCGAGTACTTGGTGGCTTATAACTACCTCGCGGAAACCTATGGGCTGATTCAGAAGATTGCGTGGTGAAATATAACAGAACCTGAAATTGGTTTGCCCACGTAGCTCAGTTTGGTAGAGCACGGCATTCGTAATGCTGAGGCCGGGGGTTCGAAGCCCTCCGTGGGCTCCATCATTTACGAGAATTGGAATGGCTGGGCATCTCAACCCATGTTAGAACAGAGACGAGAATTTTCAGATAAAGAAAAAGAAAGAATTTTGTCCCTCAAAACGAAGTCGCCATCTGGAAGGTGGCTCATTCTGACAAATCAGAATGACGAACCTGCTTTTTCCACCACACATATCTAAATAAATACTTTACACTACTAAAATTAAATATTATAATATTGTAGTGTAAGGAGATTTGAAATGGAAGTTCTAAAGGGAATACTAAACGAAAGTAAAGACTACTATAAAAAGGAACAAAAAGAATTAAATAAAGAATTATCTAAATTGCCAAAAGGCAGTATTAAAAAAAGAAAATTTGGCAATGGATTCTACTATTATCTACAACATAGAGAGGGCGAAAAAGTTATTCATGATTATTTGGGCAAATCTGAACCGAAAGAACTCATCAAAAAAATAAAGAGACGCAAAGCATTAGAAAAGGAATTAAAGAAAGTCAAGGAATCCCTCAAATTACTTTTAAAAGCAAAATGATAAAAGTTGTAAAAGATATTTTGAAGATTTTTGATGAAAACGAATTATGGGAAGAAGGCATTGAATTAATAGGTAGCTGGTGCTTTCTATTGTATCAGAAACATTTTAAAGTAAAAAAATACCCATTGCGAACTACCGATATAGACTTTCTTATTCCTTTTCCCTATAAAGGGAAAACCAATATAGACCTTACCAAACAATTTGAGCAAATAGGCTTTAGACTAGGTTTTAATAGTGATGGTTCTTTTTATCTCCGGAGTGCTGAAATAAAAATTGAGTTTTTATCACCTGAAAAAGGGCCTGGAACAGACAAAGCATTTGAAATAAAAAAGCTATCTTTAAAAACAACACCATTACGATTTTTAGATATATTATCGAAAGACAAAGTTATTGTAAAAGAAGGCAATTTAGATATTTCTATTCCTTCCCCTCTTAACTTTTGCCTACATAAACTACTTATAGCACAACGAAGAAAAAAGGAGCCCAAAAAATTGAATGATATAGAGCAAGCTGTTTATACTCTTGAAGCTGTTGATCTGGAACAGTTTAAAAATGAATATGATAAATTATTTAAGAAATCAAAGAGGTATATCATGCGAAGTTTGGAAGAAGCCAGAGAACTAATACCACTTCAAGAGAATATCATAAGCAAAACTATCATTACACTACAAAATCAAAAATGAGCGCAAATGTAGTGTAACTTTATATAGGAGAAACAATCATTAAGTATCTCATTTACGCAAGAAAATCTACTGATGAGGAAGATAAGCAAATTCTCTTTTCTATTTCAAAAAAACTGCCTTATGCGATAACTGGCTGGGGCGGGAGGATTCGAACCTCCGATCCAGGCTCCAAAGGCCTGTGTCTTACCGCTTGACGACGCCCCAAACACTATTCTGCGGCTGGCGTTTCTACCGCAGTATCAGCTGATTTCTCCCTTTCATATGCCTCAAGCACAGCTTTCTGTATGTATTCTCTGGCTTCAGTAGTTATTGGATGAGCAATGTCGCGGTGTTCTTCCTTATTGTTACCGGGTTTCCGGTCTCTGGCAATTCCCTCTAAGTTTGTCCCACACTGGTTGCAGAATCTGCTGCCCATTACATTTTTATAGTTGCAGCGAGGGCAGTTCTCCCTGAGCTTACGACTCGGCATTGCTACAAACAACCCATTTCTCCCGTCAATTACTCTCAAATCGCGAACAACAAAAGCGTTGTCAAAAGTCACCGTCGCATACGCTCTGAGCTTCCTATCTTGTTGTTCTCTCAAATAGATTTTGACTTCAGTGATTTCCACTTGTTTCCTCCTCTACAAGAAAATTCGTTGATGCGCCGCCCGTTTCCCCTTCCCCTCTATATGTCCTTGTTATATAGACCCTTTCCTCCTTTCTTCTCATTGAAATCTCTTTTGCAATTCTCTTCGTTTTCTCACTATCGGGAAAAAGTCCGAAGACGACCGGGCCGCTTCCGCTCATCAACGCGCCAGCTGCCCCCTCTTGCAAAAGTTCCCTTTTAATACTGCCAATGACAGGATACTTCGGCACAACAACTTCCTCAAATCTGTTGAATAGAAACTTGGAAATCATGCTCAAATCTCCTGACTGAAAAGTGTCTATAATCATTTTAGAGTCCTTCTTACTCCCTGTCAATTCCAAATGCAAACTTTCATACGCCCGCTTCGTGGATACAGCAAAAGAGGGAGCAACCAGAATAAGCCGGCTATCCGGCAGTGAAGGAATATCCGTCAGTTCATTCCCCCTTCCTTTCCCGAGGAGAGTCCCCCCTGAAAAGGCTGAAGAATCATCATTTGCGAGATGAATAAAAAATGCTATATCAGTTCCAACCTTTCCTGACAGATTGAGCAGACTGTCTTTTGTCAGCCCTAAATTCCAGAGCTGGTTCAAGGCAATAAATGCGCCCGCCGCATTGCTGCTCGCCCCGCCAAGACCTGAGGCAACCGGTATTCTCTTCTCTATTTCAACTCTGACACCACACTTAACGCCTGTCTCATCCAGCAAGAGTTGTGCAGCTTTGAAAATGAGATTCCTTTCATCTGTCGGGACTGAACTGTCACTACAATATATGTCCACTCCGCTTTTCTTTACTCTGAAAAAAAGTCGGTCATACAGTTCGATTGTCTGCATGACCGTTGTTACTTCGTGGTAACCGTCGTCCCTTTCCCCTAGAATTTCCAGGAAAAGGTTTATCTTTGCGGGGCAATCTACCCTTATTTCTTCCATTTTTCAGCTTTCAGTCCTCAGCCGTCAGTTCTCAGCTTTCAATTAATAAGTTGCAGCTGATGGATGATAGCCAACCACCTGATTTAATAAATCACTTTGTTGAGAGGGTAGCCAATAATTCCCTGTGCACCTGCTCTTTTCAACTTCGGGATGATGTCCCGCGCGGTGCGTTCGTCAACTATCGTCTCCACTGCCGACCAGTCTTTCCCGCTTAGTCTGGATACCGTCGGTGCTTTCATTGCCGGCAGAACTGAAAGAATCTTCTTTAATTTGCTATCGGGGACATTCATCTTAAGCCCCACTTTTCCCTCGGCAAGCAATGCCCCATTCAAAAGCATACCGAGGTTTTCAATTTTTTCTCTCTTCCATTTATTTCCAAAGCTTTCTTTATTGGCAATCAGTCTTGTGGTTGAGATGAGCAATGTATCAATTATGCGCAGGTTATGAGCTTTCAGAGAGCTTCCGGTTTCTATCAGCTCCACAATTGCATCTGCCAGTTCCGGAGGTTTAGCTTCTGTTGCTCCCCACGAAAATTCAACTTCTGCTTTTACTCTGTGTTTCTTTAAATAATTTTTTGTAACATTGACAAGTTCTGTAGCAATTCTCTTCCCTTTAAGACCTGCCGCTGTCCTTATTCTAGAAGATTCAGGAACCGCCAGCACCCATCTGACTGGTGTGAATCCCTTCTTGGAATATGCAAGTTCAGCAACTTCTTTTACTGAAACCCCACTTTCTTCAATCCAGTCTTTGCCAGTCAGGCCCGCATCCAGAACTCCATCTGAGACATATCCCGGTATTTCCTGAGCGCGGATTAACATTGGTTCAAGTTCCTCGTCATCAATGTTCGGGAAATAGGACCTTTCCCTCACACTGATACTAAACCCGGCTCTGCGAAAGATATCCAGCGTCGCTTCCTGCAAACTTCCTTTCGGCAATCCTATCTTTAATTTCACTCTTAAAACTCCCGGTTCACTACATTAACTTATACACCTTTGCATCCGATGTCAAGAAAATTTGTCAAGAGAATAAAGATTTCCACACCTTGATGCGAAGAAAAGACATACCGTTTTCCAATCACAATCACCACAAATTTCTTCAATATCAGAGCTTTGAAGTTTTGTATCTGTCAGTCGGGAAATATCCCCAGCTCTAATTATGGCTCCTTCCTTTAAACCAAGCTTTTCCAAAACCTGTCCGTCCATACCACTCACTTTCTGTTGGGAATCTTCCTCTCGCAGACATACACCTTCCTTATTATGAGGGCAGGCAAAGCAAATAGCATCACAACTCCCAACTATCTCTACAGGCAAATCGGGGTTTGTCTTTATGCACCTGATTACTCTTGTCATATTATCTGTAAAATCCCGGCTGTATCCATGCCCCTGAAAACCCTGGATACACAGGAGATGATGTGCCCTGAGCTGAACAGAATGCATAGTTAATATCTTCTATCCATGTATCTTAATTTGTCTATTTCCCCGTTATATGAGGCCTTGGGTAGAATTGAAAAACTAACACCTGCTGCAATAGCCGCTTTTACAAGGTCAACGAGGATAAATGGAGCTACGCCTTTAACCATTGTCTCCCAGAAACCCGAACCTATTGCGAGAGAAAGGACAACTGCGCCAAAAAGATAAATAATTCCAACACCCATCATCATATATTTTATCTGTGGGAGAAAACTGCGCGCAGAGATATATCTGTCCGTATACTTACCGATTATGAGTGGTGCAATAATAAACCCTATGAGATACCCGCCTGTAGGCTGAACAAAAATAGTCCAGGAACAAGTTGTGCCGCCTGCAAACCATGGCACTCCTGCTATTCCAAGTCCTACATAAATTATCTGGCTGATTGAACCGAACACTCCACCACAAACCACCCCGCTCATAAGAACTCCTAAAACCTGTCCTGTAACCGGAACAGGTGTAAACGGTAAGGGAATACGGATAAGCGCAAGAAGGCCTGTAACACACGCCATTCCAGCTGCCATCACAAGTTTATCGACAAGATCAAGACTATATCGCCACTTGAAAAACGAATACCTCGCCACAAGATATCTATCAATTACCGATACTGCCTGCATTGCTCCCTCCTCAACGTAAGCATTCAGCCAACTGCGTCATTTTAATGGATTACCATCTTCTATTCAACTGAAAAACGGTCAATTACTAACTGCGACCATGTTTCAAACTGCTCTTTCCTGTTTTGTAGTTGCTGAAGAGCATAAAACTCTAATTTCCCTATACCCCTTTCTTTCCGGAGAGAAACCTCTGGTCTCTCAATTTTTACCAGCCATACAGTCCCAAAATGAACTTTCCCAACATCATTGGAATCATCATTGATGAAGCAAATAAGCCTGGGCTCGGCGAGAATTGCTGCTTCTATATTTATTTCCTCACGGATCTCTCTCCAGAGTGCCTCCAGTAGAAACCCCTCCTTGTGGTCGGAATTGAAAAGACTCAATTGAGTAGTGTCAGCTATGTTTATGTGCCCTCCAATCCCCACTGAATACCTGCTGCGCAACCTTTCTTCGTTAGTTTTTGATGTCCTTCTATAAGTCAGGAACAAATCCCCCGATTTGATAACAGCGTATACAACAACCTGCTTGAAGTTGTAATCTTTCTCAGCGACGGAACGCGGGATGCTTTGCAAATTATCAAGGATATGGCGCCAGAGTTTCTCATCATAGAAAACCTTGCGCTTATTCAAACTCCCGGAAAGCAGTTCTTTCCTGAAACAAATTACCTCTTCCTCTACCACGCTTCTACCCGCTTTCTTTCAACCCTCTTGCAAAATTTCTTGCATTTTCTAAATCTTCCTCATCAGGTTTCCCTTTATTCATCCCGCCGATAAGTTTAAATGGTCCAACTGTATCAAGACCTCTGCAGGAAAACTCCCCTACAATACTAACTCCCTTCTTCAGCAATTTCTTCCTGAGCGGTCTGTGATAATACCATACAGGACCTATGCCCCTTGTTGAAAAAATAAATACTTTTTTGTCTTTCATTATGGGCATCTTAGAAACAAAATTAAGTAAGGCTTTATGATGCTTGGAAAAATAAATTCCCGAGCCAAAGCCAATGAGGTCATATTCCGGAAGAGCAGCTATATCAACCTCACCAGGTTTCAATAATTCCGCATCAAGGCTCTCAGCCATTGCCCCGGCAATTTTTTCTGTATTACCGTGATGCACCGAAATGTAAATAATCAACGTCTTCATCAATTAAAAATGTGTCTTTAGACTTAAATCAGGATACTTTCTTTAAATACCTTCCCGGACCACACCCATAGTCTATCACAGTAAAACCTTCTTTAATACCAAAGTTACTAACACGTTCTCCATGCGGATAAAAAGCATCTTTAAGTTTAAAGATGCATGACATAAGTTTAAATGCTATATCCGGCATTCTTTCTCTCTCTTTCCCACAAAATACTTTTTTAAGATTCATATATCAATCCTCTGTTTTAATACCCGACATTTCATCTAACGTCTCCGCTGTTTGTGAAGTGCCGAAGGCATTTGGGCGAAGGTGCGTAGCACCGTAGCCTTTTATCCGCTGTTATACACCGTTGAGTTTGCCTATTCTTGATTCCATATTTTCAGTTTTGAAATTATATGTTGTTTGATTGCTTTCTCTCTTTCAATTACGAAATTATCAAAATGGTCTTCTTTCATATATTCAAACGCTCTTTCAGTTATCAGGTGCCCTTTTAAAATCGACTCAACTTCATCATCATTTCCATATTTGTCCGTCATTTCCGCTATATATTGAGAAGGTTTTTTGTTCTTAATTCTGTTATTTGTTTCGTCCAAGAGTAAAGTCCTATTTACAACGGAATCCCTGATGTCGTTGAATGTTTCACTTTTTTCTGGGTCCAGTCCCTTCACCTGTTTTGGGAAAATATGATGGTCGTTGATTTTCTCATTTGAATAATCTCCCGTTCCAACTATTCGCCCCTTATAGAAATCCTTAGCGTCATTGAGTGCTAAAATACAAATGATTGCATTATATCGAGCCGATCCCTTCTTTACGCTCTTCAAATCCAATCTATCGACAAATTTTTGATTAGGATTAGCAGGATCTTTTGCAGAGAGTATTGAGACTGGGATTATTCCTGTTTCTGTCCAATTGGCATTGTCTTCTCTTATTTGCTCCCAAGATTGATGAGTTGAATAATATTTATAAGTTATTGCCTCTTCATAATCTTCATTTAGGATTTTATTTAAGCTCAGGAAAAACACATAATATGATTGCCTATTTGGGAATGGTTTTTTAGGATTATAAATCGCATAATATAATGAAGCCAATCTCTGTTGACCATCAAGTATCGCTTTATCAGGAGTACTTTTCAGCTCCGCTCCCCAAACAGGGTCCCATTCCTCGTTCTGAGCTTCTTCCGGATTTAGCTCCCATAGAAGAATAAGTCCAGCATAGTAGTTTTGTAATGTTGATTCAATCAAATCACAGACCATACTGGGTTGCCATTCAAATCCTCTTTGAAAATACGGAATCACATAAGAACCACTGTGTACATTTTTCAGTAAATCTTCCACCTTATCAGTTCCGGGATTTTCAGCCATTTTGTATTACCTCCTTTTTCGTACTTGCAAACTCAATTTCGTATAACTTAAAATAACCGAAATAGTCCCGTTTATGCGCCCAAATTGGCATATTTTGCGAAGTAAAAATTTGGGTAAGTGCCATTATGTACAAAACCTTTACGCTGTGTTTGACAATGCGACACCTGATTATTACAATATTTTTCCATAATCCACTTCAATCCCATCGTCGATCTTTCTATAATGGATGGTTTTGGTGTCTATATGCTCTGGCAATGATGCCTTCACCTCGTAGGTGTATGGTTTTATAGACACAGGAATCTCTCCTATATAACCATCAATTCCTTTTGATTCTTCATCAGGCTCGGATAAACGGTAATTCGTTCCTTTTATCTCAGCACCTTTCTTTAGTACTGCTTCTTGGAACCTTAATCCTATAAAGGTTTTCACAATCACCAAATCTCTTACCCACTGCTCCACCATTGTTCTGTCAATTTTGCCTATTGTATTCTTTAAATTTTCCAACATCTGCAGTATCTTTTCTGTTGCATTTCTGACTGCGTCAGGTTTTTGCTCTAAATACCATCCTTCCCATTCAGATAAAGTTTTCCCAGTAAATTCCTGAATAAGGTCACTCATCTGACCGACCACTTTTGGTCGTGTCCCTTGCGCATATTGATTTGCTAAATTGAGCAATGGAGCCACATACTTGGGAAAGTCGGGAGTTTCTATGTCCAAATATCTTCGGATCTCTTTAATACTAATTTTTACTTTCATCTTATAACTCCATGAACTATTTGTTGTTGTAAATTTAGAAACTTTGATTTGTACTTGTACTCGAGGGCTGTCTCCACATCAGCCAACCCATTTTTTATCAAATGGGCATTTAAAAATGTTTTATTCTGCAAATAAAGATAGCAAAGCAAATTATTTTTCTTATCATATTTTGTTGTATCAAATTTCAAAAATACCTTTTGCCCACGAGTTTTTTCTCTTAAGAATTGGGTTGCCTCTCCATCCTTTTCTGGTCTTTCTTTCACGCCCCATAACCTAATTTTCAATCCGTTATTTAACATCAATATTTCTGGAGAAATTATTTCTTTCACAGAATAATATATCTCTCTTGTAAAATGGTGGTTGTCTATTTTTGAACCAAACCTCATTTTTTTAGGATCGATTTTTTTGTCAAATTTTATCGGGTCTTTAAAATTATAAGGTAGTTTTTTAGCTTCTTCTTTAAAATCTATTTTTCTTTGCTCTTGCTCAATTATTTCAAAAGATGCATTTTGGGAAACAGTTTTTTGCTTTATCCCAAGTCTCTCTTTTATAATAGGTAGAAAATCCATATTGATTTCATATCCAATAGAGTTTCTATTAAGATTTTTAGCTGCTAAAGATGTAGTTCCACTTCCTAAGAAAGGGTCAAGTATTGTATCGCCGACAAAACTAAACATTTTGATAAGCCGCTTGGGTAATTCTTCAGGAAACATTGCCAGATGTTTATCTTGCTTTTCACCAGCAAAATTCCAATGTCCAGTAAAATATTGATTCCATTCCTCCTGCGTTAATCTCGACTGTGATTTAACTTCGTGACTTACTTTTGGCTGATTCCCATATTTTTTGAAAATCAAGATAAATTCATAATCAAGTTTAAGAATCCCACTTCTTGGATAAGGGAAAGAACCCATTACGGTAGCACCGCCTGTCGTATGGCAAGTAGTGACTTTCTGCCAGATAATAGCTCCCATATAGTCAAAACCTGCGCTTTCACAAAACTTAATTATCTCTGTTCTTATTGGAATAACTTTATATCTTCCATAATATACAGAACGAGCAAACTGGTCTCCTATGTTAATACACAAACGGCAGCCTTTATGCAGAATCCTATGACATTCATTCCAAGCTAAATTAAGATTGTTAATATACTCCTCATAAGTATCATTGAAACCTATCTGTTTCCCGTTTCCATAATCTTTTAGCTGCCAATAAGGGGGAGAAGTAATAATAAGATGAACTGATTCATCTGTAACTTCTCTCATGCTCCTGGAATCACCAATAATTATTTTGTGCCGGGTCTTCATAATCTCACCTTAAGCTTCTATCAAATCATCAAAGTCTCGTTTGGTCGGGGTGGGCGGATTCGAACCGCCGACCTCCTGCTCCCAAAGCAGGCGCGCTAAACCAAGCTGCGCTACACCCCGTGTTAATCAGAATTATAATTGGTTAATGCGGGAAAGTCTATAAAAAATGGGAGCTGTCCCTATTTTTTGATTTTTGGGCGGTATTGTTTAGCCTGGTGCATGAAAGCTTCAAGGCGGGTTTTAGTATTTGTCTGTTCCAGACCATCATAAGCCATCATGAGACAGGGTATACTGTTATGGTCTTCCTGAAACCTTTTGAATATTGCAGTTGCAATTGTTCCGGGGAGACAGGTGAAAGGCATTACATTGATTATTCCCGAAAGGCCTTTTTTTACATAGTCATGAGATTTCCCTATACTGAGTGCGGCTTCTCCGAACCATCCGGGAAGGTAAGGTTCACTATTACTCCAGAGTTCAGTGATAGACGGCTCATGGGGATTCCGCAGGAAACCTTCCACTGCATTTGTGAGTCTTTTCTCATCATAATGCTGGATGAGGTCCGTTATCAAAGCCAGTATGAAATTTCTGAACTGTCTCTTGAGACGACTGTATAATTTGAGGGTCCTGTTTATATGGAAGAACCATTCTTCAGTCGGAGCAAGCCATACCTCTCCCCCAAGATTTTCTATTTCTCTCACAATTCTGTCATTACTGAACTCGTCTGACCTTACAAATATTTCTCCAACTATTCCAATAATCGGTTTTTCATTAATACCATTTACCTTAATTTCTTTAAAAGCGTTGACTGATTTTTTCAGAGCGTTGGATGGTTTGTACCCCATTTCAATTGCCTTGAGTATTTCCTGAAGACATTTCCCATACACTCTATCAGTTTCACCCGCTGCTGCTTCATACGGACGAGTTTCTCTCACCATTTTATTCAGGATATCAATCGCTACAATTCCTCTCCACGCACTTCTGAATAAACCTTTGCCATAACCTCCCATCTCATCATGTAGACTGCGAGCCTGATTTGGAGAAATTATGGGGACATTTTCAAAACCGAGTTCATCCAGAACCATCCGCTGTAATCTATTATACTGCCCGAAACGGCATGGGCCGCTTGTTGAAGGCATGAAGAAAGCGGATTTCTCCGGATTAAAATCAGTCCGTTTCGCTATGCGAACCATATCCCCCGTCGTTAGAATACAGGGATAACACTCTTTACCACAGGTAAATTTTCTGCCAAGTTCAAGGGTTTCAGCACCTGATTCAGGAAACACTTCTGCATTTACTCCTTCTGCTTTAAGTGCAGCCTGAAGAGCAAAAGCCCCATCTCCCATATGCGGGATATAAACGGTGCGGTCACCATCCTTCCTGAAAACATATGCCCTGTACTTTCTCGCAGGAGTTACCTCGCGAGTTTTCACATTCTCAAGACTGTCAAGGAAAGCTTCACATCTTGTGATTGCCCCCACATCAGCGCTGTGCTCATCAATTTCAATTTCAAGATATGGTTTGCCGCTCATCTTCTCGCGGAAAAAGCGCGTTATAAAAGAGTCAGGTCCACAGCCAAAATTGGTTATGTACAGACACTGCAAGCGGTTATCACGGCGGATTATTTCGCCCGCACTTAAAATCTTTTGACCATATCTCCAGTACATATCAGGCCACTCTTCTGAAAGGTCAACATCATCAAGCGGCAGGTAATCCATCGGGATAGGAAACGCACCGAGTTCGCGCAGTTTTTTCGGAAGATTAAGGTTGATTCCATTGTCACATCCATTATATGGACGGGAGACTATACAGATTGGGACTCTGTCAGGGGGAAGAGAATTGAGAATTTCCTTACCGCGCTTGCGAAGTTTCTCATAGAAAGCTGCCTGCGCCTTATTGGCGAGCGCAATCGCTTTATTAACCTCACCCTTTCTTCTATTCAGTTTTCTGCCGAGAAGTAATAACATTTCCCTTGCTGCTCTCTCCCCCCAGCCAAATGCCACAACAGGAGTAAGCAATTTAACATCATATTTGTCAAAATCAATTGCAGATTTTGCCATGTAGGAAAAAGCCTGGACATAGGGACAATTGAAACTCTGCTCAATACTTGGGTTTGACTGTTTCATGTTTATTATGTGCGGTAGAAATATATAGTCAACTTTCTTATCAAGCAAATCCATAATATGCCCATGAGCGACCTTTACAGGGAAACATGTCTCAGCCACAACTGTCTCAAGCCCCCTGTGAATTATATCTTTATTCGTCCTCTCTGAAAGCTCTACTCTAAATCCAAGTTCCGTAAAAAATGCTTTCCAGAAGGGAAAGAGTTCATGAAATATGAGGGCGCGCGGGATACCTATTTTCTCTCCACTCCCACCGTTTGAAGATGTGCAGGACTCAAGCAGGAACTTTTCCCTTTCCGCAAAAAGGTCGGGGATATTCTGGAGTTCTTTTTTCTTCTCCTTATCCACATTGTATTTCTCACATCTGCTTCCATAATAAAGCGGTTCTCTACCTTCCACGGTAACTTCTCTTATCTCGCAGTGGTTCGGGCAATCAGGACATTCAAAAGAACGAAGTTCATAATGCGCATTTGCAATTTTCTCCCACCCTCTGAACTTACTCTTCTCCCAGTTTGAAGATTTTTCCCCGGCAACCAGAGCCACCCCGATTGCGCCGGTAACATCATTATTTGGCGGAACGGTTACTTTTTTCCCGAGAACCTTTCCAAAAGCCGCTACCACACCCTGATTGAAAGCTACTGCTCCCTGGAAGAATATGTTCTCCCCAATTCTTTTTTTGCCAACGACCCTATTCAGATAATTCTGCACAATGGAATAGCTCAAGCCCGCAACCAGATTATCTTTTTTCGCCATAGCCTGTTGATGATGGATGAGGTCAGATTCCATGAATACTGTGCACCGCTCACCGAGACGGACAGGACATCTTGATTTGAGCGCAAGTTCTC
This sequence comes from bacterium, assembly GCA_030606215.1. Taxonomy (GTDB): domain Bacteria; phylum NPL-UPA2; class JAUVJM01; order JAUVJM01; family JAUVJM01; genus JAUWGW01. The sequence continues at coordinate 15,888 of JAUWGW010000012.1, forward strand.
CAAACTCATTTTTTATATTTATACTTAGTTTCTCAGCCTGTTCTTCAAGGAATGAACCTGTTCCAGCGGCGCAGACCTTATTCATTTCAAAATCCACAACTGCTCCATTCTCAAGACTTATGAATTTTGAATCCTGACCACCTATCTCAAAAATTGTATCCACTGTCGCATCTATTCGGACTGAGGCTTTTGCCTGCGCAGTTATTTCATTCTTGACAATGTCCGCTCCAACGAAATCCCCGATAAGGTATCTTCCCGAACCGGTTGTCCCAACACCTGCAATCTCAACAGAATTCCCGACTTCCTCACCTATCTCCTTTACCCCACGACGGACCGCTTCTATCGGACGACCTGAAGTCCACAGATACCGACGGGCAACCAACTCTCCATCTTCATCAATGACCACAACATTTGTGCTTATCGAACCTACATCAATGCCGAGATACCCTCTCACCCCTGCCCTCTCCCCCCAGGGCCCGCCTGCCGGCGAGGCAGGGAGAGGGTTAAGCCAGCTTCCACTACCATCAAGAGGTGGTAACCCTTCATCTGTATACTTGTGGTTCTTTATGTATTCCTCAAGTTTTCCCAGGTCAGGTGAACTTCCCTCTTTTTCCATGCACAGGATTGCTGCGCCAATAGCCCCCATTGATGCGTGATGCTGCGGTATAATCAGTTCGCCTTCCTTCAGTTTCAGGATTTCCCGAAAGGCGCGAACCATTCCTTTATTTGCAGCAACTCCCCCCTGGAATGCAACAGGAGGCACAAATTTTTTCCCTTTGCAGATATTGCTCTTGAAATTCCTCGCAAGAGCAAAACACAAACCCGCAATAATATCATAATCCGGAGTCCCTTCCTGCTGGAGGTGAATCATATCTGTCTTTGCGAAGACACTGCATCTACCTGCAATTCTTGGAGGATTCTTTGATTTAAGTGAAAGCTTTCCAAATTCATCTTCAATTGATACTCCGAGCCGAACTGCCTGCTGGTCAAGGAATGAACCTGTTCCTGCGGCACAGATAGTATTCATTGCAAAATCTTCAATTATTATTGCTTTAAGGATATCATCATAGCGCAATAGTATGATTTTTGAATCTTCTCCCCCAATATCAATTACCGTTCTTACATTGGGGTGGAAACGCTCAATAGATTTAGCCTGGGCGACTACTTCATTGACAAAGTGCCCCCTGAGAAGTTGAGCTATCAAATTTCCTCCGGAACCTGTGGTCCCGACAGCCCGGATAGTTTCACAGGGTATTGTCTCAAACATCCTTCTAAGAACTTTCAACACCGTTACAACAGGCTCTTCTTTCATCCGTGTATAATCTTCTGCAATAACTTCTCCATCTACATTCAATACCACAGTATTGACGCTGACCGACCCAACATCAATACCAAGAAAGTTTTCCCTTACCATATTAAACCTTTGTATTTTTGAGCGGCTTTCGTTACAACCTTCTCCAGAGTGTTCCATCAGGCGTATCCTGAATGCGCACAAACTCACTCAATTTACTTCTGAGCTTATCTGCTTTTTCCCAGTCGCAAGCCTTTCGCGCAAGTTCCCTCTGTACGATGAGCTTTTCAACATCCGAATCGCTCATTTCACCGCCAATACTCAACAACTTCTCCACTTCCTCATCACCTAACAGCCCGACCACACGTGTGTGGTCGGGTTTTCCCCCAATTCTAACTTCATGCGGAAACTCTTTATCCTCCGCTGCCGTTAAACCCAAAACCTCACGCAGTTCTACAAATTCATATGCAATATCAGCGAGCTCCTGCGAAGCGGTATTTCCCTTACCAACCTCAGTGTTAAGATACTTCATCATATCAAAAATTACAGCAAGCGCTCCTGGAGTATTGAAATCATTGTCCATATGTGTTTCAAATCCTTTGCGGAACTTTGTATTGGTCTTCTTCTGTTTTGAGGAAATCCGGATTAAATTTTTGAGTTTTCTGTCACATTCCATCAACCTCTCGCATTTCCTCTTTGCCTCCTCCAGCTCTTCATTGTTGAAATCTATCGGATGACGATAATGGGTGGAAATTAGGAAGAGTCTTACAACCCGGGGTTCATATTTTTCAAGAATCTCTTCCAATGTAAAAAAATTTCCGAGAGATTTGGACATTTTCTCTCTATCAACTGTAACAAACCCGTTGTGAAGCCAGTATCGGGCAAACTGTCTGTTAGTGTAAGCTTCTGACTGCGCAATCTCATTCTCATGATGCGGGAATATGAGGTCCTGGCCACCGCCATGTATATCAAAACTTTCACCGAGATATTTTATGCTCATTGCTGAACATTCAATATGCCACCCGGGTCTTCCTCTCCCCCACGGACTTTCCCAGTACGGTTCGTCTTCCTTAGCTTTTTTCCAGAGAGCAAAATCAAGCGGGTCTATTTTTCTTTCATCTACTTCCACACGGGCACCGGCTCTCATCTCATCTAATTTTCTTCCGGAAAGTTTCCCGTACGAAGCAAACTTTTTAACAGAAAAAAATACATCCCCGTCCACCGTATATGCATATCCTTTCTGGATAAGATCTTTTACAAGCGCAATCATTTCCGGAATATGTTCAGTGGCTTTTGGATAAAAACTTGCCCTCTTCACTCTCAGCTTATCTATATATTTGAAATATTCTCTCGTATATTTCTCAGCAACTTCTTTTGCTGCTTCCTTCAAAGTTATTCTACCTTGCAGTTCTTTCCTGTAGGTATTAGCTTTTGCGATTACCTTATCATCAATATCAGTGAAATTCTGGACATGCTGCACCCTGTATCCTTTATATTCAAGGTAACGCCGGATAATATCAAAACTAACATAAGCCCTCGCATGTCCGATGTGAATAGTATCATACACAGTTACCCCACAGACGTACATCCTGACAATTCCCTCTTCAACAGGGACAAAAGTTTCTTTCCGTCTTCCTAAGGTATTATATATTCTGAGGCTCATCAGTCAGGAGGTGAAGCAGTTGACTTCCACTTGCCCAGCACGCCTTCAATCTCATCAATTTCAGCCTGGAGTTTCTTAAGCCGCTCAGCTATAGGGTCAGGCAGGTTGGTATGGTCAAGGTTGATACCGGGAACTTTTTCGCCGGCTCTTTTTGCAATACGACCTGGCACTCCAACCACAGTTGAATCCGGAGGAACAGACCTCAACACAACTGCATTTGCTCCGATGAGGACATTATCACCAATAGTTATACTACCGAGCAGCTTAGCTCCTGTCCCCGCTACAACATTATTCCCTAAAGTAGGATGACGTTTTCCTCTTTCCTTACCTGTGCCTCCGAGTGTTACTCCCTGAAAGAGGGTAACATTATCACCGATAATAGACGTCTCGCCAATGACAACTCCCATACCATGGTCAATGAAAAAACCTTTGCCAATTCTCGCCGCAGGATGAATCTCAATTCCCGTGATTGCTCTTGCAATCTGGGAAATAAGCCTCGGAAGGAAGGGTATATGCCACCTGTAAAGACGATGCGCAAATCTGTGGGAAATTATTGCATGGAAACCAGAATAAGTAAGAATAACTTCCGGCACATTTGTTGCGGCCGGGTCCCTTTCAAGAACTGCTCTTAAGTCTTGAAACATGTCAGGTTAGAAAACCAATTAGTCTTGCCAAAGTCAATTTAAGTTCTGGACGACGGATAATCATATCTATCATACCATGCTCAAGAAGAAACTCAGATGTCTGAAAACCCGGCGGAAGTTCTTGCTGGATTGTCTGTTTGATGACGCGCGGCCCCGCAAAACCGATTAAAGCTTTTGGTTCGGCAATGATGATATCCCCGAGGGAGGCAAAGCTGGCTGATACTCCTCCCGTGGTTGGGTTGGTAAGAACAGCAATATACGGGAGGGAATCTTCCGCGAAAAGTCCCAGAGCCGCGCTTGTCTTTGGCATCTGCATAAGGGAAAAAATCCCTTCCTGCATACGTGCTCCACCTGAACTGCATATCATAATAATGGGCAGTCTTTTCTCCCTTGCTCTCTCAATGGCTCTCGTGATTTTCTCACCCACCACCGAAGCCATACTACCCCCCATGAAATTGAAATCAAGGATTCCAATTACCACAGGTGCCTCTTCAATAATCATTTCGCCGGTAACAACAGCCTCAGCCAGCCCTGTCTTCTTCTGAGCTTCCACCAGTCTTTCCGCATAGGGTTTACTATCACTAAACTTCAACGGGTCGGTAGGTCTTATATCCCTGTCATATTCCTGGAAAGTGTCAGCATCAGCAAGCATTTTAACCCGCTCCCACACATTCATCTGAAAATGATAATCGCATTTAGGGCAAACCTTAAAATTCTCCTCTAATTTTTTGTTATATACGATTTCGCCGCAGGATTGACATTTTGTCCACAACCCATCGGGCATATCCTTCTTCTTGGGAGCCAGTATAGTGTATTTTGGTTTTCTGAACCAGACCATTGGCTTAAATGAAAAGAGCACATCCGGTAATTACCATCTGCGCTCTTTGTTATTCTAATTTTAGCTCAGTCCCAGAAGTTCCTTAGCCTTGTCAACAGCGCTGCTTGCATCGGGTGCATAACCATCGGCTTTGATTTCATCTGCGTAACTCTGGGTTACCGGAGCACCGCCTATCATCGTTTTTATCTGGCCATTTAATCCTGCTTTCTCAATAGCTTCAACTACATCTTTCATCCCTGGCATGGTTGTTGTCAATAAAGCTGACATAGCGACTACCTTCGCACCACTTTTAGCCGCGGCTACGAATTTCTCAGGTGGAACATCAATCCCAAGGTCATCAATCTCAAAACCTGCTCCCTTGAGCATCATCACTACCAGATTTTTGCCTATATCGTGCAGGTCACCTTTAACCGTCCCCATAGCTACTTTTCCAATAGGTTCCACTCCGCTTTCCGCCAGCAGTGGCTGCAGAACTTCCATCCCTGCATGCATTGCCCTTGCGGCAATTAGAACTTCGGGAACATAGAATTCATTATTCTTGAACTTTTTCCCTACAACAGCCATACCGGCAATCAATCCTTCATTCAGTATCTCCTTGACAGCCATTTTTTCATTTACCGCAGATTGAACGAGCTCTTTCACCTGAGCCGCCTTCCCGCCTATCAAACTCTGTTTCAACTCATCCAGCTTAGCCATCTCACTTTCCTCCTTTTGAGCTAAACGCTATCATATTATGAGCTTTCCTGTCAAGGGGATTCTATCTTCCTATCTTCTTCCTTTTTCTTCTTTCTTGAATAAACTTTAGCGCTTTCCTTTATCCTTGCCCTTGGATTTATTTTCCACAGTCTTCTTATTTTCCAAAATTTCATCTAACAATAATCCCTGCATAACCGACAACCTCTCTGTCGTCACCGCTCCTCTCCCCGCTATTCGTATACTTAATTAGTTCAGCTTCTTTCGCCCCAAGTTCTTTGCAGGCGACAAGCATTACTGCTGCTGGGATATACCCGCACATTGAGATGCGAAACTTCTTTACACGGTTAATTAGTTCCTCCTCATTCAAATTGATAATCGCCTGGATAGCTTTTTCATCCTTTGCTTTCGCCTCCTCGGCAGACTCATAGTGGGTCATGTCAGAACTCGCAATAACAATTGCATCCTGACTTCTTGTTGCGCTTGCAACAGCTTTCCCGATTTCCCTGCATACATCAAGAGTACATTCAGAAAGGATAACAGGCACAATCTTTGCATCCTTTCTCAAATACTGCAGGAATGGAACCTGGACTTCAATGGAATGCTCGGATTCATGAGCTGAGCTATCCTCAGTCAAAAAACTTGAATTCTTAAGAATTTCTTTCGCCAGAATTGAGTTAATCTCTACCTCTCCAAGAGGTGTTTTCCAGAAGCCCTGAACCTGTATCGCACAGGCTTCCCCATACCCAGTGTGGTTAGGTCCAATCAGAATAAGAGTCTCGGGAATTACCAAACGACTGTAGACTGCACCTGCTGTTTCCCCCGAAAATATATACCCGGCATGGGGAACCACCGCACCGAGAGCCTTAGTCTTCTTCGCTTTCTCTTCTATGAAGCCCTGGATTTCCTTCCGGAGAGAACTCTTCGATGCTGAATAAAACTGACCTGCCACAACCGGTTTTCTAATCAAAAGTTGCCTTCCTTCTCACGAAGTACTGCCTGTGCGGCAGAAAGTCTTGCAATTGGAACACGGAATGGTGAACAGCTGACATAATCCATTCCAACACGATGACAGAACTCAACTGAACTTGGCTCCCCACCATGCTCACCACAAATACCAATTTCAATGTCCTTCCGACCGCTGCGACCTCTTTCAATTCCAATGCGGATGAGTTCCCCCACACCTTTCTGGTCAAGAACAGCAAACGGGTTCTCAGAGAGCACTTTCTTATCAATATAAACCGGCAGGAATTTTCCCTCAATATCATCGCGGCTGAACCCAAAAGTAGTCTGCGTGAGGTCATTTGTCCCGTAGGAGAAAAACTCCGCTTCCTGAGCTATCTCATCGGCCGTAAGCGCAGCTCTCGGCAGTTCTATCATTGTCCCCACCATATACTTCATCTTTACTCCATTTTCCTTCATCACTTCTTCCGCAACTTCTACTACATCTCTCCTGGTTAACTTCAGCTCATTCACATGACCGACAAGGGGAATCATAACTTCCGGAATTGGGTTGTATCCTTCTTTAATCAATCCGCTAGCCGCAGAAAAAATAGCTCTTGCCTGCATACGGTAAACTTCAGGGAAGGTTATCCCGAGTCTACATCCACGATGCCCGAGCATAGGATTCATCTCCGTCAGTTTTTCAATTGTCTGAAGAAGTTTCTCTTTCTCCGCAATCTCCCTGTCATCACCGTCCTGCAGCTTGAGTTTTGTAATTTCAACAAGGAGTTCTTCATGGCTCGGCAGAAACTCATGAAGCGGCGGGTCAAGCAGCCTTATAATAACAGGCAGACCATCCATTGCCTTAAGGATTCCCTTGAAATCTTCTCTCTGCATAGGAAGTAATTCATCAGCAGCTTTCTTCCTTTCTTCTTCAGTAGCTGCAAGAATCATTCTCCGGACAACAGGTAATCTCTCTTCACCAAAGAACATATGCTCTGTTCTTGTAAGCCCTATGCCCTCAGCTCCAAAACGCCGTGCAATAGCCGCATCTTCAGGAGTATCAGCATTGGTTCTCACACCGAGCCGCCTCACTTTATCAACCCAGCTCATAAGTTTGCTGTAATATCCGTAGAGAACGGATTCTTCAGGTTTCATCCTGCCCCGTGTAACTCTTAAAATTTCTGAATCTATTGTTGGAACTTGCCCGAGCATTACCTCTCCTGTGGTCCCATCTAAGGAAATATACTCGCCTTTCTTAACCTCAATATCTCCGACACTAATTCTTTCCTTTCCATAATCAACATTTATTGCACTGCAACCTGCAACACAGCATTTGCCCATACCTCTCGCAACGACTGCCGCATGCGAAGTCATACCACCGCGAGCAGTCAATATCCCCTGCGCAGCTGCCATACCATGTATATCCTCAGGAGAAGTTTCAAGCCTGACAAGGATTACCTTCTCACCTTTACTCCCCAACTTATCTGCCTCATCAGCGCTGAAAACAACTTTCCCTGTTGCGGCTCCCGGGGATGCATTAAGCCCTTTTGCAATCACTTCCTTCTTAAACTCAGGGTCAAACATTGGATGAAGCAGCCGGTCAATTTGGGATGGTTCTATACGCTGTATTGCCTCCTCCTCAGTTATAAGTCCTTCTTTAACCATTTCAACTGCTGTCCTTATTGCCGCTACTGCGGTGCGTTTACCTGTTCGCGTCTGCAGCATCCACAGTTTACCTTCCTGAATGGTAAATTCTATATCCTGCATGTCACGATAATGTTTCTCAAGGTTACCCCTGATACCTTCCAGGGATTTATATACTTCAGGCATTTCCTCTTCTAACGATGGGAGAATCTGAGGCGTGCGTATTCCTGCCACTACATCTTCACCCTGCGCATTCATCAGATATTCCCCGTAAAAAATATTCTCTCCTGTTGCAGGGTCCCGCGTGAAAGCAACTCCAGTCCCGGAATCTTTTCCCATATTGCCGAAAACCATCGCCTGGACATTTATTGCAGTTCCCCAATCTCCGGGTATACTATTAATCTTTCTATAGGAAACAGCGCGTGGAGTATCCCAGGAGCAGAAAACAGCACCAATTGCGCCCCATAGCTGGTCCTCGGGGTCTTCCGGGAAAAGTTTGCCGGTTTTCTCCTTAACAACCGCTTTAAATTCCTTCACAAGTTCTTTAAGGTCGGAGGAAGAAAGTTCCGTATCATTCTTAACTCCTTTTCCTTTCTTTTTCTCATCAATCAGAGATTCAAAAACTTCTCCATCCACTCCCATCACCACATTACCATACATCTGGATAAACCTTCTGTAACTGTCATATGCTGTTCTCTCATTCCCGGTTTTCGCTATGAAACCCTTAACTGTCGTATCATTCAACCCGATATTGAGAACAGTATCCATCATACCCGGCATAGAAACTCTCGCTCCCGAACGAACCGAGACCAATAAAGGATTCTCCGAATCACCGAACCTGGCACCCATAACCTCTTCCATTTTTCTCATATTTTCAGTGACTTCCTGATGAAGGTTCTCAGGATACTTTCCTTTATTCTCATAGTAAGATGTGCAAACCTCTGTTGATATCGTGAAACCAGCCGGAACATCTATCCCGAGATTAGCCATCTCCGCAAGGTTTGCGCCTTTTCCTCCAAGAAGATTCCTCATCCCTGCATTACCTTCTGCACTTCTACCTCCAAAAAAATAGACCATCTTTCCCATCCAATTTTCCTCCTATATCCTCAAATGCAAACGGTTATTTAACTACATACCAAATTTGTAAATATTCGGTGAACCGTGTGTCATTCTGAACGAAGTGAAGAATCTTTGTAGATTCTTCGTCACACAGCTCCTCAGAATGACAGGCAGCAACACACTCGACCAAATATTTACTTTTAAAGAGCATCAAAAATGCGGATGAGTTTTGGTTCTCCTTTGATAACATCTATCTGAGATATTCTTTTGAGAGCCTTCCGGATATTTGCCTCAATCGCAGAATCAGTAATAAGAACTATTGGCACAAGACCCCTCTTTTCTTCTTCTTTCTGCTCCACTTTTGCTATATTAATATTGTTCCCTGCAAGCGCTGAAGAAATACCTGCCAGAACTCCCGGCCTATTAAGCGCTTTAAAGAGAAGATAATATCTGGACCTTATCATACCTCCCGGAATCAGAGATAATTTCTCCTCAACCATTCCACGAGAAGGCCAGCTAATCGGGGCTCCATCAGCTGCATCAATAACGTCCTGGATAACAGCACTTGCGGCAGGAGTGCCGCCTGCTCCCTCATATACAGTACCTCCAACTCCTCTCAGAACATCGTCAATCTCAATACAATTCTGCACACCCCGCAGCATAGCAAATTTGGTGCCCTGAGGAACAAGGGCGGGATGGACTCTCACATCCATCATATCCCTGCTTCTATTGAGTATCCCCAACAGTCTAATCTCATAACCGAGCTGGTCTGCAAATCTAATATCCTCAAGCGCAACTCCCCTTATACCTTCAACAAGCATCCTCTTCCCGGGCGGTTTGAAACCAAAAACAAGCATGCTCAATATCCTAACCTTGTATTCGGTGTCAATACCATCTATATCTTCAGACGGGTCTTTCTCAGCATACCCAAGCTTTTGAGCTTCCTTTACCACCTGCTCCTGTTCCTTACCAAGTTCTTTCATCCGGGTCAATATATAATTGCAAGTGCCATTAAAAACTCCAACCACACTGTTAATGGGACCTCCGTGAACAAGCTGGTCCATAACTATGTGGCAGCCGGTTATTGCCGCACGAAAACCAAAATAGCGACCGCCTCTTTTCGCTTTCCTCGCCAGAGCGGGACCTTCCTCCGCAACTATTTTCTTGTTCGCAGTGATGACACTTTTTCTGTTTCTTAATGCGCCGTCAATTATATCCCTGGCTGGATGCTCTCCGCCGATAAGTTCTATGACAACATCAATTTCAGGGTCATTTAGTATTTTGGCAGGAGAAGCTGCAAATAAATCCCTCTTGAGGGATAGATTACGTCTCTTTTTGAGATCCTTTTCACATACCCTTTTCAGAATGAATTCATATCCATCCTTTTTCAACTCAGATTTTCTTGCCTTAAGTATATCAACAACACTGCTTCCTACAGTGCCAAGACCAAAAAGACCAATTTTCAGCTTTTTCATATCACTTAATTTTATCGTATAGTAGAACTTTTTTCAATCAAATATTTAACCAGTCCCACATTCTTTAAAGCTGCTCCTCCCCTATTAAGGATTGCTTCCCTCCCGGCTTCTCCTCTAAGTTTTCTCTCTTGAGGAACTTTCAGAAATTTCTCTGAGATACTTACAATTTCATCAACATTTCTGACTACAAACCCTGCACCTGCACCCTCAAGCAATTTCTTCCCTTCAAGAAAATCCTCCATTGAGGGGCCATAGAGAACAATCTTCCCCCAGGCAGCAGGTTCAAGTATATTTTGCCCCCCCTTCGGGATAAGACTCCCGCCACAGAAAACTATTGTCCCGACACTGTATATCTTGAAAAGTTCCCCGATAGTATCAACAATTATTATAGGTTTACCTTTCTCCCTCGGGCATTTCTCACTATAGAGATAATAGGAATTGAGCCCGTAAAACTTTAGAAGTTTTTCAATATCCGTGGTCCTTTTTGTATGTCGCGGGGCAATTATTAAAATAAGTTCAGGAAATTCCTGAAGCAACTTCTTATACGAGCTAATAATCAGCTCATCTTCCCCTGGATGGATGCTTGCGGCAATGAAAACATCCTCCCCCTCACTAATACTCAGTTTTTCTCTCATCTCCCTTTCATAGGAAGAGAATGTTTCACAAGTGAGTGTATCAAATTTGGAATTCCCGGTTATGAATACCCTTTCTACTGGCGCGCCAATCATTTTGATTCTGTCCGAATCAATTCGTGAAGCCATACTCAGACAATCAAAATTACGAAGCACTTTTTTGAAGAAAAACCTCCCCATATAATATTTACCTATCGACCTTTTAGAGATACGCCCATTGACGAGCATCGTTTTCACTCCAATTTTCTTCGCATAGTAGAGGAAGTTCGGCCATATCTCAGTCTCAGCTGTAATGAACAAATCAGGCTTGATAGTTTCAAGTGTTTTCTTCACAACCCAGGGAATATCCAATGGGAAATAGATATAGCAAGATGCCTCTTTTATGAGTTGATGGGCCATCTTTTGCCCTGTCTCAGTTCCTGTAGAAATAATGATAGACGAATGCGGGTAGACTCCCTTTATAGCCTTGACAATGGAACTTACTCCAACAATTTCACCAACAGAAACAGCATTTACCCATATGCGGGGTTTTCCACTACATTTGTCAAAAGTGCCGGGAGGAAAGAACCCAAGCTTTTGTTTGAAACTGTGTCTGTATTTTTTTCTAAAAAACACCGGCATGGCTAATAAGCCAAGAAGAAGAAATAACATATTATAAAAAAACATAATTCACCGAATATTTACTCTACCCTCATTATAACTTGTGCTCCTAAGGAGGTCAAAAGGTTTTCTTTTGACCGGATTGGCTTTTTGTGGTATTTTACAGTATAAGAAAGCCCAATAAATTGGGTAGCTACGCAATGGCGGGATGTCCGAGCGGTTGAAGGAGGCGGTCTTGAAAACCGTTTGGCGGGTAACCGCCACGGGGGTTCGAATCCCTCTCCCGCCGCCATTTTCAGTCTTCAGCAGTCAGCTTGGTCATAACGCACTTTACCGAGTATTTACGCTATGGGTGAATTTGTATTACTTCTCGGAGGGGCAGGTTCCGGCAAGACTTACCGCTGCATACAATTATTCAAGGAATATGTCAGGAAAGGGGAAGAAGATAGAGCTATATTTATACTGCCGAGGAGGAGCCAGGTTCAAAAAGTACAGGAAAAAATCCTCGCAGAAACCGATGGCTATTTTAGCTCCGGAATAACCACCTTTGCCCACCTCGCTGAATGGCTCTGTAAGCTCACTGGTCCTCATACAAAGCCCATTTCTACTATCTCAAAAAGACTGCTCCTTACACAAGTAGTGCAAAATGTTGAACACTTTAAGACCGTAAGGGATTATCCCGGTTTCATTGATAGTTTAGCGGAGCTAATAAAAGAATTGAAGGAAGGTCTCATAACTCCCTCCATTTTCCGAAAAGCGCTCCGGGATTTTTCTTCTCCAGGGACACAGAAGAAAAAAGAAGCGCTCATTACAATCTATGAAAAGTATCAGCATACACTCACAGAAAAAAGAATGATGGATGAGGAAGATATTTTAGCTGCCGCCTTGAATTTGATTTCAGAAGAAAATCTCGCTGATAAAGACCGGTTGATTGTGGATGGGTTTTATAGCTTCACACCGGTAGAATACAGATTTCTTGAAAAACTCCTGAATTTTATCCCGAAAGTCCAGGTAACACTTCCTTTTGAAAAAGACAGGAGAGAAGTTTATGAAATCGTTGAGCCGGCGTATAAGAAACTACTGGAATTTTCTCCATCCAGGATTGAATGGCTCAAACCCATGCGCTGGCAGGCGGGAACTGCTCTATCCCACGTTGAGAAGAACTTATTCAGCAGTTTGCCTGAACTGCGTGATGGAGATGACTCGCTGAGGATACTGGAAGTAGTCTCGGATTATATGGAGGTTGAAAAGATTGCGAAGGAAGTGAGGAAATTAACTCTAAGAGGATACTCATTCGGAGACTTTGGAATAATACTTCGTGATATTGGACATTATTCGAATATTTTCAGGGATGTCTTCGGAGAATACTCAATCCCTTTTGAGATTGTGGGAGAAATACCACTTTCATCCAGCCCTCTCATCAAGATATTTCTCACTGTCCTACATTTGATTCTCGGCGACTGGAGAAGAGATAATGTAATTGAGCTCTTGAGGTCCAGATACTCGGACTTTGACAGAGGTATTGCTGATAAAATGGAAATCGAAGCCCGCTCAAAAGGTATAGACAGGGGGAGAGAAAACTGGCTCCGTGACTGGGGTCTGCCTGAGATTGACAGGGCTAAAAGGAAATTCTTGGGAGGAATTTGTGAGCGGCAGGATAATTTCAGTAAACTGGATGAGGCAGGTGACATCTCAAGTTTTTGCCTTAAAGTTATAGAAGAATTTGAAATTAGCGGTGACGATGCACCGGCTTTACAGAAGTTACATCACCTGCTTCAGGAAATCAAACTTCACTACCAGCACCTCAACCCGAGAGAGTTTTACGAAATCCTTAACTCTACCATTAATTCTTCTTTCTACAGGGTAAAGGGAGGGAGAAGGAATAAAGTCTTAATCCTGAATGCATATGACGCACGGGAGGAGGAATTCTCAATCGTTTTCATCTGCAGTCTCCTTGAGAAACAATTCCCCCGTCAGGTGAGAGAAAATCCTTTCTTCCGCGATAGGGAGCGGCGTGCAATAAATAAGGCTGGAGTGATACGACTGAATGAACAGCGTTTAGAAACCTGTGAAGAAAGGTACCTTTTCTATGTAGCACTGACAAGAGCTAAAGAAAAGGTGATCTTGAGTTTCCCAAGATTTAGCAGGGATGGGGAACTTCTGCCTTCTTTCTATCTCGATGAAGTGAAGAGAATTTTTGCGGAAGGAACTCTTCGCCTGAGCAAGTTCGATTTCTCAAATCTTATTCCAGCTCCTGAAGATGCCTTAACTCTCAGAGAACTGCTCTCCGGTATCAGTTACTGTTTGTGGGAAAGGCGCGAATTTTCTGAAGAGGTTGTTGGGAAAAGTCTCCTCTCAGCTCTCCTGCTGCGTGAGCTTGGCAGTGAAATTGGAGCTCCTCCAAAACCTGCGCTACTCACTGATAAAAGGCTCCTTGAGAAACTAACTGCAAGAAAACAACCTTTCAGCTCGACTGAACTTGAAACTTTTGCCCGTTGTCCCTATCGCCATTTCTGTAATTATGTCCTCAAAATAAAAGAGCTGGTGGAAGAGGCAACACCTCTTGACCGTGGTCTTATTCTGCATGAGGTCCTCACAAGATTTTACAGGGAAATTTATCGCGATAGCGGAGGTTTACCCAGCCCATGCGCGCAGGAGCTGGGTTTATTGACTAACTTTGATGAGGAAGAATTAAGAGAGAAGATTTTTCAAATCTTTGATAATGTGTTCGCTGACTTTCCAACTGGTGGATGGCAGCCGTATCAGGTAGGAATTGAGAAGAACATTATAAAACAACGTCTAGAAAAATTTATAAAATGTGAGCTAAAATTTGAAAAAAGCCGCAGGTTAACTCCCCGCTACTTTGAATTAGCTTTCGGGCAGCTGTCAGGTTACAAGGGAGAAGAGGTTGACTCTTCATCAACCGGGAAATGTCTTGAAATTCAGGCAGAGGATGGGGAGAGCATACCAATTCGCGGCAGGATGGACAGGGTTGATGTTGCAGGTGATGGAAAACGGGCTGTGGTTGTTGATTACAAAAGTGGGCGCGGTCCGTTCTCTCTTGAAGAGGTGAGAGAAGGACTTAGCCTTCAACTGCCAATCTATACAATTGCCCTTAAGGAAATTTTCCATCTTGAGCCCGTAGCGGCAGAAATCTACGCCCTTGCTGATGGGAAACGACGAGGCATCTATCAAAAAGAGGGAGTTCAGGGTCTGATTTTAGATGTGAGGAATAGCGGTATTCTTTCATCAGATGAGTTCTCGCAGCTGCTGGATGAGACCAAAAAAAATATTGTAAATTACGCACATGAAATTCGTCAGGGGAAGATAAGTATTGAGCCGAAGGACTGCAGCAACTGTCCTTACAGCTCCATCTGCGGGTTTGAAGAATGAATCTAACACCAAGCCAGAGGAAAGCAAAAACCCAAATAGGTAAGAATTTATGCGTGTGCGCCGGAGCGGGTTCCGGTAAGACACAGGTTCTGGCGGAAAGATTCATCTATCTCGCAGACGAGAAAAAAGCTGATATAGACAGGCTCCTTACAATAACATTTACCGAGAAAGCCGCATCGGAGATGAAAGAAAGGATTGTTGAACATTTTCAGAAAACAGGCAGGAATGAAGAGAGGAGAAAAGTTGAAACATCTTTCATAAACACAATTCACGGTTTTTCAGCCAGGCTCCTTTATGAGAACGCTTTTGAAGCTGGTGTCGCCCCTAACTTTGAAATTATGGATTCTGCGCGCAGCCTGACCATCCTCCACAGGATCGTGGAGCAGCTTGTCAGAGAAGCATACAGCAAAGAGGATAGAGAGACTATACAACTCGTAGAAGATTTCAGGTTGGCAAAGTTAAAAGAGATTATACTCACTACTCTTGACAAGGTTAGAAGTCACGGGAGGAAACTCGCCGAATTTCAGGACAGAGAAAACCCGCAGATTAGAAGTCTATTAGACTTCGCAAGGATGGTTGAAGAAGCTTATGAACTTGAAAAAAGAAGAACCGGACTCATTGACTACGAGGACCTTCAAATTAAAGCTCGTGACCTTTTGAAGAATAAGGATATCTCATCTTTCTACAGGAACTACTTCCAGTATATTCTTATAGATGAGTTTCAGGACACAAACCCTCTCCAGAAATCAATTGTTGACCAAATCAAACGGAAAAACAACCTTTTTGTAGTGGGTGATGCGGGACAGTCAATCTATGGGTTCAGAAATGCGGAGGTAAAGGTCTTCACGGATTTTCAAGATGAAATGGAATCACAGAGAAATGGTGAAGTAATAAAATTGCATGAGAATTTCCGCAGCCGCCCGGAAATAATTAAATTCTTAAACTTTTTCTTCGGAAAAATAAGCCCCAAGAATTTCATAAAACTCAAAAGCGCTCTTCCCTTCCCACACAAAGAATTCCCATCAATAGAGTTTATTCTTGTGGAGCAGGAAGAGGAAACCCTTAAAGAGGCGCGGGTGAGAGAAGCTGAATTAATAGCGGATAAAATCAAAGAGCTTGCAAACTCATTCAGTTACAGGGATATAGCAATTCTCTTCCGTAGCACAACCAGTATAACTACCTATGAAAGAGTACTTGAAGAAAATGGCATTCCATATTTTACAGTTAGCGGCCGCGGTTTTTACACAAAACGGGAGCTGGCACACATACTGAGTTTACTTCGCGCAATAGATAACCCGCGGGATGACATTGCGCTTGCCTCTATCCTCAAGTCGCCTTTTGCGGGAATCAATGATGATACTCTCTACTGGCTGGCAAGGAGAGCGCTTATTGACTCTCTCAATAAACTCAATTCAATTAAGGAGATAGAAGTAGAGGAGAGAGAAAAGCTTCTTCGGTTCAAAGAGCTTTTCAGTAAACTGCGGGATATGAGAGAAGACAGATTAAGCCGGTTATTTGAATTTGTGATTGATACGACAAACTATGATATAAAATTATTAACGCAGAAATGGGGATACAGAAGATATTCCAATATAAAGAAATTTCAGGATGTTGTCCGCAGTTTCCAGAGGGAACCCAGCTTCAGACTGAAGGATTTCCTCAACTATATGGATAGTCTTACCATAATAGAGACAAGGGAAAACGAGGCGCAGATAGAAGCCGAGAGCGCGGATGTTGTTAGATTGATGACAATTCATAAAGCAAAGGGGCTGGAATTTCCGGCAGTCTTTGTCGCTGATATGGGAAGGGAACGCATTTCGCGAACGGGACCGGTCGTTTTTTCGCTGGATGCCGGGATTGCTCTGCGTGGTGTTGGGAACTACAAGGATGTGGCAGAAAAAGAGTTAACAAAGGAAAGAGAAGAGGAACTTAGAATCCTGTATGTGGCGATGACAAGGGCTAAGGAGCATCTAATTCTTTCAGGAGTTAGCAAGTTTGAGGATGTTAAGGGGAAACCTTTAAACAAGTTGAGGAGATGGATTGACCTGGTGCGGAAGGTTACAGGTATTGAGGAGAAGTTAGAAGAAAATTCGGTTATTGAGGCTGCACCTCACCTCAAGGTTTCTATTAAGTATTCGGGGGCGTCTCTGACCACAATACCCTCATGTCCCGCTCCTGCGCGCAGGGGCTGGATAAAAGTGCAAAAGAGATTCATAGACTATCTCCAGGATGCAGGTGGAGTATTTCAGGCAGACCTCTCAAATATAGCAAAAGATTGGAATATTGATATGGAGCTGATAGAGAAAAAACGGAAAGAAATTTTAGCGCGAATTAGGGAAAAAGCATCGCCCTTAGAAGAAGATATTATTTCAACGGGAGTTAGCCAGCTTCTACTCTATGCAAATTGCCCTCTCAGGTATCATATGAAATACAACCTGGGCATGCCAGAGGTATATGCTGAAGCAATGGATGATGAACCCAGCGGGACAGAACTTGGACAGATAGTTCATAGAATACTTGAAAAATATGAGTTTAGTAAACCCACTGAAAATCAACTATCACACCTTGTCAGTAATGAATCCGATTTGAAACAGGATGCTGAGGTAAAAATCCGGGATATGATTGATAGATTCATTCATAGTGAGGTGGGGGAAAAACTGAAAACTGCGAGGAAAATCAAGAGAGAAGTCCCATTCATTCTGAAATTAGATAGAAATGTTGTTCAGGGGCGCATTGATTGCCTGTACCAAAACGGGAAAGGGGAATGGGCTGTGGTTGACTATAAGACAAATGACATATCTCCTGAGGAAATTGCCAGTGAGGCGAAAAATTATTCCCTTCAGCTCTGGCTATATGCGCTGGCTATATTGAAAATAAAGAAATTGGATTCTGTCCGCGTTATATTCTATTTTTTAACACCCGGGAAAGCCTATGAGGAAGTAATTACACAGGAAAGCTTAGAGGAAATTCAGAAGGGGATACTCCGCAATATTAACCTTATCAAAGCGAACTTCTTTGAACCGAGAGCCGGCAGCTGGTGCAGACACTGCCAGTATAAAAAATTCTGTGAACTCAACGATATTTCCCGATAATAACTTTCAGTTTTGTTGATGTGTCATATTTCAAGCGCCCATTGGTAAAACGGTACAACACATACACTAAGTCCTTGCCTTGTTATTTTTTCACTCTTGCCTTCAGCGGTAATTATTTTGGATTCTTTCAATTTAAAATATTTCATTGCTTCGAGTAAAGCAGAGGTTTCCCTCAAAAAGGTCTCTTTGTCCCCCAATTGATAGCAGACATTTATTAGTTCTACAACCTTTAATCCAGTTTTACAGACAAAGTCCACTTCCTGTTTTTCATGAAAATAATAAACCTCTTTTTTCTGTCTTTTTAAGTGGTAAAAGACCGTATTCTCTAACAATTTTCCCTTATCACCGGAGAATTTAAATGCTATTGCATTACGCATTCCGTTGTCTACGAAGTAAACCTTGCGATCGGTTTGCATTTGGTTTCTTAGAGAATAAGAAAACCTCGGTACAAAATCTATTAAAAATGAGTTCTCGAGGTAATGGGAAAAACGGTGGATGGAATCCAGAGACAGAGAAAAATCAGCTACTTTTTTTACTTTGTTAAAAGTGTATTTGCGTGTGAAATTTGTGCTGTAAAACAGAGCCAGGTTTTTTAGTTTGCCAATATCTTTTACTTTATATCTGTCGACAATATCCTTTGTCAGGATGTCGTTAAAATACTGAGCTAATAATTCTTTCTGCAATAATCCATCTTTGGTAAGAATAACCTTTGGAAAACCGCCTAGTTCCAGGTATTGCAAAGCGAAGTTACTTAAGTTGTTTCTGTTTCTTACCAGCCACAATCTGTCAGTTTTTATTTCAAGTCCTCTGAATTTCAGAAACTCCCTGAAATTGAGTGGCGTGATAAATAACTGCAGATGTCTTCCTGTCAACACACTGGCAAATTCTGGAGATAGAAGTTCTGCATTAGAGCCAGTAACGAATATCTTTACTTTTTCTTTTTGGTCATACTTAGCCCTCACCCAATGTTCCCACCCTTTTATTTTCTGTATCTCATCCAGGGCTAAATATACTTTACCACTGGGAACCAAGTAATCAAAATATGCTTCCCAGATTTTGTCTAACAAGTCTAAATCCAGTAAATTGTAAAATTTGGGATCTTCAAAGTTAATATACAGCGTATTAATTCGTGGAACCTTATTTTTAATCAATTGAGACAGGACCTGCAGTAAAATGGTGCTTTTACCTGAACGTCTCACCCCTGTTATTGCCACAACCTCGTCGGTCTTTAGATATCTTTTTATTTGCAGTAGATATTCGTCCCTTAGGATACCGGTATCTATATCATTTTCCCAAAAATTCCAGGGAAGTAGTGTTTCTATTATTTGTTCTTTGTTCATTTCGGCCACCTCCTTGTCATCAGATATATCGGATAATAGAATCATATATCATCCGATGCACTTTGTCAAGAATTTTCCAATGCACAGATTCTTTTTCCCCAAAACAAACCAACTTAGAGGGGCACGATGTCTCTTCCTAGTGGGAAAAAATGACTGGACTTATAAGGAATTGAACCATAAGTTTTAGGATAAATATTTCCCGATAATAACTTTCAGTTTTTGTGAAACTTCATCCG
This sequence comes from bacterium, assembly GCA_030606215.1. Taxonomy (GTDB): domain Bacteria; phylum NPL-UPA2; class JAUVJM01; order JAUVJM01; family JAUVJM01; genus JAUWGW01. The sequence goes on from JAUWGW010000012.1 coordinate 35,433, forward strand.
GAATATCAGAAGTAATGATTGCATTCTTAAGCGCGCTGCTACAGGCACATTTCCTCTCATCCGGAATTCTCTCGCAGACCTCTTTGATAATCTTCTTTGCCACATCAGCATTCTTCTTCAGATTCTCAATAACTTCCTCAATGAGCACAGTTTCTCCCTCACGCCAGCAATCATAATCAGTTACCATTGCCATCGTGGCATAACAAATTTCTGCCTCTCTCGCCAGCTTTGCTTCAGAAAGAGCAGTCATCCCTATTACATCCAATCCCCATTGACGATAGATTCTGGATTCTGCTCTTGTGGAAAAGGCAGGCCCTTCCATATTTAAATATGTGCCTCCACGGTGCATTTTCGCACCAGCATTGGTCCCCACCTTATATATAATCTCAAGTAACTCAGGACATACAGGGTCTGCGAATGAGATGTGAGCAACTATTCCATCTCCAAAAAATGTTGTCTTGCGAGCTTGATTTGTGCGGTCAAAAAACTGGTCAGGCAAAACAATATCAAGTGGTTTTATCTCCTCACGCAAACTCCCAACTGTATTAACTGCAATTATTCTTTCCACCCCAAGCAGTTTGAACCCATAGATATTGGCTCTGAAATTAAGCTCCGACGGCAAAATCCTGTGCCCTCTCCCATGGCGCGGGAGAAATACAACTTCCTTATCACCAAGTTCTCCGAGGAGAAAGGCGTCAGAAGGAGTCCCAAAAGGTGTTTCTATTCTTTTTTCCTTTAGATTTTTGATCCCATCTATTTCATATAATCCACTCCCTCCAATAATTCCTATTTTACCCATAATCCTCTCCTTTTTTTGTTACAAAATCCATCACTTCTTCTAAAATAGAAATCGCCTCTTCGGCATCATCCTTTTCAGGCATACCTTCGGCAAGTATGCCAGGCAGAGCGTCCGGATATCTGGTAGGTATGTAATAGTCATCCAGTTTAATACATACATTTATCATTTCCTTGAATTCTTGCTCCACCTTAGCACATAATTTTAAAAGCACACCTATAAAATGAGTCTTAGGGACATCTTTACCTTTTGCTGCAAGGTATCCCTTAAGCATCTTCTCTGCGCCCTGATGGGCATGAAAACAAACCTGATTGTAAACCCCTTTTTCTAAAGAAGCATGGGCAACAATCAAATCCTCCTTTGCAAATTCAAACCAATTATTACTTTCTTTCATAAAGGACTTTCCCTTTTTCCAATATCTCTTTTACTAAAAACCTACGATTCTCTTTTTGCATATCCTTCACCTCTTGAGGAGTATAAACGATAAAGTCTACACCCTCTCCTGGGTCTGTCATCAAGCGAATCTCATGAAGCCTTTTAATAAATCTCTCTCTTGTTTTTTTAATTATTACTAAATCTATATCGCTCCACTCGCGGATATTCCCATTAGCCAGAGAACCAAATAAAATTATTTTTTCTGGAGAATACTCCTGAATGATAATATTTACTATACGCCTTATCTCTCTTTCAAGATTCTCTTTTCTTTCTACAAGTTGCGTATTCATCCTTATATCCCTTTCATCTTCAGTTTACCCAGTATGATTATACCATAAAAAAAGAAGTTAGGAAGGAGAAAAAGAGGAGCAATATTCTATATGGACTTTTACACGAGGCAATGATATAATTCCATACAGGTGGGGGGGATCTTGAATCCACATAAGCGGGGACCTAATTGGGAATTTCTTGACAAGCTTAGCATGAATGTGTTAAATTTATAATGGTAAAACGGTAAATCATAGCAAATACATGAAAACTACACGTCTCAAGGATATAGCAAAGAATTTAGGTGTATCAAAGACAGCCGTCAGCAGGGTTTTGAATAACCTGCCAATACGCATCTCAAAGGAGAAAAGAGAGGCAATTTTGAATCTTGCTAAATCTCTTGAATACAGGCCAAATTTAATTGCAAGAGGATTGCGAAATAAGAAGACAAAGTGTATTGGGATTATAGTCCCGGATATGAGCACACTTTTCTATCCACAGCTGATTCGGTTGATAGAAAAGCAGTTGTCTCTCCATGGTTACAGAGCAATCATCTGTGACACAGAAAACGAGCTTTCTCAGGAAAGATTATATGTAGAAGATTTGCTCGCCAGATATGCAGATGGAATGATTGTTGCTCCTGCTTCAGGAGAAGGAAATATTTCAATGTTTGAAAATCTTGCTAAAAGTCTTCCTATCATTCTTATGGATAGGAACTTCCCCGGGGAAAAACTCAACTATGTTGTAACGGACAATAGACTTGCCTCACGCAAAGCAGTCAGAATTATAGCAAGGAAGAAACCTTCGCATCTCTTTTATCTTGGAGAAAAGAAGCGTAATTTTGCAATTGATGAGAGACTTATGGGAGTGAGAGAAGAAGCTTCTTTGAAGAAAATTCCTTTTACAGGGAAGGATATACTTTTATGTGACACAACTCGTGAAGATGAGAGAGAGAAGAGCAAACAAATATTCTCCAGAAAGGTAAAGAATCCAGCAATTTTTTTAGAATCAAATCGCCTACTCATGGGGCTGCTTGACATTGCATATAAGAGAGGCTTAACCATTCCAGAAGACTTTACAGTAATTGGTTTTGATACATTCAGGCCTGAACTTGCAACACCTTCGGATTTCAACAGTTTGAAAGTGATAAATGAGCCAACCCCTGTAGTCAGACAGCCTGTTGCTGAGATGGCAGCTCTCGTAACTGAATATATGCTCTCGCCCGGGAAGAGACGAAAATGGCGTATAAAACTGAAGGCACAGATAGAGAAACAATGAAGATAAAAAACATTTTTGTTACAGGCGCCAGCGGGAAGATAGGACGTTCACTTCTTCCAGAGCTTGTCTCCAGAGGGTGTCGCATAAGAGCTCTTGAGTTTGAGGAGCCTGTTGAGTGTAAAGGTGTGGAAATAATGAAAGGAGATGTAAGGGATCCTAATCTTGCCAAGAAAGCCCTCCAAGATATGGATGCGGTTATTCATCTGGCGAACTGTAAAGAAAATAGAGAGCTATTCATGGAAGCAAATATAAAGGGAACATTCTATCTGCTTGATGAAGCCAAAAACTGCCCTCATATACAGCAGTTTATTCAGGCAGGTTCTGATGCAAGAGCAGGCGTTTTCTTTTATCCTCACCCCTTCCCTATTGATGAAACGTATCCTCACAGTGCTTACCCCGGATACTACGCTTTTTCCAAAGTGCTTGAAGAAGTTATGTGTGAGCAATATATGATTCAATATAAATTACCAATCACTATTCTTCGTTTCTCCTGGGTGCATGATGAAGATGATTTCCTTGCTCATATTACACTTAGAGAACCTGACTTCGGTATTCCTATTTGGAAGGAACTTGCTAAAACTCCTGAGCAGAAAAAGTATTTTGAAAAAGACATAGATGCGATAGCAAAACTCATTCATCCTGGAGGAAAACCGGGAATCCGCCATATAGTTGGTATCAAGGATGCAGTCAAGAGCGTTCTCCTTGCTCTCGGGAATTCTTCTGCTATTGGACACGCATTCACAATTACTGGTCCATCTCCTTTCAGCTATGGATTTGCGGCAGAATATATATCGAAAAAACTTAACCTTCCCATAGTAGAATTTGAATATGATGGATTTCACGATTTCACTCATAACATTGCAAAAGCTCGGTCAATACTTGGATATGACCCGGAACACGATGTTGCAAAAATCATCGATTCTGCCATAGAGTTTAGAAAATCGGGAAAGCAGCGCCATCCAACCAAATATATAGGGTAAAGGGAAAGAAAATGGATAAGATTGGATACGGGATAATAGGGGTAGGATTCTTTGGAGAAAAGCATATTGAAGTGTTATCAACTCTACCCAATGTAAAACTGGTAGGTATCTGCCGAAGGTCAATAGAGCCATTAAAACAAATTGCGAAAAAATACAACATTCCTAATGTTTATACTGACTATAGGGAGTTATTAGCTAATAAAGAAATAGAGGTAGTAAGCATTACAACACATGTTAATGACCACTTAAGACCCACGACAGACGCTTTAAAAGCAGGAAAACATGTTTTCCTGGAAAAACCGATGGCGAGGAATGTCTCTGAATGCAATGAAATTATTAAAACAGCCCAATCAACTAATAAATTCTTCATGGTTGGTCATATATGCAGGTTTGACCCGCGTTATGCAGTTGCTAAGAGGAATATTGATGAAGGGAAAATTGGGAGAATAGTTTCCATTTATGCGAGAAGAAATATACCTGCAGTCGTGAGCGAATCAGTTCTCGAGAAAATATCCCCTATAAGTGGTGATATGGTTCATGATGTTGACTTAATGCTCTGGTTTACGGGTGAAGGAATAAAAAGTGTGTATTCAGCTACATTAAGTGTAAGAAATCTCCCAAATCCCGACATTGCATGGGCACTTTTTAAATTTGAGACTGGAGCAATAGGGGTTTGTGAAAGTGTCTGGTTCCTCCCTGAGAAAACTCCATTTGATTTGGATGCAAGGATGGAGATTATAGGAGAAAAAGGTGCAATTTATATTGGTGGACCTGGTGAAACTTTAGCTATAAATACAGATGAAGGATGGAAACGTCCTGAGACAGTTTACTGGCCAAAAGTTCATGGAGAAAGAGTGGGCGCGTTGAAAGAAGAACTTTCCTACTTTGTTGATTGCATTATGACTAATAAGAAACCAGCAATCATAACTCCTGAAGAATCAAGGAAAGCAATTGAGGCAATTGAAGCCGCTGAAGAATCAGCTAAGACTGGACAAACAGTAATGTTACTTGCAAAACAGCCAACCAAATAAAAGAAGGATTTTAGATGGACAGTTGCGAAATTGTCAAGTGTGCAATAGAATTCAATAAGCCCAAACGAGTCCCACTTATGTTTCCATTCTTAGGAGTTTCAGATATTCACTATGTGGGGTTAAAAAATCCCAAGGGATGGACACCCAACTTCGACGGAGAGGATGAATGGGGAGTTATCTGGGAAAAACCAAATCCAGCCTCAGGAACAGTTAACATGGGACAGCCGAAGAATGTTGTCATTGCCGACCTTGATAAAATAGACTCTTATAAATTCCCTGACCCTTATGATTCCTCAAGATATGAAGATTTAGAAAAAGAGGTTCGTAAGGCTGGCAAGAAATATGTACTTCTCGGGTGGTTTACTTTATTCGAAAGAGCCCAACAACTTCGTGGAACAGAAAATCTTTTCACTGATTTTTATGAAAAACCACAGCAAGTTCATAAACTTCTTGAAAAAATAAAAGATTTTATAATAGGGGCACTGAATAGTGTTGAAAGATATAAGGGAGATATCCATGGATTCAGGATAGGAGATGACTGGGGTGACCAGAAAGGGCTTCTCATCAGCATCAAGATGTTTAGAGAATTTTTAAAACCACTGTATGAAGAAATAATTTCCAGAGCGCATTCATTGGGATTCCATGTCTGGCTACATTCAGATGGAAAGATAAATGATTTAATACAGGAATTTATAGATATTGGTTTAGATGTGGTAAATATTCAGTCACCCCAAGTTTTGGGGATAGAAGAAATATCTAAAAGATATTCTGGAAGGATTACCTTTGAATGCACAGTTGATCTTCAGAAAACTTTACCTTTTGGTTCAAAGGAAGAGGTGGAAAATGAGGCGAAAATGCTTATCCACAAATGGGGAACACCACAAGGTGGTTTTATCGGGACTGATTATGGAGCAACTGAAGAAGACCATCTTGCTATTGGAGTAAGCAAGGAAAGAGTTCAATATATGTTAGAGGCATTTGAGAAGCATGGGCAATATGAGGAGGAGAAAGTAGAATGACTTTTGACCATATTGGGCTAATAACGGATGAAAAGAAGGAAAAGGGGAACTGGGTAGAGTCTACACGGGTATGGGTAACGAATCCAAAGGAGCATCCGTTTAATGTTGAATGGCTCAGGTATGAAAAGGATAGCCCTGTCAAAGGACCTGTAAGAGAGAAACCGCACATAGCTTACTCTGTTGATGATATTGAATCCGCATCCAAGGGACTCAAGGTTCTTCTTGAACCGTTTGATGTAGGCAACTTTGTCCGTGTCGGATTCTATGAGACAAAGGATGGGGCTGTAATAGAATTGATGGAATACAAGGGCAATGCAAACACCTGGTTCAACGAAAAGTAAACTAAAGGAGCTGGGAGGATGGAAGGGAATAGAAAAGCAAGGATTGGGTTTGTAGGTTGTGGGGGGCATGCTACCAGTTCTCTATACCCAACAATTCATACAATTCCAGAGATTGATTTAGCCGCAGTATGTGATTTAAAAGAAGAATTAGCAAAGAGGAATGCAAGGAATTTTGGTGCAAGGAAATGGTATACAGACTTAAATAAGATGCTTTCTGGAGAGAAGTTGGATGGGGTAGCAATCTGTGGTTTGCCTAAAATGCATTGTGAAGTAGGCAAAAGATGTTTGGATGTGGGTCTTCCCATATTTGTTGAGAAACCTTCTGCTGTTTGCTATAAAGAAGCATTAGACTTAGCTGAATATGCTAAAGGCAAAGGGTTATTCGGTGCGGTTGCTTTTATGAAAAGGCATTCTACCTGCTATCGTATGGCAAAGGCAATTACCGAGAAAGAGGAGTTTGGTGGAATTAACGAGATTGAGGTGCGGTTTGCCAATGGAAGGTATCCAGACCTCAATAAATTTGGATGGGAATTACAGGTAGAAAGCCCGTCATATTCCTTCCTAATTGGTCAGGCGGTGCATATCTTTGACCTTATCAGGTTTTTCTGCGGCGATGTAGCTGAGATTTATGCAGTCCTGAACGAAGTAGAAAAAATAGATAACAATGGCATTTTCGGCTATGCCATCACAGTTACATTCAAAAATGGTGTGGTTGGAGTAATGAACCTCAACGCATTACAGGGACCTGAATTCCAGATATCAGAGTATTTTCTTGCGGCTGGTCGTGAATGCTGGTTAGAGGTGAAAGATATGGTCTCCTTAAATTATTATGCTCACACTAAACCTATGCCAGAATTTAATCCTGATGGAAGAGCTCAAATCTCCAGCTGGAAACCAGAATTTACTGAGTTCTTGGAATCCAAAGCTGAAGGGATGGTAGGTTATAAAGGAGAACTACAGAATTTTGCCAGGGCAATTTTGGGGAAAGAAAAGGTATCTGCAGACCTATATGATGGAGCAAAAGCCCTGCAGATTGCTGAAGCAATCTGGGAAAGTAGCCAGACCCGGAAACCCGTCAGAACTTGAGATTGTGTTCCTAGCATGCTACCCTTAGAAAGAAGAGAGTTTAAATTGGTGATAGGGAAGATACAGACTCCATCGGCCGCTAGAAGAGTTATGAAGGGAGAGAGAAAATGCTAAAGATAGGATTAGTTGGTGGAGTGAAAGAGTTTCATGGGATGACATTTGCTGAGATGTTCAATGGATATGACAGGGATAAAGCAGTGTCAAAGAACTGGGGTGCACTTTACGAAGCAAGAGTTGGCGAAGATGCCCGGATTACACATATCTGGAATGAGAAAAAAGAGGATGCAGAGGAAGTAGCTGAGATTTGCAATATAGAAAATGTAGCCCCAGACATAGAAAGTGTTCTTGGAAAAGTTGATGGGGTAATAATTGTTGATGACTGCACAATGAAGCATCAGAGAAGAGCAATTCCTTTCTTAAAAGCAGGAATCCCAACATTCATCGACAAACCACTTTCACCTGATGTGAAGGAAGCGGAGGAGATTGTAGGATTAGCCAGGAAGCATAATACAGGCATAATGAGTTGTTCAGCGCTTCGTTATGCAAAGGAAACAAAAGAAATCAGAGAAGGCAAACACGATTTAGGTAAGATCCTCACAGGTTTTGCTATTTGCAGAGAGTGGCAGGGAAGTCTGATTTTCTATGGGATTCATGCAATGGAACTTCTATATTCAGTTGTTGGGCCAGGCATAGAATCCGTTAGAAATATTGGTGAGAAAGCAAAAGACATATTAATTGTGAAATACAAAGATGGACGGAAGTTTATAGTTTCTGCTTATGAAAAAATTGCCCCAACTTTTCAGATAAACCTCTATGGCACAAATGGCAATGTCTCAATCACAGCGGAGGACAGTGATTTCTTCTATTCTGAAATGCTAAGGGATTTTGTCAGGATGGTTAAGACGGGGAAAGAGCCATTCCTCCCAGATGAGACCCTCGAAATAATCAAGGCACTTGTTATAGATGAGAGGGCAAGGGGATCCGCTGGGAGTGATTAATGTCTTCACCAACAACAGGGCATTTTGCCCAGGAGGTGTGTTATGTTTAGTGTAAACTATTTTAGCACAAGGGCCCCAAGCCGACAACTATGGCAGAAGAAGCAGTTAAAAAGTTAGTGGAGAAAATAGGGAGAAATAGTGTAGAGCCGGAAAGGATAACTGTCCCAACAAAACTAATCATCAGGGAATCCTGCAAGGAATTGGTCCTGGACTAAAACGAAAGGAGCGAAAAATGGAAAAGATGAAAAAGAGTTTAGTTTTGGTAGTTGTTGCTTTAGTTTTAGGCTTTGTTGCCAAGACGAGAGCGGAGGAATCTCTTATGGAAATTGATTCTTCTCCCTTTAAATGGACAATAGAGAATAGTGGTCAAGCGGAGAAGCCAACTATCCAGATTATCGGGGTTACTGATGAATCTGGCAGGCATACACTTAATCCAACAATCAACGGGGTAAAGTTAGCTAATAGAATGCTCACGGGCAGTATCTTGACCATTAAACCAGATGGAACAGGAACATGGG
>JAUWGW010000031.1 GCA_030606215.1 bacterium
CTTGCCCTTCTTAATTCTTCCTGTCTCATTATGATAATGTCCTTTCTGTCCATAATGCTCTCCTTTCTGAAGAGCATTATAAACTTCCCAATAGGACATTTCTATTTTGCTACAATAGGACATTATCATTTTGGTATGACACAAAATCATAGAGGCGAAGCTATACTTAATATATACGATTCATGTTTCAATTTAACATCTAATGTCCATAGAGCGGCTTCACTTAATATTGCAGATGCAAGAAGATGAACATCAACCAAACCAAGCCCTTTACCCATTAAATTATTTCTTTCAATAAATAATAGAACTTCTGCATTATCCAATAAATCAACTTCAGGCAGTGCACTTAGTAAAGATAATATTCCAGTTCTATTCTTAATATTGCCGCATGCAAGCTCTCCAATAATAAATGGGTGACAGAATACATCTCCATCATTCAATAATTCTTCAAGCTTGGAATTGCCATCGCGCAGATGTGAAACCCATACAGATGTATCAACAAGAATCATTAGTTGACTCTCCTGCGCGGTATAGTATGCAATTTTTTTTCAGTTCCTCCCAATTTGGCTAATCTTCTACCGCTTTCCCGGGCGATGAGTGCTTCCAAACCTAATCTAACCAATGTAGTTTTCTCTTTTATACCTGTAAGCTTAGATACTTTTTTGATCAAGTCATCTTTTATATTTAATGTTGTTCTCATTTGTAATCTCCTTTCATACAATACATATGCACTATTATGCACCAAATATGCACATATGTCAAGTTTTCCTGCCTAAAATCGTGCCAGCTATTTTAGGTCAGGTTCATTGATTTGTTATGGCTTGATTTTATGCGTACATAAGACGATGACACCTTGGCTCTGGAATAGGCTCACTGTGCTCACTTGCTGCTATGAAACGCAGCGGAATAGCGGTCAGGTGCAACGCTTTGTTAGGCAAATATTCCTCTTATCAAGTGTCAAAGGTTTACTTCCCCTCCCCCTGTTTCATTTAGGAGAGAGCAGCTAATTTTTTGTAGTTGATACTCATGGCGTAGCTTGTCAACTCTTCCTTAGTAACATCATTCCCCTCTACAGTAATAAGGAAACGATTTACAACTACGATACTGATCTCCCCGCTTCTGCCTGTTGGGCTATACTTGACAATAGCTTTCTGACCGCCTATCTTTTCCAATTTTCCTCCGCCTGATGCTGCAAACATGGGGTTGGTGAACATCATCATCATGCTTTGCAGTACCGGAGAATCAGTAACTATTTTGACAGTGACAGAACTGGAACTTTTATGATACTGCCGCTCTGCAGAAACCCCACCACCGAACATTGCAGCACCAACAGCCTGAGAAGTAGAGTCTTTTGCCGTCCACCCCGTCAAAGGCTTCGGCAAAAACGATTGTAACTGCTCACCTCTTTTCTGGCGGATCAATTGGGAAACATAATCGAGACTTCCCACAGCGGCTGCGTATTCGCCATTTTTATATTGCTGCAGCGCCTCATTTATTGAATCAGTAACTTCGTCAGCACTGGCTAAACCGAATGGAGCCACCAGTACCATTGCCAACAACACTGCTTTTGCTGCATTCATATGTGCTTTGCGCATTCTTTTCTCCTTTTTTAATTTTTTCTTATCCTAACGCTGGAATTCACCCGCGCAGTGGTAACGGCATCGGGTAGAATGATTTGTTGGACATTTTATTCTTCGAATTAAGGCAGCAGTAATTCTTCAAGTTCGTTAAGATGTTCGATTCGTGCATCAGGGGAATGATCCTTTTCTGCTGGCTCGAAACTCTCATAGGGCACATACTGAGTTGTGAAAATCGAACACATTCCCATCCGCTTAGCCCCTTGCACGTCAGCTAACCAATTGTCTCCGATGTATACGCATTCTGATGGATGAAGACCAAGCTGCAATAACATAGATTCAAAAGGTTTGGCATGAGGCTTAACATAACCAACATCACCGGAGACGACCACAACTTCAAAAATCTCCGACAACCCGATCTTCACGAGACTGTCTCTAACAGACCGGCTACAAGGGTAGTTAGATAAAAGCCCGAGACGGTATCGCCGTCGAAGTTTGTTCAATAGCGCCATCACACCATCGGGGAGTTCCACAGCACGAACAAATAATTCGTAGCGTGTTTGAATCAACCTCTCCACTTGACACTGTTGCGGAACGATATCGTAAACTCCACGAATTAGCTCCTCACAAAGAACTCTTGGGTTATTCTCCTTGTAGCCGCTGCTGAACGGAGCGACAATTTGGCTATCACGTGCGGCTTTCAGGCGCGACGCATCGCAGAAACCAAACAACTCTGTAAGGACCTTCACGAGTGCCGCATACTGATACGCGATTTGTCTTGGTCCAAATTCAATCAGCGTATTGCCTAAGTCAAAACAGAGAGCTTTGATCTTATCGGGAGTAATCGGCATCATTGATCTTTTTTCTTACGCTTATGCCCAACAGGCATTAGCTCAAGTTGCTTAGGAGTTTCCGGATTTCATCGTGTATTAACCCATTTGATGAGATATATGGTCCGCTGGATAAATACCACGGTTTACCGGAGAAATCTGTCACCTTTCCACCAGCTTCCTCAACTATCAAAGCCCCTCCGTAGATATCCCAGGGCTTGACATTGTATTGTATATCAGCATCTACCTTCCCCTCAGCTACGCTGGAAAGGCCCCTGACGCAAGCTCCGAACATCCTGATATTGAAAACTGAATCTACAAGCCTCCTGAATCCTTCAAGCATTCGCTTGCTGTCGCGGCGAAAACTACTGTTATGGGTAATACACGCATCTTCTAACTTTCTCCTGGAAACCTGTATTCTTTTTCCATTCAGATATGCTCCCCTACCTTTCTCACAGCAATATAGTTGCCTGGTAGCAGGAAGATATATAATCCCAATTACCGGGTCATCCAGATGTGTAATACCGATAGATACTCCGAAAATATCTATCTCGTGAAAATAGTTGTGTGTCCCATCAAGCGGGTCAATTATCCAGCGGTATTCTGATTTTCCATTTATCTCAGGAGTTTCTTCAGTCAATATACTGTGCTCCGGAAATTTATCTCTTATAAGACAGACAATTCTCTTCTCCACCTCAATATCAACATTTGTAACAAGACTTCCGTCTGCTTTCTTTGAAACTTCATTGACGCTTCCGAAGTTATCCATAAGGATTCGCCCTGCAGCAAGAGCGGCTTTCTTACCGAGTTCAAAAATCTCCACACTCTCTTTTTTCATTTATTTCCTCTTCTTAGCAAGAAGTTTCAGCAAATCATCCAATTCCAGGCAATTAATAACATCCTTCTTCTCAAGCCATCCTCTCCGAGCTGTCCCAACACCATACCTCATCACTTCCATCTGCATTCGGTTGTGACAATCCGTGCCAAGGGCTATCTTAATACCATGAGCTTTTGCCTCACGGCAATTTATATCGTTCAGGTCAAGTCTATCCGGAAAAGAATTCAGTTCAAGAAAAGTATTTGTGCGTTTTGCTTCGGTAAACACTTTCTGCATATCAACCTGGTAAGGGTCTCTTGTCTGAATGAGACGGCCTGTCGGATGAGCTATCACATTGACAAACTTATTCCGCATTGCCTTTATGATGCGGGAGGTCATCGTCTCAATATCCTGTTTGAATCCTGTATGTATTGCCGCAACAACTATATCAAGCTTTTTCAGAACCTCTTCCTCACAATCAAGAGTCCCATCTGTCCTGATGTCAATTTCACCTCCTGCAAGAATACGAAAATCAGCCATTTTTTTATTTAGTTTTTTTATCTCGGCAATCTGTTTGAGCCTCCTCTCTCTTGAAAGTCCTCCAGCCACCTTTAACGAAGCCGAATGGTCGCAGATTGCAATATACCCGTAACCAAGTTTCTTTGCAGATTCTGCAAGCTCAGGGATTGTATCCACTCCATCACTCCAGGATGAATGGACATGCATGTCCCCTTTAATATCACTCAATTCAACAAGTTCCGGAAGTTTACCTTTAAGCGCAGATTCAACCTCACCACGGTCTTCACGCAACTCAGGCGGGATATGAGACAAACCGATACTAAGATATACTTCCTCCTCTTCCTTCCCTGCTATTTTCTTCTTGCCCCTGAATACACCATACTCATTGACTTTCAAACCGTTCTTTCCGGCAATTTCTCTTATTTTTATATTATGCTGTTTGGACCCTGTAAAGTACTGAAGCGCCGCTCCAAAACTTCCGCTTTCCACCACTCTCACATCAACCTGCACACGATTCTCCATAATCACACTGGATTTTGTATCTCCATGTGCAAGAACCTGTGTAACTTCGGGTAAATTCACAAAAATGTCCATTACAGGTTTCGGTTTCTTAGATGTGATGAGAATATCAATATCACCAACAGTCTCTTTCATCCTCCGAAGACTGCCTGCTGGACTTATAAGTTCAACTTCATCCATAGTGGTGAGCCTTTCAATAATTGACTGACTCATTTGATATGCTGTCCCGAGAAGCATTCTGCCGGTCCTTCGCCGCAAAAGTTCTACCCCGCGCAAAATATTTTCCTCAGTTTTCTCCCCCATCCCTTCAAGACCTTTTATCTTTCCTCCCTTAGCTGCTTTCTCCATTTCATCAATACTCTCTATACCAAGCTTCTTATAGAGAAGTTGGGCAGTCTTTGGACCAACATCCGGGACTGAAAGCATCTCCACCAACCCTTCAGGTAAGCTTTCCTTCAACTCCTCATAATAGGCAAGTTTGCCGGTCTTGAGCAACTCTTCTATCTTTTTAGCACTCCCCTCACCAACTCCAGGAATATTTTTTAACCTCCCTCTCTCATATATCCTCTCAATATCTTCGGGAAGACTTTCCAGAGTCAATACCACTTTTCTGTACGCGCGCACTTTGAACGGGTTCTCGCCTTTTATCTCAAGCATATCTGCAATGCGGTCAAAAATTTCAGCTAATTCAAGGTTTCTCATACCTACAATAATTCTTTCATCTTCAAGGCGTTTTTGACAGCGTATGCATTGTAGTCATTATTAAAGTATATATATACGCGCTTTATTTTCTTTCTGATAAACCCTCTTATTCTCTTCCTCCACTGTTTCAACTCATCATCCGAATAAAAGGAACTGTAAAGAGTTTCCCTGCCATGAAACCTGATATATGAGAAATCAGCCGTCAACTCAAGAAGCTCGGGAAATTTTGGCATACTTACAATGCAGTATGCTACATTATATTTCTTCAAAAGGGAGAAGGTTTTGCTTTCAAGCCAGGATTTGTTTCTGAACTCAATCACCTGATCCACGCCATCTGGCAACATTTTCAGGAATCCTTCAAGAAGTGATAAATCAAGTTTTAAAGAAGGAGGTAGCTGGTAAAGAATTGCACCATAATTTTTCTTGAGAGGCTTAATCCGCTCAAAAAAGATTGCAAGATCTTCCTCAACCCCCTTCAATTTTTTGAAATGCGTTACTCTTCTCCACATCTTCAATGTAAACTTGAAATTTTCCGGAGCTTTCCGAGCCCAGCCTTTGACTACACCTTCAAACGGCAATCGATAAAATGAACTGTTTACCTCCACTGTATCAAATACCTTTGCATAATATGAGAACCAATCTTTCTTCTCAAGCTCCGGCGGATAAAATTTCCCATACCAGTGGTCATACCACCAGCCTGACGTCCCAATCAAAAATTCCATGCTGCAATCCTCATAGCCAGCGCCACCTCACTTGAATTAAAATATCACAAAATCCTCCCACGGTCAAAAGTTTTTCTTGCCCAGAAACAAAATCAGTGATAATATTGCGGTGGAAAATAAAAGAGGAGGTGTAAAAGATATGAGAATTGTTAAGATGGTAGTATTGGCACTTTGCGCTTTTGTTCTTGCAACATCTGTCTATGCAAAAACAAAAGCAGAAGGGAATCTGCGGCATTCCATCTCAGTAGCCAAGTTTGAGAATAGGTCTAACTGGACTGGACAATGGGTAATAGGTGACACTTTTGGCGCTGTCCTCACAGATTCGCTCAATGAGACAGGTCGGTTTATTGTGCTCGGTGAAAGTGATATGCGTGCTGAGGCAATGGGCGAGCAGGACCTCGGCGCAAGTGGAAGACTTGCCGGCGGGAAAAAGAAACCAAAGATTGGATATATGACCCCGGCACAACTCCTCGTGAAGGGAGAAATAACCCATTTCCAGCACAGCACAACCGGAGGAGGCGGAGGCATCAGGATAAAAGGGTTCAGAGTCAGCGGAGGTAAAGACGCAGCCGAAATCAATGCAGTGATATATGTAGTTGACTCAACTACAGGGCAGATTTGTGCTTCAAAGAAAGTCGCTGGAAAAGCAAGCAGAACTGCCTTAGGGGTTGGTTTCACAGATAAAGATTGGGGGACAAATGTCAGAGGTTTCAAGAAAACAAATGTTGGTAAAGCAGTAGAAGCCGCCGTTGATGAAGCTGTAGAATTTATTGTTGAACAAGTTGAGGACATTCCCTGGACCGGGTCAGTAGTGCTTGTGAAAGGCGACAGAGTCTACATCAACCGCGGAGGAAGGGAAGGTGTCGTGAAAGGTCAAACCTTTGCAGTAGGGAATGTTGAAGAAGTCAGAGACCCTGACACCGGAGAACTTCTGGATGAATCTATGAATGTGCTTGGAAAGATTGAAGTTGCTACTGTAAAGAAGAAACTATCCATCTGCTCAATCGTGGAGGGCGCAGATAAAATTGAGAAAGGTATGACAATACATCTACCGTAGAATTTCTTCGTTAGAGTAATTCCAGTTGCTCCGGTTCCGGTTCAGGCTCAACTCCTGAATCAAGAAACTCTTTTAACTTGATGAAATCCTCACGAAGAGGTTCAATCATATCACCACGATGAAGTGCGGCGGCGGGATGATACATCGGGAAAACAAAGAAGTTGCCGACCTGAGAAGGTTTAGCGCGAACTGAAGTAATGGGCACACGCTTACCAAGTATAGTTTGGGTGGCGAAATTTCCAAGGGTAGATACAATCTTAGGTTTTATTATTTCAAGTTGTCTGAATAGATATGGTTTACAGAGTTCTATTTCTTCCGGAAGAGGGTTGCGATTCTGAGGAGGGCGACATTTGAGAACATTTGCGATGTAGATATCCTCTCTCTTAAGACCAACGCTACTCAGGAGCTCACTCAACAGCTTCCCGGCTGCGCCAACAAATGGTTCTCCCTGCTGGTCTTCATAATATCCAGGTGCCTCTCCGACAAACACGATTTCCGCAGATTCACTCCCTGAACCAAAAACAAGATTTGTCCTTGAATATGCAAGTTGACATTTTTTACAATCTTTTACTTCTTCAAAAAACTTTTTGAGCTCTCCTACCACCAGCGTCCTCTTTCCTGGTATGTTTTAATAAACCTTTCAATTGAACGGTCATAAGTTTTTTCCACATCATCGGGGAAAAAACATGCAGGAAGCTCACCTAACTGCCAATGATAGCTGATGCACTCACAGCATATTCCCTTCTTTGAACACGGTTCATATGTGCAGTTGCATCTTGCCTTATTTTTCTCAATATTACACTCCCTCATACCCCTCCCCCTATTTCAAACGTGGAATACTGATTTGGAAATGCAGAACAAACTAATCCTCAATCTTTAATTAACAAATTCCAGCCCTGATTCATATCTCTTATCATCAACCAGCTCTTTTACCCAAACGACTCGTGCACTAACGAGAACGGGGGCTCCTCGTCTCAATCTGACTGCAACTGGTTCGTCAGCCTCAATCCGTAAAATATCCCCACGAGAAACAGGCATCTCAGTTTCAAAGCAAAGCCCCCCACGACTTATGTTTTTGGTGAAAGAAGTTCTACTTCCCAAACTTCGAGGAGTTTGATAGGTAAAAGGCATCTTCGCTTCCGAACGGGGACATTTTCTCATTTCTTGCCCTGCGTATCTTTCTGACATTGGCAACTCTCCTTATTTAGACAAAATCTTGAAACTTTTCTTTATCGCCGATATTTTTATTTGCAATACCTTTATTGACGGCATTTTGGCTTAAAAGTTTGTACAATAAGGTGACATAAGGTAACAGGAGTTCCAAAAGATAGTCCCCGTTTTAGTCCCCGTGTTTTTGTACTTATCGAAGAAATCGGAAACTCTGCAGACTTAAATGATTCTTTCCTTTGTCTCATCTTCAATCAATATAGATCTCTCAATGATTCCTCTAATTCGGTCCAGGTATTTTTCAGGAAGGATCCCCAACCTTTTCAATTCTTTCCGTTGAAGTTTCCTTTCCAGAATATCACGTTGACTGCTCTCAATATTAGTGCAGTTAATTAGAGTTTCTGAACGGAAAACTCCGATTTCCCCTTTGGGTATTTTTACAAATTGTGACCTGAATTGAGAACGCCTATTATAAAATCTTGTTTGTGAGGTCGTGAAGACAAAATGTATTACTTGGTCCTTGGGCTGTTTATTGAGAATTATGAAAAACTTAGTATGATGAGAACCATCTGGTAAGAGCATCTTTCCATAGAGTATTGAGCCATACTGAAAATTAACAGAAGAACCGGAAGGACTATTACTCATGAAGCCCTCTCAAGAAATCCCGGTCTTCTTGAGAAAGCTCCATGAGTTCCAAGGCTTCTCTTCTCGCAGGAGAACGCTCACCTTTGAAAAAAAGGCGATAATCTATTTCCCCATTCCGTTCAGTTTCTCGCCAAGTTGCATCCTTGTGCGTTAAAGAAACAAGATCCTGACCATGCATTGTTCCGTATTTCCCTAAAGTTTTCTTTAATGAGTCAACCTCTGAAGCAGAAAATACCGATAAATTGGGAGGTGCCTTTCGTCGAAAACGGGGATATTTGTGATCTGTAATCTCCATTTTACGCAAAAAAGCATCCCTATCCGGTGTGGGGAAAGAACCTGGAAACGGCTTAATGACTTCATTCATAATATCCAAGCTTCTTGAGGGAATCGGTCCTGCATCAAGTGCACAATAACAATCACCTAAGATAGGACGCCCGTACCGTACCAAATGATGCTTATCTGCGAGATAAAGAAGTTTCGTGGCTTTCAGTTTATCTAAATCTGTGACTTCTCCTGCAAAAAAAGCTAATGCATTGATTAGCTTTTCTACATTAAATTTAAATCCAATACGTCTCTTAATATCAATCTTCATATCAATCTGATGATACAATTAACCTTCTTACCATTAACATTAAATCACACCGGCCGAAGCTTGTCAACCCAAATGCGCTTCTGTACACCTCTATGCACTATTTACACAAACCATGGCTTTTCAATTTTTGAAATTACGGGTCGATTTCTGCAAGCCTAGCGAGAATAGCATTTACTTCATCCTTACGCTCTGTGCTATCAGTGCCCGACATTTGGTAGTTCTTATTGATATCCTTGAGTTCATGATAGATATCTATTATCATCTTATAAAGGTCAGCATCTACAGCCTGGGAAACATTGCCAAATAAATACATCTTCTCAATTCTTCCCATATAGAACTTTTTCTGTTTTTCTCTATCCCTATCCCCTGTTACTGCCGGTTCATCAAGAGCTTTCATTCTGAGTAGATCAACAAACCACAACACCCCGATAACCACACCTTTTATCTTAATATCATCCTTGCTCTTATATATTTACTCTTTGAGCGATGATAAAAACATGGTGTCCCCAGGGGGACTCGAACCCCCGCTATCACCTTGAAAGAGTGATGACCTAACCACTAGTCGATGGGGACAGTTGGTGCGCCCTGCAGGACTTGAACCTGCCACTCACGGCTTAAAAGGCCGTTACTCTACCAGATGAGTTAAGGGCGCCATATGTCTTTCAGAATAATCGTCTGGTCTCGCTCGGGTCCTGTAGAAACCATGCAGATTTCAGTTCCCGTTAAATCAGATATTCTCTTAAGATAGCCTTTTGCATTCAACGGCAAATCTTCAAAATTCTTTACTCCGGAGGTATCCTGCTCCCAACCATCCACTTCCTCATAAACAGGTTCACAACTCTCTACAATCTTGAGAAGAGGAGGAAACCTACCCAGAACTTCGCCTTTATACTTATATCCCGTGCATATTTTTATCTTACTAAATTTATCCAGAATGTCAAGCCTTGTTACAGCAGCATAATCAAGCCCGTTAATAATAGCAGATTGCCTTACTATAACAGCATCAAACCAGCCGCACCTTCTCGGTCTACCTGTTGTTCTTCCATACTCGCCAATTGGGCCCGCATTTCTCAATCTATCACCAAGTTCGCCCGTAAGCTCCGTAGGAAAAGGACCTCCACCAACCCGCGTTGTATAAGCTTTGACAACACCAATTACCTTATCAATTTTTGTTGGACCAATACCAATACCCGTGCATGCTCCACCGGAAATTGGATGAGATGAGGTAACATACGGATATGTCCCAAAATCAATATCCAGAAATGTCCCCTGTGCTCCTTCAAACAAAACATTCTCACCATTATCAATAGCTTCATTTATCATGTGAGATGTATCAACTACATATGGTTTCATCTTTTCAGCATGCCGGATACATTTCTCCATTACACTTTCTATATCAAGATGGTGGTTACTGTTAAGCCTTTTGAAAAGGTCATTCTTCTCTTGAAGCCCGATTTCAAGTTTCTCCCTTAACACCTCAGGGTCAAGGAAATCGCATACACGAATCCCAACTCTTGCAGTTTTATCCATATATGTTGTGCCAATCCCACGACCCGTAGTTCCAATTTTGCCTTTCCCCCTCTTTTCGTCTATCACCCTGTCAAGAATCTTGTGGTAAGGCATTGTGATATGTGCTCTATCACTTATAAAAAGCCTATCGGTGAAATTTATTCCCTTAGCTTCAAGCTCTTCCA
>JAUWGW010000028.1 GCA_030606215.1 bacterium
GATGGTAATGCCGGGGGACAGTGTGAATTTAGAGGTAGAGTTGATAGTGCCGATAGCGATGGAGAAGGAGTTAAGGTTTGCGATAAGGGAAGGTGGTAAGACTGTAGGTGCCGGTCTTATTACGGAAATACTGGAGTAAAACAG
This sequence comes from bacterium, assembly GCA_030606215.1. Lineage (GTDB taxonomy): Bacteria > NPL-UPA2 > JAUVJM01 > JAUVJM01 > JAUVJM01 > JAUWGW01. The sequence continues at coordinate 145 of JAUWGW010000028.1, forward strand.
TGCAGGAAATTATTACATTAGCCTGTCAGGAATGTAAGAGAAGGAATTATACAACTACAAAGAATAAGAAGCAAGATTCTGATAGACTGGAATTGAAAAAGTACTGCAGGTTTTGCAGAAAACATACCCCGCATAAGGAGATAAGGTGAACCCGGAGGCCTGTAGCTCCAACTGGTTAGAGCGCCGGACTCCAAATCCGGATGTTGGGGGTTCGAGTCCCTCCAGGCCTGCCAGCAATATAGCTGTCAGTAGTCAGCTGTCAGCAAAAGATTTTTTAAGCTGAAGGCTGAAAGCAGATAGCTGAAAGCTAATTTATGAAGAGAATAGCTAAGATAAAAGAGTTTCTGGTGGGTGTCAGAGCGGAGTTGAGGAAGGTTACGTGGACAACATGGAGAGAATTAATGGCTTCTACTGGAGTGGTTATTCTAACAGTGGTTATTATTGCAATATTTCTTGGCGTCATTGATTATCTAATGCAGCTGGGTGTGATTGGTGGTCGCTACAGCATTATTCAATTATTTAAGAGAGGATGAAGCAAGTGGAGAAAAAGTGGTATGTGATTCATACACAGTCAGGTCTTGAGAATAAGGTTAAGTCTCATCTTGAACGCAGGATTGAGGCTCTTGGTATGCAGGAGTATATTTCAAAGGTATTTGTGCCAACTGAAGAAATAGCTGAAATCAGGGGGGGGCAGAAGAGAATAAGCAGGAGAACTTCCTACCCTGGTTATGTTCTTGTAGAAATGGAGTTGACGGAACAAGTTCAAGACCTTATCAGAACAACATCCGGTGTGACGGGGTTTGTAGGGGCTGGGAGAAAACCTGTTTCACTTGATTGGGCTGAAGTGGAGACGATTTTAAAGTCTGCTGAAGAGAAAAAAGCCAAGCCTAAACCAAAGGTAGGTTTTGTGAAAGGGGAGGCAATCAGGATTGCGGAAGGACCTTTTGCAAACTTTAATGGCACTGTTGAGGAGTCGTATCCTGATAAAGGCAAGTTGAAGGCAATGATTTCTATATTTGGGCGTTTAACCCCGGTAGAACTTGAATACTGGCAGGTGGAGAAAGGTTGAAATGGCAAGGAAAGAAGTCATTGGAGAGATAAAGCTGCAGATACAGGGTGGTAAAGCAACTCCTGCCCCGCCAGTTGGTCCTGCTCTCGGTCAGCACGGTATCAATATAATGGAGTTCTGCCAGTCATTTAATAAAGCTACAACCGGTAAGGAAGATATGGTTATACCGGTTGTGATAACTGTGTATGCTGACAGGTCATTCAGTTTTGTGATGAAATCGTCCCCTGCCTCAGCATTATTGAAAAGAGCTGCGGGCATCGTCAAAGCGTCTGGTATACCAAATCGCGAGAAGATTGGCAAGGTGACAAGAGAGCAAGTCAGGGAAATTGCAGAGATGAAGATGAAAGATTTGAACGCATCAAATCTTGATAACGCAATACGGATAATTGAAGGGACAGCCAGAAGTATGGGTGTAGAGATAGAAAATGGCTCGTAGAGGGAAACGCTATCTGGAGGCAAGTAAGCCTGTTGGCCGGGGAAGAAAATACGGGCTGGATGAAGCGATCCAGGTTCTCAAGAATGTGAAGAAAGCAAAGTTTGATGAGACGGTTGAGGTGTCCTGCCATTTAGGAGTTGACCCGAAACAGGCTGACCAGATGGTAAGGGGCGTGGTAACTCTACCGCACGGGACGGGGAAGAAGGTCAGAGTGATTGTTTTTGCTCAGGGCGAAAAAGCCAGTGAGGCAAAGGAGGCAGGCGCGGAAGTTGTTGGCGGGGAGGAGCTTGTATCAAAGGTATCCGGGGGATGGATGGATTTCGAGGCGGTAGTTGCAACACCAGATATGATGAAAGTGGTGAGTAAACTTGGTCGGATACTTGGTCCGCGCGGGCTTATGCCAAACCCAAAGGCGGGGACAGTTACTTTTGAACTTGCCAGAGTTATAAAAGAGATTAAAGCAGGAAGAGTTGAATTCAGAGTTGACAGAGGTGCTAGTCTTCATCTTTCTGTCGGGAAAGCGTCATTTACGGATTCTCAGCTATCTGATAATGTTGCGGCATGTTTTTCAGCTATTTTGCGTGCTAAGCCTGCTGCTTGTAAAGGACAATATCTCAAATCGGTAACTGTGTCAACTTGTATGGGACCAGGAATTAAATTGGATGTTCAGCAACTAACTGTGAAGGTGCAGAACTAAGAAAATGCCGAGATTAGAGAAAGAAATTATGGTAGATGAACTCAGGAGTTCTCTAAAAGAAATAAGCAGTTTCATTATTACCGGGTATTCCAGGCTTAGTTCAAATGAATTGAACGAGTTAAGAGGAAATTTGTGCCGGGCAGGTGGTGTTTTAAGAGTGGTAAAAAATCGCCTTGCCGGTATTGTAATGCAAGAAGAACCGTGGCGTCGGCTCCTAAGGTGTATTGATGGTCCCACAGCTTTTGTATTGATTTCAGGAGAGCCTGTGGTGGCTACGAAGGTTTTAGCCGAGTTTGCGAAGAAGCACGGGGGGATTGAGCTGAGGGGAGGGTTGATGCAGTCTATTCTGGTGAATGAGGAACAAATCAAGAGCATTGCGAGACTCCCTAACAGGGAACTACTCATCGCCCAGCTTGTTAATAGGTTAATTTCTCCCGTTGCAGGGTTCATGAATACGATTAGCAGTCCAATCGGGTCTTTAATAAGGAGTCTTGAGAAAATAAAGGAAAAAATTGGAGGGGAGAACCATGCCAAAGAAAAAGGAAACCGGTAAGGCGACTGAAGAGAAAGCATCTGTGGAAGAAACTCAGGTAGCACAGGTAGCAGTGGAAGAAACCCAGGCGCCTGTTGAGGAAAAAGCGAAAGTTGTTGAGCAAAAAGAGAAAGTTGAAAAAGAAGAAAAACCTGTAGAGGAAAAGAAGAAAGTCAAGAAAGAGGAAAAACCTGTAGAGGAGGTTTCCGAAAAGTCTGAAAAGAAGGAGGTTTCTCCAAAGGTATCGGAAGTTCTTGAAGAGGTAAAAACTATGACCCCTGAGGAGAGAACAGAGTTTGGAGTTTCGCTGGTTAAGGGATTAAGTGTTCTTGAACTCTCTGAATGGGTGAAGACTCTGGAAAAGGAGTTTGGTATTTCAGCGGCAGCTCCTGTGGCGGTTGCGGCAGCACCTGCAGGGTCTCAGGAAGCTTCAGCTGAAGAGGTAAAGAAAGACAGCTTCGCAGTTATGCTTGTGTCTTCCGGTGATAAGAAGATACAGGTTATCAAGGAGGTCAGAACGATTACGAGTTTAGGATTGAGAGAAGCAAAAGCTCTTGTTGATGAAGCGCCAAAGCCTGTAAAGGAGAATATAACCGAGAAAGAAGCAAATGAGATTAAAGCGAAACTCGAAGCAGCTGGAGCCACGGTTGAACTAAAATAAAGGGGGAAATAAATTGATAAAGGAGGAAAGGAGAGACTTTTCAAAAATAAGCGAAGTCTTGAAGATTCCTAATTTAATTGAAGTGCAAACATCTTCATATGAAGCTTTTCTTCAGAAGGGTGTTTCTCCTGAGAAGAGGAAATCAGAAGGATTGCAGGCTGTCTTTGAAGAGATTTTCCCCGTTGAAAGCCATGATGGCAGTTCCAGACTGGAATTAGTAAGTTATTCTGTGGGGGAACCTCAGTATGATCCGGATGAATGCCGGAAAAGAGGAAAAGATTATGCAGTGTCTCTGAAGGCAAGGCTGAAACTTGTTGTCAGGGAGAAGAGAGAAGGTGAGAAGGAAACTGTCAGGGAACAGGAACAGGAAGTTTTCTTTGGTGAGATACCAGCTATGACGGAGAATGGGACGTTTATAATAAATGGATCTGAGAGGGTAATTGTAAGCCAGTTACATCGCAGTCCGGGTGTTTCTTTTGAACTGAAGGTGCATGCCAATAAGAAACTCTATTCTGGCAGGATTATTCCCTATCACGGGGCATGGCTTGAATTTGAATTTGATATATATGATGTCTTAAATGTCAGTATAGATAGAAAACGCAAGTTCCCATGTACTGCTCTCTTGCGTGCTCTGGGTTATAGTTCGGATAAGGAAATAATCCGCTTATTCTATGATGTGGAAGAGATCCCTTCTGACAGGAAGGCAATGGGTAAAATAATTGCGGATAAAGTCATAGATAAGGAAGGTATTGTCATTGCTGAAACAAAAGAGCAAATTACTGACGCCCTTCTTGAAAAGCTGAAACGTCGTAAGATACGCACAGTTCCAGTGATGCTGTGTCAGGAAGGGGAGTCTTACCTTATATCGACACTGAGAAAGGACTTAACGAGTTCTAAAGAGGAAGCACTTCTTGATATATATCATAAACTTCGTCCCGGCGACATATCAAGTTTAAGTAACGCAGAAAGTTTTCTCGCCAGACTTTTCTTTAACGGGAGGTTCTATAACCTCAGGGGAGTTGGCAGGTTCAAACTCAATAGAAAACTTGGTATGAACATTTCTCTTAAGCAGAAAACCCTCATCAAGGAAGATATCATTGAGGTTATAAAATATCTTCTGAAGTTGAAAAATGGCACAGGCAAGGTTGATGACATCGACCATCTTGGAAACAGGCGTGTGCGTAATGTTGGAGAGCTGGTGCAGAACCAGTTCAGAATTGGAATGGCGAGGATGGAAAGGTCTGTTAAGGAAAGATTCAACATACAGGATATGAGTTCTGCCATGCCACATCATCTTGTGAATACAAGACTTGTTGCAAGCACAGTGAAGGATTTCTTTGCGCGAAGTCAACTTTCCCAGTTCATGGACCAAACAAATCCAATTGCTGAGTTGACTCACAAGAGAAGACTGAGTGCTCTCGGTCCCGGTGGTTTGAGTAGAGAAAGAGCAGGGTTTGAAGTGAGAGATGTTCATTTTTCACACTATGGGCGTATTTGCCCGATTGAGACACCTGAAGGTCCGAACATCGGTCTTATTGTTTCCCTCACGACATATGCTTGCATAAACAAGTTCGGTTTTCTTGAAACTCCCTACAGGAAGGTTGCAAAAGGAAAGGTTACGGATGAGGTAGAGTACCTCTCCGCTGATATTGAAGACGAACATGTTATAGCGCAGGCGAATGCGAAATTGGACAGAAATGGACGTTTTCTCGATGAGGGTATCCTGTCACGGTTTGGAGATGGTTTCCCGAAAGTTTCCCCGCAGGAAGTTGAGTACATGGATGTCTCGCCAAAACAACTGGTGAGTGCGGCAGCAAGTTTGATTCCTTTTCTGGAGCATGATGATGCCAACCGCGCTCTAATGGGGTGCAACATGCAGAGGCAGGCTGTTCCGCTGCTGCGGACAGAGCCCCCCATTATTGGCACAGGTATGGAATATATTACGGCATGTGATTCAGGCGCAGTTGTGGTTGCGAAAGGAGATGGCACAGTTATAAGCTGCTCATCCAAATCAATATATATAAGGGAAGAAGACGGGAACGCGAGAGAATATCGTTTGAAAAAATTCCAGCGTTCCAACCAGAGCACATGTCTCAACCAGAAACCGATTGTCTATGTTGGCGACCGGGTGAGGAAAGGGCAGGTTATAGCTGATGGTCCAGCAACAAAGAATGCAGAACTTGCGCTTGGGAGAAATGTGCTGGTAGCTTTCATGCCGTGGGGAGGATACAATTTTGAAGACGCTATTTTGATCAGCGAGAAAGTTGTTAAGGAGGATATGTATGCCTCGATTCATATAGATGAGTTTCAACTTGAAGCCCGTGATACGAAACTTGGTCCTGAGGAGATAACCAGAGATATACCAAATGTGGCCGAAGGTGCGCTGGCGAATCTTGATGAGAATGGAATTGTGCGAGTCGGTGCTGAGGTAAAGTCTGGAGATATTCTTATCGGCAAGGTTACTCCAAAAAGCGAGACTGAGTTGACTCCTGAAGAAAAACTCTTAAGAGCTATTTTTGGTGAGAAGGCGGCGGATGTCAGGGATGCTTCCTTGACTGCCCCATCAGGTGTGGAGGGGATTATTGTTGATGTAAAAGTGTTTTCACGCAAGGAGGGGCAGGAGGAGGAAGAAGAACTGAAAAAAATGGGCCGCCTCAGGATGAAGTACAAGCAGGAGATTGACGGATTAAAGATGGCAAAGGACAAAAAATTGCTTGGATTGCTCAAAGGGAGGAAACTCACAGAGGATTTTGTTAATGAGAAAACAGGAAAAGCAATCCTCGGCAGGCGTGAGAAGATTGATGTTGAGAACTTCAAAAAGCTTAAAAAATATGATTTGAGAAATGTGAGCATTAAAGAAACCAGCGTCCAGAAGAAACTTGAGAAAATAATTGATGCATTTGAATCGAAGATTGGTGGACTCTATAGAGAAGAAGAGAGAGAGATTGATAAGATAAGGAGGGGAGATGAACTTCCTCCTGGGGTTATAAAGCTTGTCAAAGTATATGTTGCGAGCAAACGCAAACTCTCTGTGGGAGATAAGATGGCAGGTCGCCACGGGAACAAAGGAGTCATTGCAAAAATACTTCCTGAGGAAGATATGCCATATTTTCCTGATGGCACACCTATTGAGATAGTTTTGAATCCACTCGGAGTTCCTTCACGAATGAATGTTGGACAGATTCTTGAGACTCATTTAGGCTGGGCGGCGAGAGTTTGCGGATTTTCAGTTGCAAGCCCTGTTTTTAGCGGCGCAAATGAGCGGGAAGTCAAGGAGTGTCTGGTTGAATCTGGCTTACCTGAGGACGGGAGAATAGTTCTCTATGATGGGAGGACAGGTGAACCTTTTGACCATAAAATTACCGTTGGCTATATATATATGATGAAATTGTTCCATCTGGTTGACGATAAAGTTCATGCTCGTTCCATAGGTCCATATTCACTTGTCACTCAGCAGCCGCTTGGAGGGAAAGCACAGTTTGGAGGTCAACGATTTGGGGAAATGGAAGTATGGGCTCTTGAAGCATATGGAGCTGCTTATACCCTGCAGGAATTATTGACAGTAAAGAGTGATGATGTAGAGGGACGAACGCGAATCTATGAGGCTATTGTTAAAGGAGAAAGCAGCTTCCGACCCGGCACTCCGGAATCATTTAATGTTCTTGTAAAGGAGTTGCAGGGTCTTGGATTGGATGTGAAACTTGAAAAGAAGAAAGTCTTAGATGTAGACAACTTATTGGGTGCGGGCGCAAGGGCTGGATTTGACACAATTTCCATTGGCATTGCTTCGCCTGAGATGATTAAATCCTGGTCTAAAGGTGAGGTGAAAAAACCTGAGACAATCAATTATCGCACTTTTAAACCTGAGAAAGACGGACTTTTCTGTGAGAGAATATTCGGACCGACTCACGATTGGGAATGTAACTGCGGCAAGTACAAGAGGGTGAAACATAAGGGTGTGATATGTGACCGCTGTGGAGTTGAGGTGACTCAATCAAAAGTCCGGAGAGAGAGAATGGGACATATATCTCTCGCGGCTCCCGTTGCTCACATATGGTTCTTCAAGGTTATGCCTTCACGCATAGGCAACCTGCTTGACTTAAGTCTCCGGGCTCTTGAGCGGGTTATATATTATGAAGACTATATTGTGACAGATCCTGGAGATGCTCCACTATCCTACAAACAGCTTCTGACAGAAGAGGAATTCAGGGAGCACAGGGAAATATACGCTAACCGGTTCAAGGCGATGATAGGTGCTGAAGCAATCAGAATGCTTCTCAAACAGCTGGATCTGAATTCACTTTCTGAGCGGTTGCACCAGGAAATAAGTAAGACTACCTCAAAACAAAAATTAGCAAGGTTGAGCAAGAGGTTAAGGGTGGTGGAAGCTTTCCGGGAATCCGGAAACAAACCTGAGTGGATGGTTATGGATGTTATCCCTGTTATCCCGGCAGATTTAAGACCTCTTGTCCCTCTTGATGGAGGGAGATTTGCTACCTCAGATTTAAATGACCTCTACAGGCGGGTGATAAACAGGAACGAAAGGCTGCGGAATCTTCTCTCAATATCAGCACCGGATATAATTATACGTAACGAGAAGAGAATGCTGCAGGAGGCAGTAGGTGCACTTTTTGATAATGGGAGACGTGGACGTCCGGTTGTTGGTCCGGGGAATCGTCCGTTGAAATCGCTCAGCGATATGTTGAGAGGTAAGCAGGGAAGATTCCGTCAGAACCTTTTAGGCAAACGGGTGGATTACTCCGGTCGGTCAGTTATTGTTGTAGGGCCTGAACTCAAACTCCATCAATGCGGGCTTCCAAAGAAAATGGCGCTTGAACTGTTTGAGCCGTTCATTATCAAAGAGTTGAAGAGAAGAGGATTTGTCCACACAATTAGAAGTGCCAAGAAAATGGTGGAAAAGGTTGCTACGGAAGTATGGGATATTCTTGATGATGTTATCAGGGAACATCCCGTTCTTCTCAATAGAGCGCCGACCCTTCACCGGCTTGGAATTCAGGCTTTTGAGCCTGTTCTGACAGAGGGAAAAGCTATCCGGGTTCATCCTCTCGTGTGCACAGCTTTCAATGCTGATTTTGATGGAGACCAGATGGCAGTTCATGTTCCTCTATCAATGGAAGCTCAGCTTGAGTCAAGGATTCTGATGATGTCAAAAAATAATATCTTCTCCCCCACAAATGGAGAGCCGATAACTATCCCAACACAGGATATTGTGCTTGGCTGCTGCTACCTCACAAAGGCCGGGAAAGGGAACTTATATGAAGGGAAAACATTCTCGGATACCGGGGAGGTATTGCTGGCTTATTCCCTGGGGCATATTGATGTGCATACGTGCATAAAAGTAAGGTTGAATGGGAAACTGATTGACACAACTGTTGGAAGAGTGGTCTTTAATGAAGTTTTGCCCTCAGGGCTTCCATTTTTCAATCAGCAGGTTGGCAAACGCGAGCTCGGGGAAATCATTTCTCTTTGTTATGAAAGACTCGGTCATACCAGGACAGTTCTTCTGCTTGATGCTGTGAAAGATATTGGTTTTGAAGAAGCAACAAGAGGTGGTATATCTATCTGTTTGGATGATATGAAGATACCTGCTGAGAAAGATAAGATTATTGAATCTGCTGTGGAAAAAGTTAAGGATGTAGGTAAACAGTATAAGAAAGGATACATTACTGAGGGTGAAAGGTTTAACAAAGTAATTGATATCTGGACACATGCCACGGATAAACTCTCAGATGTGCTTTTTGAGGGGTTGAGTTCTATAGATGACGGATTCAATTCCATCTTTATGATGGCAGATTCTGGAGCGAGGGGAAGCATATTACAGATACGTCAGCTTGCTGGTATGAGAGGGCTTATGGCAAAACCTTCCGGAGAAATTATTGAATCTCCTATAATAGCGAACTTCCGTGAAGGTTTGACTGTGCTCGAGTATTTCATCTCAACTCATGGCGCGCGGAAAGGCCTTGCGGATACCGCACTCAAAACTGCTGATTCCGGTTATCTCACAAGGAGATTGGTTGATGTTGCCCAGGATGTAATTATCACGACACAGGACTGTGGCACAGTCAATGGAATTGAGGTTGGCGGTATTTTTGAAGGTGAGGATATTGTCATAACGCTTGCTGAGAGGATTATTGGGAGGGTCTGTCAGGAAGATGTTGCGATTCCCGGTCTTGGTGAGGTGATTGTGAAAGCTGGTGAGGTAATTGATGAGGAAAAAGCGGGCCTGATTGAGGAGGCTGGAATTGATTCAGTGAAGATTCGTTCTGTCCTGACATGCGAATCAAGGTATGGAGTGTGTGCGAAGTGTTATGGGTGGAACTTAGCAGCAAAGAAACTTGTTGAATCTGGTGAGGCTGTAGGTATAATAGCAGCCCAGTCAATTGGTGAACCCGGGACACAGCTTACGATGAGGACTTTTCACATTGGAGGAACAGCAAGCAGGATTGTTGAAAAGTCAAGGATTGTTGCGAGAGAAGGAGGAGTAGTCCGCTACCATGGCCTGAGGACTGTTGTGAGTAAAGAGGGGAAAGTTATTGTTCTCAACCGTAATGGTTTTATCACAATCCACGATGAAGAAGGGAAAGAACTTGAAAAATATCACATACCTGTTGGAGCAAGCATAAAGGTTGGCGCTGGCGAGAAAGTAGAGCAAGGGGTGGAGTTTGTTGATTGGGACCCGTATACGGTTTCCATGTTTACTGAAGTAGGTGGCACAGTAGGTTTTGAGGATATTACAGAAGGTGTAACTGTAAAGGAGGAACTGGATGAAGTTACCGGGTTGACCAGGTTGATTGTCATGGAGCATAAGGAGGAGAGGCACCCGCAGATTGTAATCAGAGATAGTGCAGGTGAAATTCTTGGTTACTACAGCATACCTACAGATGCGCATATTATAGTGAAAGATGAGGAGAAAGTGGCTGCTGGAGACCTTCTTGCGAAGACACCACGGCAGATTACAGGGACAAAGGATATCACCGGCGGTTTGCCGCGTATAGCAGAATTGTTTGAAGCACGTAGACCCAAAGACCCTGCTATCATAACCGAGATTGATGGCGTGGTTGAATTCGCCGGGGCAGTCAGGGGAATGAGGAAAATTATTGTCAAGAATGAAAGCGGTATGCAGAGAGAATACCTCATCCCTCCGGGCAAACACCTTAATGTCTACAGGGGTGATAGAGTAACTGCTGGTCAGCCGCTAATTGATGGACCTGTTGTTCTTGATGACATACTGAGAATCCGTGGGGAGAAGGTGTTGCAGGAATATCTCCTTGGAGAGGTTCAGGAGGTATATCGCCTGCAGGGCGTTAGTATAAACGATAAGCATATTGAGGTTATTATTCGCCAGATGTTGAAGAAAGTAATGATTGAAGATAGAGGCGGCAGCAAATTTTTGCTTGGCGAGCATGTTAATAAGTTTGAATTCCAGGGGGAAAACGAGAGGGTAATTGCTGAAGGTAGCAAGCCTGCTAAGGGAGTGTCAACTCTCCTCGGGATAACAAAAGCCGCTCTGACAACGGATAGTTTTATATCAGCCGCCTCTTTCCAGGAAACAACCCGTGTGTTGGCTGATGCGGCTGCAAGCGGGAGAAAGGATGAATTGCGCGGCTTGAAGGAGAATGTTATAATGGGACATTTGATTCCTGCAGGGACAGGAGTCAGAAAATACCACAATATCAGGATTGAAGGCAATGAGGAGAAGAAGGAGAAAAAGTAAATGCCAACGCTCAACCAGTTGGTTAAATTTGGCAGGAAGAAAAAGAGGAAGAAGACAAAGTCTGCGGCCCTTCGGAGAGCGCCCCAGAAAAGGGGAGTATGTCTGCTTGTAAAGACGGATACTCCGAAGAAGCCCAATTCAGCTCTCAGGAAGGTTGCCCGCGTGAGATTGAGTAATGGAGTTGAGGTAACAGCAATTATCCCTGGTGAGGCGCATAATCTTCAAGAGCACTCAATTGTTCTCGTCAGAGGGGGAAAGGTCAGGGATATGCCCGGGGTGAAATATCATATTGTAAGAGGAACCCTGGACTGTGGTGGTGTTGAAGGGCGGAAGAAGGCAAGGTCTCGTTATGGGGCGAAAACACCTAAACAAACAGGAAGCCAAAGCGCAGGGTAAACCCAAGGGCTAAAGCCCTTGGCTACGAGCAGGGAGAAAAGATGCCGAGGAGGAGAGAAGTACCAAAGAGAGAAGCGGTGCCGGATGCGAAATATGGGGATACATCTGTCTCCAGATTCATCAATGGAATTATGCGCATGGGGAAGAAGAGTGTAGCAGAAGGCATTATTTATGGTGCTTTTGATATTGTTGAGAAAAAAAGTGGCGAGTCACCTCTTAAGGTGTTCAAGCAAGCTCTGACAAATGTGAGACCTGTCGTTGAAGTAAAGTCAAGGAGAGTTGGTGGGGCCACATATCAGGTTCCAGTGGATGTGGGTGCACGCAGGGGGCAATCGCTTGCAATTCGCTGGCTTATTCAGTGTGCGAAAGCGCGTCATGGCAAAAGCATGCAGGAAAGACTGTCACAGGAGCTTATGGAAGCCTCCCGAAAGCAGGGGGCGGCGGTGAAAAAGAGAGAAGATACACACCGTATGGCAGAGGCGAATAAAGCTTTTGCACATTACAGATGGTAACTCAGTGGGAATGGGTTAAGGAAATATTTATGTGGAGGAACTATTTCTGGCTAGGCTGTTAGTAGAAGAGAAGTTGCCCGGGAGGATGAATGTGGGAAGAGATTTTCCACTGGAGAGAATGAGAAATATCGGGATTATGGCGCATATTGATGCGGGTAAAACCACGATTACAGAGAGGATTTTGTATTATACAGGCAAAGTGCACAGGATGGGAGAAGTCCACGAAGGCACAGCGACAATGGACTGGATGGAGCAGGAAAGGGAGAGGGGAGTAACAATCACAGCGGCTGCTACGACCTGTTATTGGCGCAATCATAAAATAAATATTATTGATACACCAGGACATGTAGATTTTACCGCTGAGGTAGAGCGCTCTCTCAGGGTTCTGGACGGTGCAATTGCCATTTTCTGCGCTGTTGGCGGGGTCGAGCCGCAGTCTGAAACCGTATGGTATCAGGCAGACAGATACGGAATTCCACGAATTGCCCTTATCAATAAAATGGACCGCGATGGGGCAGACTTTTATGGAGCAACAATGGCGATAAAGCAGCGGCTTGGGGCAAAAGCTATACCTGTCCAGATACCGATCGGGAAGGAAAAATGTTTTGAAGGCATAGTTGATCTTGTGCGTATGAAAGCAGTGCATTATATAGGGGAGGGACCTGACCCCGAAGTTGTTGTAACAGAAATTGACTCCGAAATTCTCTTAGAAGCTGAGGAAGCGAGGCATGAATTAGTAGCAATTGCCAGTGAATACGATGAGGCGTTGATGGAGAAATATGTTGAGGAGCGGGAAATCAGCGGAGAGGATATAAAATCCGCTTTGAGGGGACCAGTTCTTCGTGGAGAAGTTGTGCCTGTTCTTTGTGGAGCGGCGTTGAGGAATAAGGGCGTGAAACTTCTGCTGGATGCGGTGGTTGATTACCTGCCCTCGCCCGTTGATAAACCACCTGTCAAGGGGAAAAATCCACGAACAGGTAAATCTGAGGAAAGGAAACCGGATGATGACGAACCTTTTTGTGCTCTTGCATTCAAGATTGTAACAGACCCTTTTGTTGGGAGGCTTGCTTATTTCAGGGTATACTCTGGGAAACTCACCTCAGGTGAAACTATTTATAACGCAGGCAAAAATTCCAAAGAAAGGATTACCAGAGTTATTGAAATGCACGCGAATAAGAGGGAGGAAATAGGGGCTGTATGTGCCGGGGATATAGCGGCGGCAGTAGGATTGAAAAAGGTTACTACAGGTGACAGCCTTTCAGAGAAGGGGCATCCATTGCTTCTTGAAGCAATTTCCTTCCCTGAACCTGTTATCTCGGTTGCTATTGAGCCAACGACAAAAGCCGCTCAGGAAAAATTGAGTATCTCTCTTGCGAAGCTTACTGAAGAGGATCCAACTTTCAAAGTAAAGGTGGATGAGGAAACAGGACAGACCGTAATTTCTGGAATGGGCGAGTTTCATTTAGAAGTTCTTGTAGAAAGGCTCCTTAGAGAATTTAGAGTTGAGGCTAATGTGGGAAGACCTCAGGTGGCATATCGCGAGACAATTCAGGAATCAGTTGAAAGTGAAGGTAAGTTCGTGCGGCAGAGTGGAGGTAGAGGGCAGTATGGTCATGTAAGGATATATATTGAACCTCTGGAGAGAGGAGGAGGCTTTGAATTCCGCAATAATATTGAAAAGGGAGTTATACCGAAAGAGTTTATTCCATCTGTAAAGCGCGGGATAGAAGGAGCAATGGAAGCAGGAGTCCTTGGCGGGTTCCTGGTTACGGATGTCAGGGCAACATTGTATGACGGTTCATATCATGGGGTGGATTCATCTGAGCTTGCTTTCAAAATAGCCGGAAGTATGGCTTTTCATGATGGAATTAGGAAAGCAAGGCCTGTGCTTCTTGAACCTGTGATGGATGTAGAGATTGTAGTTGATAAGGAATATGTTGGGGATGTTGTAGCTGATTTTAGTGCGCGCAGGGGGCGTATAGAAAAGACAGAGCCAAGAGACTTAAAACAGATAATCAGGGGATTTGTTCCTCTGGCGGAGATGTTTGGATATGCAACGGGTCTCCGCTCGCTTACACAGGGGCGTGGTAGTTTTGTCATGGAATTTTACCGGTATGAGGAGGTGCCGGAGGGAACAGCACGGAAAATTCTAACGACAGGAGCAAGTAGTAAGGAGGGATAGGAGATGGCAAAGGAGAAATTTGAGAGGAAGAAGCCGCATTTAAACATAGGGACGATAGGGCATGTAGACCATGGTAAGACAACGTTGACATCAGCGATAACGAAGATAC
>JAUWGW010000015.1 GCA_030606215.1 bacterium
TACACGTAACCCCTGGAATCTTCAGATGATTCCAGGAGGCTCAAGTGGTGGTTCTGCGGCTTCAGTAATAAGTAATGAGACAGTGGTCTCAATCGGTTCAGATACCGGAGGTTCAATCCGCCAGCCAGCCGCTCTATGTGGCGTGGTTGGTTTAAAACCAACTTACGGGAGAGTTTCCCGTTTTGGTCTTGTGGCTTTTGCTTCTTCTCTTGACCAGATAGGACCTCTTACCAAAGATGTCAAGGATTGTGCGCTCCTGATGAATGTTATCTCAGGGTATGATACCAAGGACAGCACATCAGTCAATATCCGGGTTCCTGATTACACGTCTTCCTTGACCTGTGATATCAAAGGGATTGTTGCGGGTATCCCTGATGAGTATTTTGTAAGCGGGATTGATAGTGAGGTGGAAACTGCAGTGCGCGAGGCAATTAATGGACTTGAGAAACTCGGTATTAAATTAGAGAGAATCTCATTGCCGCACACTGATTTTGCCATAGCCGCATATTATATAATTGCCACCGCTGAGGCAAGTTCAAACCTTGCGCGCTACGATGGGGTAAAGTATGGTTATAGGTTCAAGGGCAAGGATTTAATGGAGATGTATGAGAAGACACGCAGTGAAGGTTTTGGTCCTGAGGTTAAGAGAAGAATAATGCTTGGAACCTACACGCTGAGTGCAGGATACTATGACGCTTATTATCTAAAGGCGCAGCGCGTGCGAACTCTCATCAAACAGGATTTTGAAAGAGCATTTGAGAAATGTGACTGTATCATTACTCCCACATCTCCAACGCCTGCCTTCCGGATTGGTGAGAAAATTGAAGACCCCTTGCAGATGTATCTGTCCGATATTTTTACGATACCCGCTAATCTTGCAGGGATACCGGGTATATCCATGCCCTGTGGTTTCAGTAAAGCGGGGCTTCCGATAGGATTGCAGATAATGGGTAAAGCTTTTGATGAGCAGACAATTCTGAAGGTCGCTCATGCTTATGAACAGGAGACTGACTGGCACCGCATGGCTCCAGGTGGAAAATAACGAAAGTCGCTTCCAAAATGCAAATGTTCAGTGTAAACGCGTTGTCTGGTAGATATTTATGGGAAGAGTTATATGGAAAAGTATGAGGTTGTGATTGGTCTTGAAGTTCATGCAGGCTTATCCACAAAAACGAAAATTTTCTGTGGTTGTGGAACAAAGTTTGGCGCTGAACCAAATTCAGAAGTCTGCCCGGTCTGCCTTGGTCTGCCGGGAGTTTTACCTGTATTGAATAAAGAGGTGGTAAAATATGCTGTCCGCGCAGCTATTGCGTTTAATTGTCACATCAACCTTTATAACAAATTTGACAGGAAAAATTACTATTATCCGGATTTGCCAAAGAATTACCAGATCTCACAGAACTATTTTCCAATCGCAGTTGATGGGTATGTAGAAATATTCATAGATGGAGAGAAGAAGCGGCTCCGTATCAATAATATTCATATGGAGGAAGATGCGGGGAAAAATTTACATAGTGAAGATACCGGATTACATGACGCAAGCCTTGTTGATTTTAACCGCACAGGGGTTCCACTTCTTGAGATTGTCACAGAGCCTGATATGAGAAGTCTACAAGAAGTTGAAAAGTTTATGACTGCTCTTAGGAACGTTCTCCTCTATATAGATGTGTGTGACTGCAGGATGGAAGAAGGCAGCCTCAGGTTTGAAGCTAATGTTTCTCTCAGACCAATTGGAGAGCATCAGCTCAGACAGAGAGTGGAAATGAAGAACCTCAATTCGTTCAAAATGGTTCTGAAAGCGCTGAAATATGAAATAGAGAGGCAGGGGAAATTGCTTATGGAAGGCGGAGAGGTTGCCCAGGAGACAAGGTTATGGGATGATAAAGAGGGAAAGACATATCTTATGCGCAGTAAAGAAGAAGCGCACGATTATAGATACTTTCCTGAACCTGACCTTGTGCCGGTCATTATTGATGAGGGATTTATAGACAGGATTCGTTCCTCTCTGCCGGAACTTCCGTCAGCAAAACTTGAACGTTTCTGCGGGGAATATGGATTACCTCCTTATGACGCAGAGGTGTTGACATCAGACCGTTTACTTTCCGGCTTTTATGAGGGGGTAGTTAATATCTTTCCTGATGCAAAAACTGTTAGTAATTGGGTGATGGGTGAACTGCTTGCAATTTTAAATGAAGAAGGGGTGGATATTGAAAATTGCAGGATTAGCCCGGGACGGTTTGCAGAATTACTTGAATTTTTGAAAGGGGGGAAGATAAATGCACTTTCTGCAAAGAATGTCCTAAGAGAGATGTTCCATTCAGGAAAGGATGCAAGGGAGATAATTGAGGAAAAAGGGATTTCACAGATCAGTGACGAGGAGAGTATCAAAGAAATAATCCTGAAAGTTATTTCTGAAAACCCGGGTCCTGTTGCAGATTTCCGGAAAGGCAAGAAGAAAACTCTTGGGTATCTTGTGGGACAGGTGATGAAAGCTACCGGGGGCAGGGCTAACCCTGAGGTTACAAACAAGTTACTTGTAAAAGCATTGGAAGATAGTGGAGGTGAGGTATGAAAAATGTAGTGACTGTTATTCTTGCGGCGGGCAAAGGTACAAGAATGGTATCCAATATGGGAAAACTCATACATGACCTCTGTGGTCAGCCGCTTGTGAAATATGTAGTTGGCGCAAGTGTTGACTGCGGAATTAAACGGAACATTGTTATAATCGGTCGTGATGCAGAAGAGGTAAAAGAAGTGCTGGGAGATAAGTTTGAGTATGTGTTTCAGAAAGAGCAAGCGGGGACAGGTCACGCTTTGATGCAGGCATCTCGTGTTCTCAAAGATTTTAAGGGGGATCTATTGGTGCTTCCAGGCGATGCGCCTTTTCTGACCCCGGATATTCTGAAATCGCTTGTCAATCAGCATAAAGAAACTCATGCGTCTGTTACAATTCTAACTGCTGTTCTGCCCGACCCGGGAAGCTATGGTAGAATGGTCCGTGGACATAATGGAGAAGTGACAAAGATTGTAGAGAGAAAAGATGCGCATCTCAGGGAGATTGAAGTAAGAGAAGTAAATAGCGGTGTTTATTGTTTTGATTATCAGATATTGCAGGAACTTCTTCCGGAGGTGGAGCGTCGTAATGCGCAGGGAGAGTATTATCTAACAGATGTCATCGGGCTTATGTTCGGGAAAAATCTGCGCGTTGAAACAGTAGTTGCAGATGACCCTACTGTTGTTCTCGGAGTGAATAATCGTTGTGAGTTAGCACAGGCTCTGAGGATTTTCAGGGAAAGGATCCTTGAGAGGTTGATGCTTTCCGGCGTAACGATAATGGACCCCGCTAACACATTCATTGATTTAACTGTTGAAGTTGGACAGGATACTGTCATTTATCCCTATACAGTAATTGAAAGAAATACTGTCGTTGGCAAAAATTGCACGATTGGACCACATGCCCATTTGATAAAAACAAAAGTTGGGGATGGAGTCCGGATAGAATCTTCAGTTATTGAGGGGAGTGTCATTCCTGATAATACAAGACTTGACCCTTACTCACATGTAAAAGGCAAAAGCAGACAATGAACTCTGAACGCAGAACTATTTTAACTGTAAGCGAGTTAACCAGAAGTATAAAGGAAAGTCTGGAAAGTAATTTCCCGGATTTATGGGTTGAGGGAGAAGTTTCAAATGTCAGAGTTCCATCTTCAGGACATCTGTATTTCACATTAAAAGATGCGGAATCACAGTTGAAATGTGTGATGTTCAGACATAGGAACCAATCTCTGAAATTTGAGTTAAGAGACGGCACGCTTGTTATTGCCCGTGGAGGGATAACTGTCTATGGGAAAAGAGGAGATTACCAGCTGCTGGTTGAAATGCTGGAGCCAAAAGGGCGGGGAGCACTACAACTGGCGTTTGAACAACTGAAAGAAAAACTTGAGAAAGAGGGGCTTTTCCGCGATGAGCACAAGAAAACAGTACCACTTCTTCCGATGCGAATAGGGATTGTAACTTCGCCAACAGGAGCGGCTATTCAGGATATTTTGAATGTGATTGGCAGGAGGTTTTCTCGTGTTGAGATTATTATAAATCCTGTCCGGGTTCAGGGAGAGGGCGCCGCGGAAGAAATTGCAATGGCAATACAGGAGTTTGACGGTATGGGAGATGTGGATGTCCTTATTGTGGCGCGAGGTGGAGGTTCAATTGAAGACCTGTGGGCATTCAACGAAGAAGTTGTCGCAAGGAGTATTTTTAATTGCAGAATTCCTGTTATTTCTGCTGTTGGACATGAGATAGATTACACAATAGCGGATTTTGTTGCCGACCTGCGCGCTCCGACTCCGTCTGCGGCAGCTGAACTTGTTGTAGCTGAAGGGAGCAAATTGCTGGAGAGAGTTTCAACTGCGAGGGAAAGGATAACATTCACTATTGAAGCATATCTCTCCAGGTTGATGGATAGAGTGAAGACTTTACAGGAAGGGTATGGATTTCGCAGTTTTGAGGATAGGTTGAGACAGTATGTTCAGCAAGCTGATGATCTGGGAGAGAATTTGAGATTGAGAATGGAAACAGTGCTTCGGTTACAGAAAAGTTACCTTGAGAACATAGCTGGTAGACTCATAACGCTTGGCCCAGAATCTGTGTTGGGGCGTGGATATAGCCTTGCTTTCAAACTACCTGAGAGAAAAATTATAAGGGATGCTGCTATTATTGAGAAAGGTGACAGGGTTGAGGTGAAGGTTCAACACGGGTCATTTATATCAAGAGTTGAAAAAATAGAAAAATAGGGACAGCGGCTATTTTTAGGGCAAATCAGGAGAACGGTTATGGCAAAGAAGATGAAGTTTGAAGATGCGCTTAAAAGGCTGGAAGAACTTTTGACTCTTCTTGAAGAAGGTGATAAACCTCTGGATGAATCTTTGAAACTGTTTGAAGAGGGAACGAAACTTGCCAGGTTCTGCTCAAAGAGGCTTGAGGAGGCTGAGAGAAAAATAGAAATTTTAAAGCGTGGAGAAAATGGCAAACTCAAACCAGAACCATTCCATCTGGAGGAGAGAAAAACCGAGCAGTCCCAGACTAAACGAGATGAAGACGAACAGTTTCTCCTGTGATTGCTTCGGGATTTCATCCCTCGCAATGACATAGCAATATGAATGTAAATATTCGGTCAACTGTGTCCGCGCACGTCATTCTGAGGAGCACAGCGACGAAGAATCCCTATTAGATTCTTCACTTCGTTCAGAATGACACACGGTTCACCGAATATTTACATATGAATATAGCAAAATATCTAACAAGTAGAAAGGGGATGATTGATAGAGCGCTGGATAAGTATATACCGTGTGAATCCACTTACCCGCCTGAAATTCACCGCGCAATGCGATACAGCCTTTTCCCGGGCGGTAAAAGGTTTAGAGCAATTCTTACAGTTGCATCAAGTGAAGCTGTTGGCGGCAAGCTGCAGCAGGTTTTGCCATCTGCGTGCGCAATGGAACTCATTCATACATATTCACTAATTCATGATGACCTTCCTGCAATTGACAATGATGATTATCGTAGAGGAAAGCTCAGCACACATCGTAAGTTTGGTGAGGCAATTGCAATACTTGCAGGAGACGCTCTCCTATCCCGGGCGTTTTCTCTCCTTGTACAAAATTGTAAAAAATCCGGAATTTCCGAAGGAAGAGTGTTCAAAATTGTACGCGAAGTAGCAGAAGCAATTGGAAGTCTTGGTATGATTGGCGGTCAGACTGTTGATATTCGCAGAAAGAAAAGATATACCAAAGAAGAAATTGAATACATTCATACCCATAAAACAGGGGCCCTTATCAAAGTTTCGGTGAGAGTCGGGGCAATTCTTGCTGGAGCAAAACCTGCTGAATTGAGGAATCTCACTGAATATGGAGAAAACATTGGGCTGGCTTTTCAGATAGTGGATGACATCCTTGATGCAAGTTGTGAAAAGGAAGTACCAAACTATGTTGCTATTTTCGGAGAGGAAGCTTCACGGGAAAAAGTCCGGGAACTTGTGCGTGAGGCAAAGAAAAAATTGCGGACATTTGGAGAAAAAGCAAAGGTTTTATCTGGGATTGCAGATTACCTGGCTTCTATTGTAGTGTTTCATTAAAATGTTAACTTATAGTGGCTTTCTACAACAAATGTTACATGTCATTCTGAGCGTAGCGAAGAATCTCTATGGATTCTTCGTCGCTTCGCTCCTCAGAATGACAAGTTCACTATAAAGCGAGCTAATTGTGAAACACTACACTAGATTAGATCTCGATCATGATCTTGAGGGAGCTACGAACCTCCATGGCAAGCGCCAGGGCTTCTGACAGTTTATTTAGTTTGAAACGATGAGTTATCAATTCTTTCACTTTTATCTTCCCCTTTTCTATCAATTCTAAAGCTGCTCTCTGTTCCGAAGGGGTTGAAGAATAGCTTCCAAGAAGAGTAACTTCTGAATGATACACAAGGTTTGGGGCAAGTTTCAAAACTGAATTATGCGGGCATTCAGCAAAAAACATTATTTTTCCACCCCTTGAGACAAAATTTAGACTTTGCGCCAGGGCATTTATATTTCCAACTGCAACGATGACGATATCTGCTTCATTCACCTCTCTTGCAATCTTCTCAACACTATCCTTGCCGGGGTTTACAGCCATCTCTGCTCCAAGTTTCAGTGCAAAATTCAGACGAGAATCTACTAAATCACTTATAACTACACGGGATGCTCCTGAGAGTAAAGCAAGTTGAAGATGCAGTAGTCCTACAGAACCTGCTCCAACTATCATAACAGTATCTCCTAACTGTATTTTGCACCTCTTAATTGCGCGCAGACAACAAGCAACTGTTTCAGTGAAAGATGCCTCTTCGTATGATAAGTTATCAGGGATTTTAAAAGTGGATTTCTCAACACCGGGTGGCAGAACTCTGATATATTCGGCGAATCCACCAGGGATTATATTTGTCTTTTTAAAACTTTCACATTGACTGTAACTTCCATGCCGGCAGTATCGGCATGTGAAACATGGCAAATGATGGCTGACAACTACTCTTTCTCCTACCTCAAGTCCTTCTACTCCCTCACCTAACTCTGCTATGTCCCCTGCTACTTCATGACCGAGAACTGCCGGAGTAGCAACTGTCTTTTCCCTCATCTTGCTGACATCTGTGCCGCACAACCCGCATACTTTTACCCTGATGAGGATTTCTCTCTCTTTTATACGGGGTTTCTCAACATCTTCATACCTTATATCATCAATGTCATAAAATGAGGCAACTTTCATTCTTTTACGGTATCTATGAACTCTTTTGCCAGGCGAATTGGTTTTGTGATAATTCTTAGTGGGAGAGAAGTGATAAGGGACGTTAAATCTTTTCGCATTTCTTCAGTTAAACGATGCGGTTTTGTAAGAATCCTGTCCAGAGTATCAGCAGTGTAGGTTTCAAGGATTCTTCTCCTGTCCAGGGCGATTTCTGTCCCGCATTTTTCACACTTTATTCTGTGAAGGTATTTTCCACTATATGTGATTGTATGAAGTGTTTCCTTATCACAGTGAAGACAGAAAAGTTCAGTTTCTATTTTATTTGACATCTTCTTCCCCCCTATCCCTTCTTCTCCCAGCGCAGGAGATGGGTAACTTCCGCTAATGTCCCACCATCCTGAATTTCTTTCCTGATACGGTTTTCTCTTTCAAGGACATCCATTGCACGATTAGTAATTTCTGCGGCTTCTTTCTTCGGAATTACAACAACTCCATCGTCGTCTCCAGCTATCCAGTCCCCGGGATGGATAACCGCTCCACCAGCTCGCACAGGCACATTTATTTCCCCGAACCCTTTTGGTTCACCCGCAACAGGAGTTATGATTTTTGAAAAAGCGGGAAATTTAAGCTTTTTCACTTCCTCAACGTCTCTAATTGCTCCATCAATGACAACACCCGCTATTCCTTTTTGAATTGAACTGTGAGTTGCGAGCTCGCCCCATACTGCGGGTTCAACTCCCCCTGCATCAATGACAATGACATCTCCGGGCTCCGCCTTATCAATTGCTTCAACCGGTTTAGCCCAGTCTCCCGGATATGTCCTCACAGTTACTGCAGGACCAACCATTTTCGCCCCGGTTAAAACAGGTTTTATTCCGGATAATTCTCCATGCCTGTGCATGGCATCAGACAGATTTGCAGTAGAGACTTTTTCAAGGACTTCTCTGATTTTCTCTGCAGTTACCCTCTTGTAAAGTGTTGTCTTAATTCCCTTCCCTGTTTTCATTGCTTTTTTTATCTGCTCTGTTGCGAGATGCGCATCAGTAGATTTCGTTATTGCCCCCCCGACAATTATAATGCTTGCTCCGGCTTTTATAGCCTGAGGCGCAGTCTCGGAATTTATCCCTCCTGCAACGCCAACGGGAATGTTAACCGCTGAGACTATCTCCCTCAAACTTTCAAATGACACAACCCCTTCCATCTGTTCATCTATAGCAATATGCACAGTTATGTAATCAGCGCCCATCTTTTCTGCCTGCACTGCTCTTTCTCTGGCGTTTTTTATTCCAATTGTATCAACGACAATTTTTGCTCCATAATTTCTCGCCGCTTTTATACATTCTCTGATTGTGGCGTCAGGAGCTGCACCAAGACAATCAACCACATCTGCCCCTGCTTTTGCAGCGCATTCAACTTCTATCCGTCCTGCGTCCATGATTTTCATATCGGCAACAATTACCTTATCCGGAAATTTTGCTTTTATTTTTCTGACAGCGGTAAGCCCCTCACTTTTGATGAGGGGGGTTCCTGCTTCCAGCCAGTCCACTCCTCCTTTGACTGATTCTTCGGCAGCCCTGATGGCTCTATCAAGGTCAACAAAGTCAAGCGCAAGTTGTAAGATAGGTTCTTTCATATATGAATTGCCTTTCCTAATACAGAATGGCTTGCTTCCATTATCGCTTCGGTAAGTGTTGGATGTGCATGTATTGTCTCAGCTATATCTTCTGCGGTTGCTTCCATTTTCATTGCAACTGCCGCCTCTCCTATTAAATCGGAAGCCTTCGGACCAATGATATGTATCCCGAGAATTTCCCCTGAAGATGCATCAGTAATAATTTTCACCATACCTTCCGTATCGTCTATTGCCCATGCTTTGCCGAGAGCGCTGAATGGGAACTTGCCAACTTTAATTTCTCTTCCGCCTTCCTTTGCTGCCTCCTGAGAAACTCCGACAGCAGCCACCTCAGGCTGTGTAAAAATACAGCGTGGGACTACATCATACTGCATCTCGGAATTTAGTCCAGCAATATTTTCTGCCGCTACTATCCCCTCACGAGAGGCCTTATGCGCAAGCAGCATTCTGCCTACCGCATCACCTATTGCATAAATACCCGGCACTGCTGTTTCCATCTTCTCATTAACTTTAATGAACTCTTTCTCATTCAGTAGATTTAATTTTTCAAGACCAATTCCTTTTGTATTTGGGACTCTGCCGATAGCAACAAGAGCTTTACTTGTTTCCAGTATATTTCCTGACGAAAGTTTAGCGATGATGCCTTCTTCTCTTATCTCTATACCATCAACTCTTACTCCTGTATATACATTTATCTTCCGGCGTTTCAGACTTTTCTCAAGAAGATTTGCAATTTCACTATCCTCACCGGGAAGTAACTGCTTCATCTCTTCCACGATACTGACATTAGTTCCAAGTGCGGAGAAGATATATGCAAATTCAAGTCCAATTGCTCCTGCCCCTACAACTAAAAGTTTCTCCGGAATCTGCTTCAGTTGAAGAGCTTCTGTGCTTGTAATTACTTTCTCCCCATCAAACTGAAAAATGGCGGGTTTCGCAGGCAGAGAACCGGTTGCAACAATGATATTTTCAGCAGTTAACTCTTCCTCCACCCCATTTTCTCTCATTACCTTCACTCTACCGGGGTTAATATCTACCACTCTTCCATTTACCAGTGTAATTCCATTTTTTTTGAAGAGAAATTTTACTCCTTTAGTCAGCTGATTTACAATTCTATCCTTTCTTGCGACCATTCGGGAGAAGTCAGTAGTAAACTCTTTAACATTTATCCCGAATTTCCCAGCATTCTGTATATGCAGAAGAACTTCAACAGATGAAAGTAGAGCTTTTGTAGGTATGCATCCCACATTGAGACACACCCCGCCAGGTGAATTTTTCTCTACGACAGTTACATCGGCACCAAGCTGGGAAGCCCGAATAGCGGAAACATACCCCCCGGGCCCCGCCCCGATAACTATAACCTTCTTACCACCTGCCATTTTTTCTCCATCCTTTGCAATTCAAGAATTGAGGGATTTTATAAATAATCAGAACTCTTTGCAATTTTTCCACCATTAGCCTGAAATTCAGATAATTTCTCCTGCATTGAACCGGGTGGTATATCTATACCTCTTGTTGCGTCCAGAATTATCGTAACTTCGTACCCACCATCAATACCATCCATTGCACTGTAATACACACAGTAGTCAGTGGCAAGACCTACAAGGTAAATTCTTTTTATTCCGATTTCTTTCAGATACCCGTCAAGTCCCGTAACAGATTCTTTTATATTGTCTTTAAACACTGAATATGAATCAATTTCGGGATTCATGCCTTTTCTGATGACCGCACTGAATCTTGTTGTATCGAGCTCCTTATGTAAATCGGCGCCGTGAGTTCCCTGAATACAGTGATCCGGCCATAGAACCTGTTCAATTCCACGAAGTCTTATCACATCGTACAGTTTCTTCCCTGGATGCATTGATGCAAAAGATTTATGGTTCTGGGGATGCCAATCCTGTGTTGCTACAATGACACTGAAGTGTTTTGTTAATCTGTTAATAACGGGCACAACCAAATCCCCTCTTTTGACGGGAAGTGTCCCACCCGGACAAAAATCATTCTGCACATCCGTTACAAGAAGTGTATCCTGCTCATTCATGTTATGTTTTTGTCGCATCTATTTTCCAGCTTATAGGTGCAGGAACTTTGCAGGTGAGATTGCGGTAATTTTCTGGGAGACGGTTTAGTTTCTGCAGGACTGATTCCCGTATCTCCTTTACATCTTTGAATTTCTCAATGAGCTTGCCGTTCTGAATAATAGGTTTCAGTAATGGAATATACGCCTCTGGAGCATTATCGCCAGCAAGCGTTACAATATCCTTCATTTCATTCCAGTTTCTGTAGACCTGTTTAGCTCCGCTTATATCCCCCTTCTTGGCGCAGAATTTGTTTCCTTCTTCCTTCTCAACTATTTTCATACTGAAATCCACAGCAGGCGCGTCTGCAATGGAGGTTCCTACGCCAAATGAGTCAACAAGGCCGCGGACTTCATACACGCTGAACTCATCAAGCCCGCCGCTCAGGACAATTTTTACTTTATGCGCGCCATGAGCACTTAGTTCCCATCTCACCTCTTCCAAAATTTTCCGAAGGTTCCCCCGTCTGCTTGATACAGTATCAATTCTCACACCGGATAATTTGTCACCGAGTATACGCCAGGCCTTCAGTGCAGAGCTCTTTTCATCACCGTATGTATCAACTAAGGCAATGCGCGGTATTGCAGGGTCCAGCACCTCATCAAATGCTTTCCAGCATGTAATCTCATCCTCAAAACAAATTATGAGGGAATGAGGCATTGTGCCGACAGCTACCTCACTGAGAAGTTCTGCTCCAAGAACATTTGAGACTTTATCCAGCCCGCCAATAAATGCGGCTCTCTCAACTGTTGGAGCAAGGGCAGGATGAGCTCGCCGTGTGCCAAAAGAAAGAACTTTCTTCCCGCCTGCCGCAAGCCTGACACGAGCAGATTTTGATGAGATACCTGTAGATTTGCACAGAAAACCAAGTATTGAATTTTCATGTTCGCACATAACCTGGTATTTACCACGGACCTGAAGGACAGGTTCATAAATTGCACCGGCGGAGGAAAAAAATAACTCACCTTCATCCATTGCCATAACGTCAAGAGGTAATCCCTCAAGCTTCTTTGCTATTTCATATGTGCCTGTTAATATTCCCCAGTTCCATGGCTCAGGCAGAGAGCGGGCATAAACCTCCATCACGACAACAGGGTCTATTCCTTTTGCCTGAAGCACCTCCTTAGCGTATCTGAGATATACATCGGTTGTCTTGCAGCTTTTTATCTCATCTTCAGTAGCAATCCAGAATAGTCTATCCTTCAAATCTCTCATCACAACAGCTCCTAATTACCTCACCAATTTTTTGAGCACATTTTCCATTCTGTATGGGCTATGACCATTGAAACGAACAATACCGTCTTTATCAATTAGGATAAGGTTAGGTATTCCCCTGATGCGATAATCCTTCGCAACAGTCCCTTTCATATCCAGCAGGATTGGATATTTCATCATATATCTTCTCTTGATGGAAATTACTTTCGCAGGACTTTCCTGGATGTTTATGCCGAGAACTTGAACATCCTTTTCAGCGTAGTTTTTCTGAAGTCTATTTAATTCAGGTATGGCTCTTAGGCAGGGACTGCACCATGAAGCCCAGAAATCAAGAATGACTATTTTCTCCCCGCTGAAATCCTTAAGACTTACTAATTTCCCTTTTATATCTTTCAGAGAAAAATTAGGAGCTTCCTGCCCTACGTCTACTCCCACGGATATTTTGGTTGCCTCCACAGGAACTTGCCCGCACGAGCCAAGGAATATAATAGAAACACAGAGAATTGTTCTGACTAAATTCTGGAACATTTTCTCATCCCTCCTGTTGGACATTTTAAAATAGGAGTCTTCCCGCGCGGATCAGGAAGTATTCTCCAAGAAGAATCATAAAGTATCCAAAACCTTTCTCAACCCTTTTCATCCACACACCTGATTTTGGCAGGGAGGTTAACAACCCGACGAATGTGCCAACAAGCACGAGAAGAACTCCCATGCCAAGTGCAAATGTGAAAAGCAGACTGATGCCAAAAAAGATATTCTGTCTGGCTGCTACATATGCTAAAATTGCTCCTGCTACCGGAGCGGCGCATGGCGCTGTGATAAAACCGGAAGCAAGACCCATTCCAATTGCGCCAAATGCTCCCCCCTTTTTTCCTTTGGGACCCTTTGAAAAAGACGGAATTGGAAGAATAAATACGCCGAGCATTGAAAGACCAAACAGGATGATTATGTTTGCCACTATAATATGTGCTACAGGACTGCTCTGCACCTCTCCGAAAAGCCTGCCGGTGAGGGCGGCAAATGCACCAAGAATAGCGTATGTTACAGCCATGCCAAGCACATAGAATATTGAAAGCGAAAAGCTTTTGCGTCTGGACCGTTTCGCCTTGCCTCCAATGTAGCCGGCAATTATCGGTATCACAGGATATACACAGGGTGTCAAGGAAACAAAAAGTCCTGCAACAAAACTTACAGGGTAAGCAAGAAGCGGCGCTCCATGCAGGCTATCTCTTAAGGAGCCTGTTAGGCTTTGCGAAAACCAAGCTAACCATTCCATCCCCATAGTATAGATATTATACAGCACTCTATCACAAGGTCAAGAAAACTTGAATTCTTATAATTCTGTGTTATTATATTAGAATCGGGATTAAGTAGTAAGGGTTCAGTATGTCCCCCCTTCCTTAATCCTCTCCCCTGGAGGGAGAGGGTAAGGGTAAGGGTAAGGGTGAGGGGGTATCTTGCCGGAGGTTAAAAGAATGGGTAAGAAGATTCTTGTGGGAATTGTTATGGGGAGCACCTCTGATTTGCCGTTGATGAAGGAGACAGCTCAAATTTTAAATAAGTTCGGCGTTGGCAATGAGATAAAGGTTATGTCAGCTCACCGCACGCCTGATATGACCCACGAGTATGCGTTGAAGGCTGAAGACCGTGGTTTGGAGGTAATCATTGCTGGTGCGGGAGGTGCAGCGCATCTGGCAGGAGTGATTGCTTCATTAACATCCCTGCCGGTGATAGGTGTGCCTGTAGAAACTAAGAGTCTGGGAGGGATGGATTCACTTCTTTCCACAGTTCAGATGCCGTCGGGTGTCCCTGTGGCTGCAATGGCTGTTGGTAAAGCCGGTGCTAAGAATGCTGGTATCCTTGCGGCGCAGATTCTCGGGGTGAAATATCCGGAAATCAGGCGAAAAATTAAAGCTTATAAGAAAGAGATGGCAGAAGAAGTGAGGAGGAAAGGAAAAGATGTCCATATCAAAAAGGGTAAGTCTCGTTAGTTCTTCCCCTACTCTTAAGATAAGTGCTAAGGCAAAACAGATGAAGCAGAAGGGGATTGATGTGGTTAGTTTTGGCGCCGGTGAGCCGGATTTTGACACGCCAGCCCATATTAAGGAATCAGCCAAGAAGGCATTGGATGAGGGTTTTACCAAATACACCCCGGCCTCAGGAATAAAAGAATTAAAAGAGGCAATCTGTAAGAAATTTAGGGAGGATAATAATCTCATCTTTTCTCCTGAAGAAATTCTCGTATCCTGCGGGGCGAAACATTCCATCTTCAACGCAATTTTTGCCTTATGTGATGAGGGTGATGAGGTAGTCTTACCATCTCCTTACTGGGTGAGTTTTCCTGAAATGATTAAAGTTGCAGGTGGCAAACCTGTAATTTTAAAGACAACTCAAGAGGATAGTTTCAGAATCAAACCTGAGCAATTGCAGAAAGCAATTACTCCCAGGACAAAACTATTTATTCTGAATTCTCCCTGCAACCCGACAGGGATGGTTTATACAAAAGATGAATTGCAACTCCTCAGCAATGTTTTAATTGCCTCCAATGTATATTGCATCTCAGATGAGATCTATGAAAAGATCATCTATGATGGAGAAGAACATGTAAGTATCGCTTCTCTTGGAGAGAGAATAAAAGAGTTGACGGTTGTCGTAAACGGGGTTTCTAAATCCTATTCCATGACCGGCTGGCGTATAGGTTATGCAGGCGGTCCTGAGGAAATAATCTCCGCTATGTCTAATCTCCAGAGCCATTCAACCTCCAACCCGGTATCCTTCGCCCAGACGGCAGCTCTTGAAGCCCTATCCGGGCCGCAGGACCAGGTTATGGAGATGGTAGATGAGTTTAGAAGGCGAAGGGACTATATTATAGATAGATTAAATGAAACCCCTGGTATTTCCTGCCTTAAGCCAAAGGGCGCTTTCTACGCCTTTGCGAATGTATCCGAGATACTAAAAAAGGGAGCGCTAAAGGATTCAGTTTCCCTTGCAGAGAAGTTATTAGCAGAAGCTAATGTAGCTGTAGTGCCCGGGTCTGCTTTTGGAGATGACCGTTACATCAGGCTCTCTTATGCCACATCCCTGGAGAACATAAAGGAAGGGATGGAAAGAATTAAAGGGTTCATAGAGAAAGTTCTGTGAAAGATTTCCGGAAGATAGTTCTCATAGTTGTTTTAATCTACCTTTTTTTGTTAAGTATAAACTTAGTTGGTACCTCAGCTAAAATGCTGGGGACAGGATTCAGCGAGAGGTTACTTCAGGCAACTACCAAACCCTTGGTTGGAGTTTTTATCGGTATTCTGGTTACATCCCTTGTGCAAAGTTCTTCAATGACTACTTCATTAACTGTAGGTCTTGTAGGAAGCGGGGTTCTGGATATCTCCTCGGGCATTTTCATAATCATGGGAGCTAATATCGGAACGACAGTTACAAATACCCTTGTTGCACTGGGTCAGATTACGTGGCGGCAGGAGTTCAAAAAAGCCTTTTCTGCTGCTATTGTGCATGACCTTTTTAATGTATTGACTGTTCTGGTTCTGTTTCCCCTGGAGATAGCCTTTGGTTATCTAAGCAAACTTTCTCTATTCTTAACCAGGCTCTTTTCACAGTGCGGGGGAGCTCAGATTGGGAATCCGGTAAAGATAATCATTTCCCCTGTAGTCGCTTTTCTAAAGAAACTGGTCTTTGAAATCTTACTCTTCCCCAGGACAATTGGCATAATTGCTCTTCTAACTTTAGCTTTAATACTGTTGTTTATCTCTTTATTATTTCTTGTGAAAATATTAAAGTCAGTTATGACAGGGAGATTGAAAATTCTGGTTGATAAATACCTGTTTAAGACAGCTCTTACGAGCATGCTTTTGGGCTTTGTGGTTACCGCCACTGTGCAGTCCAGTTCTATCACCACATCTCTTATCATTCCTCTTGCAGGAGCAGGCATTCTAACTTTAGAGAAAGTGTTTCCATATACTTTAGGGGCGAATGCAGGCACCACCGTGACTGCCCTTCTTGCCTCCCTGGCTATAATGGGGCATGGGACAGCCGGGTTGACTGTGGCATTTGCCCATCTTCTTTTCAACTTAAGCGGCATCGTTTTCCTCTATCCTTTGAGAAGAATTCCCATCGGCGCCGCTAAATGGATTGGGGAAAAGATTGGCGAGAGGAGAATCCTTGCCCCCTTGTGGATATTGGCAGTATTTTTTCTTCTACCACTTTTGATAATCTTCGTTTCCGGGAGGTGAATCATGTTTAAAAAGTTGATGGCTGTATGGCGCGGTAAAACTTTTCTCAGTAAAATTGTGAGGGACTTTGAAAAGATGCTTATTCTTGGAGAGGAAACTTTTAAGAATGCTTGTCGTGTCTGGCGGGGAGAACTTGCCCCTGAGAAAATTGAGGGTAATATCTACTCTGTTGACCAGAAAATAAACGAGGCGGAGCAAAGGATCAGGCGGAGATTAGTAGAACATTTGGCAATTGAACCTGAGGTTGATGTTGCCGCGTGTCTTGTCTTTATGAGCGTGGTTAAGGACGCTGAGCGAATTGGTGACTACAGTAAAAATATATTTGAGGTAGCCCTTCTCAGAGAGAAAGAGTTTGAAGAAGATGAGTGGACTAAAGCTTTGAAGGAGATTCAGGAAGGAGTGATGGAAATTTTTGTTCAAACTCACAATGCTTTTGCAGAAGCTGAACTTGAAGGAGCAAAAGCAGTTATGGAAAAGCACCGTAAGATAGCTCTGAGATGTGAGGAGTTAATCCGTGAAATGGCTAAGAAAGAAATTCCTTCAAATAAAGCCGTTTGCTATACCCTGCTTACCAGATATTTCAAAAGAGTTAGCGCGCATTTAGCTAATATTGCCTCAGCCATTATCAATCCTGTTGAGAAGATTGATTTTGTCGGTGAAGGCTTACTCTAATTTTAGATATTTACCTAACCACGTCCTTCTTTAAATATACTTGACTAAATCATTGGTATGATATATAGTAATACCAGGAGGTGAGCTTAAAATGAAAGATAAAATAGCAATCACTTTGGAACACGACATCGTTGAAGATTTGGACAGGCTAATACAAAAACATATATTTTTAAACCGAAGTAAAGTAATTCAAGAGGCTGTCCATGAGAAACTAGAACGAATGAAGGGTAGCCGTTTAGCGAAAGAGTGCGGCAAACTTGACCCTGTTTTCGAAAAGACAATGGCAGAAGAAGGATTTTCTGAGGAATTAAGTAAATGGCCCGAATATTGAGAGGTGAAATTCGGTGGGCTGATTTAAATCCAGTGCGCGGGCGTGAGCAGGCAGGATTAAGGCCCATTTTAATTTTGAGTCAGGATATTTTTAATGAACGTTCAGGTACAGTTATAGCAGTAGCCATTACGAGTCAGCCTCAACACGCAGGTTTTCCTCTGACTCTAGAATTAAAATCAGAAAACCTACCAAAAACTTCTTGGGTGAAAATGAGCCAAATCCGAACTCTTTCTTTAGGAAGAATTGGCAAAAAATTAGGCATGGTAGATCCCGAAGAATTAACACAAGTCATCGAAGGCTTAAATGAAATAATTGGAGCCTGACCAATCAATACACCCTGACTATCCCACCATGCAGTCTACAACAATCTAATTAAGGATAAGGGCAAAATGTATTCAAGCAAAGACAGAAGAGTATGTGATGGGTTGGAGGATATATCTCGTCAATTTCATAGACGGTAAAAGGTACCCACTTCTTGTGCATTCGGGGACACTTCCAAGAATCACCTTTAGAAGCAAAAGTGTTGACCGAACGGTGGCGGAGGGAATATAATACGTTAAGGCTTCATACTGCAAGATTTGCAGTGTTTGGCAATTCTATTGGGTTATAATATCTGTTGGAAGGACAAATAGTTCTCGGCACTTCACAATGAGATTCTCAAATCTGATGAGTGCAACTTATGGAAATTCCTAAAATCTTGGTCGATTACATCAGAGACGGACAGGTTGTCTTGTTTCTAGGGTCTGGTGCATCAATCGGTGCGATTCATCCAGATAATATCAAACCGCCTGTTGGACCAGAATTAGCAAGTCTACTCGCCACAAAGTTCCTCGGTAGTGACTTTGAAGGGAGACCTCTAGAACAAGTGGCGGAACTTGCGATTTCCGAGACCGGTCTAGTTGAGGTTCAATCTTTTATGAGAGATACATTTAAGGATTTCGCTCCCGGTGCTTTTCATAAAATCATACCGACGTTTAGATGGGCTACCATAGCCACCACAAATTACGATTTGATCATCGAAAAGGCCTATGATGAAGTCGACAAGAAACTTCAAAATTTGGTTGTTTTCAAGAAGAATGGGGAACGAATAGAGGAAAAACTAAGATCAATAAATAATGTTGTTTATCTCAAGCTCCATGGCTGTATTACCAACATTATGGATGATGATACCCCTTTAATCCTAACACCAGAGCAATACATCACTCATAGGCAGGGGAGAAGCCGTCTATTTGAAAGGCTCCAAAGTTTAGCTTATGAGTTTCCGGTCCTATTTGTCGGACACACTCTGGGCGACTCAGACATAAGAGCAATCCTTCTCGAATTAAACCAACTAGGAGAGGCAAAACCAAGATCATACATCGTTACTCCGGAGATGACTTCGGCGGAAAAAAGGTTTTGGGAAACTAGAAAGCTCACTTGCTTGAAATCCACGTTCGAGGATTTCATTCATGAGTTGAATCAAAAAATTCCGTCACACTTTAGGCCATTGGCTAAACTTAAAATTGACAGAGAGCATCCTATCTGCAATAGGTTTGCTGTTTCGAAAGATATTCGGCTAAGTGAAAGTTTGGCGACCCTCTTATCGCGAGACCTCGAATATATTCATAAGGGATACAAAGCAACAGATGTCGACCCAAAAGCTTTTTACAAAGGCTTTTTCAGTGACCTATCCCCTATTATTCACGATTACGATGTTAGAAGAGCGATAACCGATAGCATCCTCGCGGAGGTTTTCCTAGAGTCAGAGGGATCGAGACGCGATCGAGTAGAGTTTTTTGTCATCAAAGGACATGCGGGTTCGGGGAAAAGCGTTCTGCTCAGAAGACTCGCTTGGGAAGCCTCTGTCGAGTATGAAAGGCTATGCTTATTCGCAAATGCTAACTGTCATATTGGATATGAACCACTTTACGAATTGCATGGGTTAACAAAGGAGAGATTATTTCTTTTTGTGGATCCCGTGACAGAACATAAGGATTTGATTGAGCTACTAATTGAAAAAGCTCGTAAAGATAAGATTCCATTGACTATTATATCAGCTGAACGACATAACGAATGGAATACTGAATGCGAGG
This sequence comes from bacterium, assembly GCA_030606215.1. GTDB lineage: Bacteria > NPL-UPA2 > JAUVJM01 > JAUVJM01 > JAUVJM01 > JAUWGW01. Next base: position 19,514 of record JAUWGW010000015.1, read on the forward strand.
ACTTAGAACCTTACCTAACAGATAATTATGAAGTAAGATACTTGAGCACAAAGGAAATTGGATATCTCATTCAACTGCTAACTAAGTATGATTCGCTCGGACATTTGAAGGGGCTGACATTCGAGCAGCAAATGGAGGCCTTATCGAAAAAAGCAGGCAGACAATTACTTGTGGCTCTACACGAGGCTACACTAGGCAAGCCATTTAGCGATATCGTCTTCGATGAATACCATTCCATTAGGTCCCCCGAGTCTCAGTCTCTATACCTCACCGTCTGCATCCTGCATCGACTTGGGGTTCATACAAGAGCTGGTCTGATTTCAAGAGTTCACGGAATTCCATTTAGTATGTTTAAGGAAAAACTGTTCAAACCTTTAGAATTCATCGTTTTTACTTTCGAGGACAAGGTAATCAAAGATTACTATTATCGATCGCGTCATTCGCATATTGCGGAAATTGTATTTGAGCGTGTTTTAGTAGGACAACAAGAGCGATTCGATGAATATGTGAGACTCATTGGCAATTTAGATATTGATTATAAGTCAGATCATGAAGGCTTTAAAGGACTTTTGAATGCGAAACAATTGCTTCGCCTTTTTCGAGATCCGCAAATGATTCGGAAACTGTATGTCGTGGCTAATGAACGCGTAGGAAATGATCCAAAGCTGATCCAACAAGAAGCTATTTTCGAAATGAATAGTCCAGATGGTAAATTGAATAGAGCCACGGATTTGCTTGAAACTGCACAGAGCCTGGCCCCTTACGACAAAGCAATAGCACACTCATTGTCCGTCCTAGCCCTGAATAAAGCCAATAGAGCACCTACAGAATTGGAGAAGAATAGGCTGAGAAAAGAATCCAAAAGAATTGCAAGTCAACTGATTTCACAAGGTAGTATTACTAGTCATCCATATCACACTCTCATAGAAACTGGCCTGGGTGAACTTTCAGATTTAATGAAGCAAGTCGAGGACCGAACAGTGATTGAAAGAAAAATAAAGGAACTGGAAGAAACAATTTCCAAAGCGGTGCAAGCTTTTCCTGATAGCTTTATATTAGATTGTGAGGCTAAGTTCTCTGAGTTGGTTAAGAAACATCCCAAAGCCATCGAATCTCTAGAACGGGCGTTCAAAACAAACAAAGGGAGCCCATATATTGCTTCCAGACTTGCAAAAACATATGAGGACGATGGCAAAACTGACAAAGCCGTTGAAGTTTTGCAAGACTGTCTCGATGCTAATCCGTCAAATAGATATCTCAATTATGGGTTGGCGATGCTACTTATGAAAATCCCTGGTGCCAACAGAGCGAAGATAAAACATCATTTAAGGAGGTCATTCACTGAAGGTGACAGCAATTACGCAGCTCAATTTTGGTTTGCAAGAGAACTTTATCTAGAAGGAGAGCGCGGCGAATCCCTGGAGCAGTTTAAAAGACTGTCTGATGCAAGAACCGATATCAGAATAAAAAAGGAACCACGGGGAGTACTAACCGATGCCGGAAAGCCCATAAGATTTTCAGGTGTAATTAGCCAAATGGAAAGCACCTATGGATTTCTGGTCAGAGATGGTGAAAATGACCGTCTTTTTACTTATTTCACAAACAGCGATGGATCGGTCTGGAAAAATTTAAATACACAAGACAGAGTAACTTTTGCAATTGGATTCAATTATCGCGGGCCATTAGCCTTAGATATAAGGCCAGTGACCTGAGGCAGAAGAATTCGCGATACCTTATATTGTATTCCCTGCGCTACCGTTCGGTCAATACCTTTGCCTCTAAAGGCCATTCTTTGAAACGCCCGAAAATGCACAAAAAATAGACCTCTTTTATCGTCTCTAAAATTGCCCCAAATATACCGTTCAGCCCAACATAAACTCTTTTGTGGTTTATTGCCAAGCAGTGTTAACCATTCTGGCGGCGGTGCGCTGGAGTTTATAGAGTGGCTCACTTCCCTACTATCGAACTGCACGTTTATTGACGGAAGTGTTCATCCTATCTATAGAAAGCCCTTTGATTTGCTTGCAGAAGGTGTGGAAATTAACAACTGGCGGGGCTTCTGGGAGGATTTCCGCAATTGGTGTTTGACTCCGGAGGCTTCCGCTCTCATGGTGGAAGTAGCAAGAAATACAAAAAGTGCCGAAAGAGTGAGTCACAGATTCTTCTTGTAGCTGTGTTAAACCTCAACCTTACGGTAGGTCAGAAATCTTCAATTCAGGCCAGTAGCAAGACTTGGGAAATTCCTCTGGTTTCTTGGATGAAATCAGGGCTAATCGTTTATCAGATGTCAGGAGATGAATTTCTTCGCCGGTTATTTTCCTCAATTCCATACCCATTGCAATAATCAGAATGTCGAGGGTACTCAGGTAGTAACGTCCTATGTGGTCATATTCATTTTTCTTGCGCAGCTGTTCGTTAATTGACTTACTATCTGTTCCAACAGGCAGACCTGTTGCGTTAAACTCGGTGTCAGTAATGTGTTCTACATCAGTAACTGCGCTTGTGTTAAGATTATGGTACCTATTCAGGTTATAGGAATAAAAGAACTTACGGTCATGGACAGCTGCAATGAACTGCCCAAAAGTGGTATCATAATGCTGTTTTGAGCGGAAAACATTTTTGTGCCGGAAATACCACTTTGCCAAAGTATTACGTACTTCCGCTATGCAGAATGATGGAATAAGAATAATCGCTTTATTGGTAAGTTTCTGCCGGGTAATGTGCTTACGCAAAACTAAACTATGTTTGTACTCTTTCAGCGTGCGAAATGCAGCTCTTGGCTTATAGAATTCTGCTGCTACAGAGGCATCTATTAAGTAGAAGATCATAGAGTTTACTTACTCCCGTTCATCCTCAATTACTGCGGAACCTACAGGCCCCCCTTCTTTCTGACACTCACTCATTTGATGAATAATCTCCCTATACTCTTTTGAGACTTTCTTCCATTTTGCTCCCATAGAAGCTTTAAGACTCTGCTCAAAAGAAACTACTTTCTCTGTTGCTATCTTTCCTTGTGCCATGACTCGTACCCTCCTTCGTTTTTTCTGCTTTAGTTTAACAACTTTTCTGCAGCGGACTTATCATATTGAAACTGGCGGGGCTGACGGGAGTCGAACCCGCGATCACCTGATCGACAGTCAGGGATGTTAACCACTACACCACAGCCCCTAATACAGTTACCAATACGAGTAGTTTTTAAAGTATCCTTAGCTTGATAAATCAAGCGACTACAGTTGGATTGCTAAAGTGTAGTTGCCTAATTCATTAGGCTTTCTTATAACATGTGATTGCTGGAGGAGCAAGAATAATTTTACCGTTTTACAATCCAACTCTAACCCTGTATTTTACCTTTACTTCCTTATCCTTTGGAACTCTAACATCAAACCTTATTGTAAAAGCATCAACCTTCTTGTAGGGATGACTGTTACTTATTACTTTCCAACTGCCAAATAACGGTTCTACAATTCCTACTGTCACATTTTCCTCTTTGTGATTTCTCAGTGTAATCTCCCACTCTGACTCATGAAGTCTTGTGGTGATTTGCCTGTAATCTGTCTGGATTCTCTCTGCTGCTATGTCAAAAGCCTCACCGACTTTAAGTCTGACTTCTTCATCTTTCGGAGCGTGTTCTATCCTGTCCTCGCCTATAAACTGAAGACTCGCATCATCATCCTGTTTATACAACCGCATAATCCCTGCCGGGAGAGGCATACCGAGATTGTTATCTTTAGAGTTTTTAAATTTGATATATACATTTACCGGTTGTTTCGGATTTCTCTCCCTGTAACGCCTTGTAAAATAGCTCCTGATACCATAGACAATGAGTTCTTTCTGAGTTCCCACCCCAACAGCTTCAAGTAAGCTCACCTGTTTTGTCTGTTTGTCTTTTATTGTAGTTTTTCTCTGTAAATCATATATGTGATATTCAAAGAAGGCTTTTTCTTCAAATTGCGGAGCCCGGGCTTCTTTCACTCCCAGCGCATAAAGCCTGCCTTTAATTCTTTCCTCAACTCTGTGGATTTCACCTGCTACCAGTTTTAAGCCGGCATTTTTATAAGCTGCGCCGCTTTTATTATCCAGAGTAACCCAGCCGGATATATCGCTGGAGGTGTCATCTTTATTTAAAACCACAACATAATCTGCCTTCCAGGTAATATTGTTGGTAAGATAAGAGACTTCTAAGTTATGAGCCTTCTTACTTCTATTCTCATAAAGCCACGTAAGAGTTGGCTTTGCTATAAGGTTCTCAGGTATTTCCGGAAGAACTTTTATCCCCGGATGGCCAAGATATATCTCCTCGCCTATCTTATAAATCTGTCCCTGATTATTACTCAATAAAATTGCTTCTATCACATCTTTCCTGTCCTGGAACTTGTTCCAATCTATTATCTTTATCTTTTTCCCTACATATTTATCAAGAAGTTTATTAGCATTCATAAGGTCATACTCGTAATTCTGTTCAAGCACAGTAAAACCCTCTGACTGATTCAATGACTTTACATGAACTGTAACAGGCATGATATGCGAAGCAACATCCATGAATCTCAATTCACCTTCACCCACAGGAAGTTTAATTTCCCTGATATCTTTTACAAGGCCGAGATTGTTATTATACACCGTAACTTCAATCGCCACCTGGTCATCAGATGTGCTTTCTGAGACCATTTCGCCTGCTGATAATCCGGATGAAATTAACAAAACAGTCAGAGAAAAAATGCAGTATCTAATCCACATAGCTTTTCCCTCCCCTATCTTTCTCATATCTCATATAAATTATCACTAATTTTATCAAAAAACAAGTAGAATATTCACTGGGGATTTGAGCCTGCTCTAATATAATGGTAGAAGACCAATGTGCCCAGGAAGCTTACTATTGCGGCAACATAGAAAACGGATTCTAACCCTAAAACATCCATAACTACGCCCGACAGCAGTGGCGCCACTACCATACCAATGCTCATTGCGGTGCTAAATATACCCATCGCAATCCCCATTCCTATTTTTTGACCTATTTCTACTGTTATAGCTGTTGCAGGAGGCAGTGCTACTGCGCCGCCAATGCCCATGATAGAACTAATAATGAATAACTCGCGAAAATTACTGCTGAGAGGCACCAGCACCAATGCAAACGTGCCAATAATTGAGCCGATTATGAGCAAATAGAATCTGTTGTATCTGTCTGCCAATCTGCCAAAGGGTTTTTGCAATAAGGCGGTGAGAAATATATTGACAGAAAGCAGCACTCCTACCTGAGATGAAGCTATGTTTATTCTTGAAGCAAAAATTGGTAGAAATGACATCAGTCCTCCTCTTCCAATTGCATTGATAATCCTGAAAAGAATGAGCCCTTTCAGGACATTATTTTGGATGATTTTCTTAAATGGAATGAGCTTATTGGCTTTTGCTTCCTCTGAGGACCTTATGTCTGGTAAGAAGAGGAGGGCTATCAAAAACGCAATTGCTGTCAAACCTGCCATTGCATAGAATGCTGAGGCAAGTCCTAAAACATCGTTCAGAAAACCACCTAAGAAAGGTCCCGCTCCCATCCCCAAAAAGAGTGCCATGGAGAAAATTCCCATGACACTGCCTTCTTTCCCCTTCTCTGTAGTCTCTCCAATATAAGCCATTGCAATTGGAACGACCAATGCTGAGGCAAACCCATGGATGAATCTGATACCTGTTAAACAGTAAACATTACCGGCAAAGGAATAGAGTAAAGAAACTATAGAGTATAGCAGCAACCCTGATATTATAAATTTCTTTCTCCCACTTCTATCGGAGATTCTCCCGATTATCGGCGTAAAGATTGCGCGGGAGAGAGAAAAGGCTGAAAATATTATGCCCAGCCATATACCAGTTGCTCCGAGACTTTCTGCGTAAACTGGCATTAAGGGAGCAATGATTCCCAATCCGAGCATTGCGGCGAATATACAAACAAATAAAACGTTAAATATTCTTTTTCTCATATGAAAAAAAGTTTAACATGAGCTATGCCGGATGGCAAGCTCTCATCTATCTGTTGTGGACGATATTATGGGTAAGGACTTAGGTTAGAACCTTATCTATTGCAGTGGCGGATTTTCTACCAGCTCCCATAGCTGATATTACTGTAGCGGTTCCTGTAACAATATCTCCGCCGGCATAAAGTTTTTCTTTATTGGTCTTCCCTGTCTCCTCATCAGCAATTATGTAACCCCATTTATTGATTTTGAGGTCAGGGGTTGTTGAGGAAATTTGGGAAAGTAATTTCAGGCTCTTTCTGCACCAATCTGTGGTATAATTGGTTCGTAGTAAATATTCGGCCAACGGTGTTCCAGTTTGTCATCTTTATTAACTACTTTCTTGCAAACGAGCTTGGTGCGGTAACAGGAAAAATGAATTAAGATTGATATGAAAAATTTTATTACAAACAGCGGAACTGCGCATTTAAAGAAGCGTTTAATGGAATTAATTCAAAAAAGCGACGAGCTAAAATTCCTGGTCGGTTTCTTCTATTTTTCAGGCATCAGAGAACTTTATGAAGGATTAAAGAAGAACCCTAATACCAAAATTAATGTATTAGTCGGTCTGAGTGTCGATAAGACAAATAAGGGCATTCTTGAATTAGCCGAGCCGGATAATCAACTACCTGATGATGAAAGGATTGATAAATTTTTGCAATCCGTAAAAAAATCGATTAATACAGAAGAATTCGACACTAAAGAATTCTACGAACAAGTTAAGTTTTTCATAAGTTTGATAAAAGAGGATAAATTAAGAATCCGAAAAACCTACAATCCTAACCATGCTAAAATTTATATTTTTAAGCTTGAAGAAGAACAGGTTGGAAGAAAAAAATTGTTTATTACCGGCAGCAGCAATTTAACTAAGGCCGGTTTAACTACACAGGAAGAGTTTAACGTCGAAATAAGTGATTACGGAGTTGAAGACGCGGAAAGCTACTTTGATAGTTTGTGGGGTGAAGCAGTAAAAATAACCGAGGATGATGCGGTTAAGAAAAAGTTGATTGAGGTAGTTGAAAAAGAAACCTTAATCAAAGATATCACTCCTTTCGAAGCATTTGCCTTCATTCTTAAAACTTATCTCGATTCGTTTGAGCAAAAAGAAGTTGGCCAATCGCTAATCAAAACATTGGAAGAAAACGGCTACATTCCATATCAATACCAGTTAGACGCTGTAGGGCAAGCGTTGGCAATTATTGAAAAAAATAATGGAGTAATTATTGCTGATGTAGTGGGTCTGGGTAAAACGGTTATAGCCTGCGCGATAGCAAAAGAATTAAAAAAACGGGGTATCGTTATTTGTCCGCCACATCTTGTCGGCGATAAAAACAAAAACTCCGGATGGAAAAAATATGCTGAAGAGTTTGGTCTTTATGATTGGGAAATACGGTCACTTGGGAATCTGGAGAGCTTAACCCATTTCGTAAAAAAAGTTAAAGATATTGATGTTGTAATAGTTGATGAAGCCCACCGCTTTAGAAATCAGGACACAAAAGATTATGAGTATTTGAAGAATATCTGTCGTGGTAAAATTGTAATTTTGCTAACAGCCACTCCCTTTAATAATAGGCCGGGTGATATTTTATCTTTATTAAAGCTATTCATTACACCAAAGAAGTCATCAATTACGCTGGAGCACAATCTTGTAGACAGATTTAAGGCTTTTAAAGGCACTTTTGACCGTCTTGGGTATATTAACAAATATTGGAACTCTTATAATGAAGCTAAAAGAAAAAAAGCAGAGAGTTATTACGAGAGTCTTTTTGAAGAAAGAAGTATAAAATTAGAAAAAGTAAAGGAAAGGTCGCATTATTTAGCAAAGCAGATCCGGGATGTGATAGAGCCGGTTACTATTCGCCGCAACCGGTTAGATTTACAAAGCAATCCGTTTTATAAAGATCAAGTTGAACACCTATCAAAAGTTACGGATCCAAAGGAATGGTTTTTCGAATTAACAAAAAGGCAGTCAGAATTTTACGATAAAATTATTAGCAATTATTTCGGTGACCCGGATGATGGCGGTCAGTTTAAAGGGGCTATTTACCGGCCTTTTGAATACGAGATAGATCGGGGGAAAATTGCTAATGACAAATTAACCGAAAAAGAAAATTTTCAGTATATCCAGCAGAGAAACTTGTATGATTTTATGCGGAGATTGGTCGTTAAAAGATTTGAAAGTTCTTTTGGGTCTTTTGAACAAAGCATAAAAAACTTTAAAACAATTACCGAGTCTGCATTGAAGTTTATTGAAAAAACAAAAAAATATATACTTGACCGCTCTCTTTTGGAAAAAATATATGATTTGGATTTAGAACAGATTGAAGAATATTTAAAAGATTATTCTGAAAAAATAAGAAACGGAGATTATCCCAAAAACCACAGAATTTACGAAGTGAATAAATTAAAATATAAAGATGACTTCATCGCTCACATGAAAGCTGATTTGGTTCTTTTTGATGATATTTTAAAGGAATTATCAGCATTAGGATTAGTAAATAATGACCCCAAGACAGCTTGCTTATTAAAAAATATCAAAAGCGTTTTGAAACAAAAACCTAACAAAGGCGAACCAAAAAGAAAGATACTTATCTTTTCCGAATATCTTGATACGGTGAAATATCTTAATCCAATATTAGAAAAGCACTTTGGCAGGAAATTGTTGGTGGTAGCAGGAGATCTGTCATCTAAAAAAATCTTTCAGATAAACAAGAATTTTGATGCTTCACATAGTAATCAAGAAGACGAATACGACATTTTACTTACTTCTGACAGGATTTCTGAGGGCTTTAACCTAAACCGTGCCGGAATGGTGATTAATTATGATATCCCGTGGAATCCTGTGAGAGTTATTCAACGTGTTGGCCGCACAAATCGTATTAGTAAAAAGGTTTTTGATGAACTTTATATAGTAAATTTCTTTCCTACAGAAAAAGGCGCTGAATTGGTTAAATCGCGGGAAATTGCCGGCAACAAGATGTTTTTAATCCACAATACATTGGGCGAGGACGCAAAGATTTTCGATATTGATGAGGAGCCAACCCCGGCAGGCTTATTCAAAAGGATTCAACAAAATCCTGATAAACTGGAAGAAGAAGGCTTTTACTCTAAAGCTGTAAAACAGTTTTTGGAAATACAAAAAGAAAATCCGGACTTGGTAAATAAGCTAAACAATTTCCCGCCGCGGGTAAAGGTCGCCAAGCAATTCAGCGATAATGAGCTTTTGATTTTCTTTAAAAAGGGCAGGATATATATTTATGGTTTAAAGTATAATGGCGATAGCAAGGTTCAACCTTATCAAGCCACTTTTGAAGATATTTTTGACAAAATCGCTTGTGACAAGAATGAAAAGGCAGTTTCTCTAACCAGCTCTTTTTGGAATTCGTATGAACAAATAAAGAAATTCAAAGAATACCGGCATGGCTCCGTCAGCGAGCAAAGTCTTGAACAAAAAGCATTGAACAATCTTAAAAGCTTTATTTCTAAGCCATGGGAGAAACTCCTGCCGTATTTAGATTTTTTGAAGACACTGCGGGAAGATATCATTGATTACGGCACGCTTCCTGATTATACTCTGCGCAGAATAGCCAATTTAGAGACTGCGGACGAAAATAAACAAAAGAAAGCAGTCTCGGAAATTATCTCTTTGAAACAAGAGCTTGGGGAAGATTATTTGATAAAAGAAGAAGAGAGACAAAAAGACCTCGCGAAAGAAGTAATTATTGCCATTGAGAACCAAAAGCTATGAGCAGAGAAATATTACAAAACATTATAAATGATTTTGAGACGGAAAGGTTTGTTCGGTTTTTTCGTGAAAAAAACCGTTCCTTTGCACCTAAAAGAGAAGACCTGATTCAATATGAAGATAACGACTTTAAAAACGGCTTAAAACTGGGGGAGATTAAATTTAATAGCGGCGAACAAATGTTCGTTTGCGCTTTCCGAGCCAATCAGCCGCTCTCTGAACGAAGCGGCAAAAAATCCCAGTACGAGAAAGCAAAAAAAATTCTCAAAGAAACGCAATCCGATGCCGGAATATTTATCTTTTATGACAGACAAAACAATTTCCGCTTTAGTTTAATTTACGCCAATTATCTGGGAACACGAAGGGATTGGAGTAACTTCCGCCGTTTTACCTATCTTGTCAGCAAAGAATTTACCAATAAAACATTTTTGCAAAGGATTGGCGATGGCGATTTCTCATCATTGGAAAAAATTAAAGATGCCTTTAGCGTTGAAAAGGTAACCAAGAGTTTTTATACGGATATTGCCAATTGGTATTTTTGGGCAGTGCAAAACAGCAAGTTTCCTGAAGATGCAAAAAACGAGGATAACGGACGAAATATTGCCATAATAAGAATGATAACCCGCCTTATTTTTATCTGGTTTATGCGGGAAAAGGGATTAATTGGGAAAGACTTGTTTGACTGCCAAAATATTTCCGAACTATTAAAAGATTTATCGCCTAAAAAAACCACCTATTACAAAGCAATTTTACAAAATCTTTTCTTTGCCACTCTCAATACCAGGATAAAAGACAGAAAATTCCGCTTCAAAATTACCGGCTGGAAAAACAGCAATTATATGGACCATAGGGTATATCGTTATGAAGACCATTTCAAAAATCAGGAAGATATGCTGAAAATATTCAAAGACATCCCTTTTCTTAACGGTGGCTTGTTTGATTGTCTGGATAGGAAAATAGAGGAAGCCGGCAGAAATATTGAAATAAGGATTGATGGTTTTTCAGACAAAGAAAAGGGCCTAAATGTGCCCAATTTCCTGTTTTTCTCCGGTGAAAAAGATGTTGACCTTAATAAAGAATACGGAACGAAGAACAAAAAATACAAAGTCCGCGGACTGATTGACACTTTATTTTCCTATAATTTCACCATTGACGAAAACGAACCCAATGACCAGGAGGTAGCCCTTGATCCTGAACTCTTAGGCAAAGTGTTCGAAAACCTCCTGGCAAGCTTCAATCCCGAGACTGCTTCCACTGCGCGTAAAGCCACTGGCAGTTATTACACCCCGCGTGAAATCGTAAATTATATGGTTGAGCAATCACTTAAAGAATATTTTAAGACAAAATTATCAGACATATCTGAATTGGACAAAAAACTAAATCACCTATTTTCCTATGCTGACGAAACAAATCCATTCAATGAAGAAGAGACCAATATTTTAATCCATGCGATAAATACGCTAAAAGTGATAGACCCGGCGGTTGGTTCTGGTGCATTCCCTATGGGTATACTTCAAAAACTTGTATTAGTACTATCCAAACTTGACCCGCATAATGAAAAATGGAAACAACAACAAATTGATGGAATTGAGAAAAATGTTTTAGACGTTACAAGTAAAAGAGATTCAATCCAAAAAATTGAACAGAATTTCAAACAGAATGAACTTGATTATGGCCGTAAACTCTATCTTATTAAAAAGTCAATTTATGGAGTTGATATTCAGCCGATTGCAATACAGATTGCCAAACTAAGATTTTTTATCTCACTTTTAGTAGATGAAAAAGTGGATAAAAGAATCCTTGATAACCATCATTCTGTCATTGCGAGCGACCGTAGGGAGCGTGGCAATCTCGTTGGTGAGGATAATTTTGGAATAGAACCGCTACCTAATCTTGAGACAAAACTGGTTTCTGCTAATTCACTAATTGGATTGGAAGAAGAAAAACAGCTAATTTTCACAGACCCCCGTATTGATACCCTTGAAAAAGAATTAAAGGAAAATAGAGATAAATATTTTGATGCAAGTTATACAAAAGAGAAAGAAAAATTACGAAAAAAAGACAAGGAAATACGGCAAAAACTTGCGGTGTTATTAAAACAAAACAATTTTTCCACAAAAAATACTGAAAGGATAACCAATTGGGACCCGTATAATTCCAACATTTCAGCGGACTGGTTTGACTCGGAGTGGATGTTTGGGGTTAAAAATCCTTCGCCCCCTGTGGGAGAGGGTAAGGATGAGGGGGGATTTGATATTGTGATTGGTAATCCACCGTATGGTTTCCGCGATGTTTTGTCCTCTGAAGAAAAACAATTCTTTCGAAAGACGATGAAGATTGAATTTCCAACTGGCAATATTGCTGAATTGTTCATTATCATATCGTTGTCAAAATTTGTCGGGCAAAATGGCATATTAACTTTCATCATTCCCAAAAAATCACTTTACGGTGAATCTTGGAGCAATGTTCGTAAAATTTGGCTTGAAAACAGTTTGTGTTTTCTGATTGACGCGAGCCAATCATTCGAGAATGTTTTGCTTGAACAAAGCGTTTTTTCGGTTCAAAAGCGAAATAGTACTGATGGAAATATTACAGTCGGCGCGTTAGACCCGGATGCTGGCACAGTGCGGGTGTTTGGCGAATTTCCACTTGCAAATGTCTTCACGCCCGATTTACGAAACGCACAGATTTACAGAGGACTTTATCCTGTTAGTCTCCTCAAAAAAATTATCGAAAAATCAATACCCGACACTTCATCCGTTATTAAAGCAGAAATTGGTATCTCAAATATAACTGAGCATCTAACTTTCGAGGCAGAGGATAATTGTCCTTGTGTCAAGGGAATAGACATTGTTTGTTACGGATTGAAACCGACAATCCGATATTTGAATGGTAAGATTGCCAAACAATATATTGGCGATTACCAAGACGACAAGATTGTGAGCCAGGAAATAATTGCCCATATCCAGAATCCTCGTCCGCATATTCTGATAACGATGTTTTATGATAACAAGCGTAGGCTAATCAATGATACCTGTGTCGAAATAAAAGTACCGGACGGAAAATTGCGTAAGAAGTTTTTGCTTGGCTACTTGCAATCGCAATTTTCCAATTGGTATGCCTATAATTTCGTTTACAACCGTGCAGTCCGCACAATGCATTTTATCGATTACTATATCACTCAGATACCAATACCGAAGTGCACTCTTGATGAACCCGAACAGCAAACGCCCATCATCAAACTTGTAGATAAGATTCTCGCAATCACAAAAGATGACGATTATCTTACTAATTCTACCAAGCAGGCGAAAGTCAAAGAATACCAACACCAAATCGACCAGATGGTTTATAAATTATACGGTTTGACCAAAGAAGAAATAAAAATTGTAGAAGGAGAAGATACTTATGATAAAAAGAATTAAAAAAATTAAAGGGATTGGAAGATTTTTGAATGTCGGGCATACCGAGCTTGGCCAGTTGACCTTAATTTATGGCCCTAACTGTTACGGAAAATCAACCCTCTCCGACATTTTTCGTTCCATAGCGAATCAAAATCCAGAAGTTTTATCAAATAGGCAATCAATAGTAAGAGACGGCAATCCCATTACCCAAGAGGCGTGTTTTAGCATTGAAAATGGCACAGATGTGACGGAACAAGATATTTTTTGCCTTAACCAAAGATGGAATACGGGAAACTTTAATTGCTCAATAGAAGTTTTTGACTCTCGCTTTATCGAGGACAATGTTTTTACAGGATTAACAATATCAAGATCTAATAAAGAAAATCTGACAAATTTACTAATAGGTGAGAAAAGTGTCGAGATTGGCAAACAAATAGATTCTTTAAAAAATAAATCGTTCCGCGAAACGACAAAAGCTATCAGCGAACTTGAGGATTTACTCAAAAGAAGTTTGGGAACTTTAGATTTAGGAATAAGCCTTGAAGACTTTATATCGGTCGAGAAACCGGATAATATTGAAGCAACTAAATCTGAATTAACTACGCTTCAAGAGAATCTGAAGAAATTTAGAAAATCCATTTCGGAAAAGAATAAAATTATCGAACTCGATGAGCCAACAATACTTTCTCTTGAAAATCCTGAACCGGCAATTAAAATTCTAAAAGATTCGCTGGGAAAAGGCTTTGAAAATATAAATGATACTGCATATAAGCGGATGCGAGAACATATAGAACAACACTTTAATTCCCACGATGGCGAAGAAGAAGAATGGATTGAAAAAGGAGTAAATGCCTATCTTAAACAAAATAAAGATGTAACTACCTTAAATTGCCCGTTTTGTAGTCAATCTTTGGTTACAGTTATTGATCTTATTGAAACATACAAAACAGTATTTAGCGAGGCATATGAAAGCTTTTGTAACAAAACTATTAGAACACTGGACGATAAACATCAAGAATTTAATAACCTTATTAGCATCATTAAATTAGCAGAAAATTCGGTAAATAAAAATTTGGCAAGTTGCCGCCGCTGGCAGGGTTACTTTACAGACGAGACTCAAAAACTCATCGAACAAATAGATAGTTTCAGCAACAAAGTGAACGAGTCCAATAGCAATCTTGTAGAACTAATGGAAAAAGTTGCTGGTAAGATTGAAGAACTTATCACTGAAAAAAAGAAGAAATCTTTTGTTTCTATCAAGGAATTCCCCACCAGCGATAATTTACTAATTGCTTATCAGCAGTTTGAAAAAATAATAAATCAATACAATGAATTTGTAAAATTACTTCTTGTAGAAATAAACACCATTAAAACGAGGAGTCAGAATGATCAATTAATAAAGGAATCAGAAAAGTTGAGCAATAAAATAATAGACTTGAATATAAAAGTAAAAAGATACGAATTAGCAACCGACATAGATAATGCACAACTTTTAAGAGGAAAAAAGGATATAATAGAACAGGAAATTAAAAAATTACAGGAAGAACTAGAGCGAGAAAATAAAGAATTCATTGAGCAATACTTCCAGGACACAACGCACATTTTAAATAGATTAGGCTCTATTGATTTTGAAATTCAAACAACCTATCGGCGTTGGGGAGGCCAGCCAGTATATGAACCGACAATCAAATTTGCAAATGAGGAAATTACTTTTGATCGGTTGCCATTTATATTTAGTGATGCAGACAGGAGGGCTTTGGCATTTTCAATTTTTATTTCAAAACTCAAAAAGAAAAGTAAGGCTGAATTAAAAAACACCATCGTTTTTTTAGACGACCCGATAACCAGCTTTGACGATAATAGAATTTCACAGACCTTTATAGAGATTAAGAATCTTACAACGTCTTGCTGCCAATTGATTATAGCTGCACACCACAGCAGATTTTTACTTGACACTTACGAGAAACTGAAAAGTCTTCCGGATTTAAAATTTATTGAAATCAAAAGAGATGGTTTTGGTGCTGTCTTTGGGTTGGTTAGTGACCCTAAAACTAGATTAGATCCACATGCTCAAGAAATAGAGAAGGTGGAAAGATTTATTAACGGCGATCCTGATGTGAACGCGTCGGATGTGCGCAGATCGTTAAGACCAATACTACAAAAAGAGTTAGAATGGAGGTTCAGAAAAAATTTAAAAGGAGTATCTATTGAGGGGCTTGGCGCTATTGTTACCAGACTGAAAGAAGAAAATTCAATAAATGATGAGATGGCAAGAAAGATTTATGACTTTAATGACGTACTTAAAGACGACCATCATGAAACAACTTTAGATATGGACGAAGATACAAGGAATTTGTCTAAAAATATCATTGAATTTATCTTTGAAGAACTAAATCCAGTGGTAAATCTCTGATTTTGATCTTTAAGATGACGCTACCTGATAATTGTGACAGTATCGGAGTATGAGCCATAATACGAAATAGTCAAAAATAAAAGAATACCAACACCAGATTGCATAGATGGTTTGCAAATTAGCAAATATTCGGTGAACCGTGTCATCCCTTCGCTCGGCTCAGGACGGCGTCTGAGCGTAGCGAAGAATCTACGGAGATTCTTCGTCGCTTCGCTCCTCTGAATGACAGAAAGGAGTACAGTCGACCGAATATTTACGCAAATTATATGGTTTAACGAATAAGGAAATAGGAGTTGTTGAGAATTTTATATGAAAACAAAAAATGTATCAAAATTAATCAGAACCAGCGAATCGATGACGATTGAATGGAAACCGTCGCTTTCGCAGATTAATGAAATCATCGAAAGCGTTACAGCTTTTGCGAATACCGAAGGCGGCAGTCTTTTTGTGGGTGTTACGAAAAATGGAAAACTGCAA